>CAUZAY010000007.1:0-31578 GCA_963577695.1 Vicinamibacteria bacterium | reverse complement strand
CGTGACTGATGATTTCAGGCGGGAATCGGTATCCGCGGTAGCTGGGCGGCTGGCTCATCATGCGCCTACTCTGCCACCGTGGGCGCTAACCTGACAACGCTAACAGAGGGAATGAAGCCTGTGTTTACGGGCAAAATCAAGTCATTGCGTCAACCAACTGTCTTTGGGAAACCCGGATAGACCCGAGAATGTCACCGGCACGCCGACGAGACGGTGACCGGCGCCATCGATGACGGCCGCGGTAATTGTCGAACTGCCACCGGTCGACGGCAACTCAGCCGGCGTGGCGGTGACAGTCATCGCTTCGGCCGCAGCGGCGCCGATGGTCAGCGCCAGGCCGGTGTCCCCCACGCTCTGGGCGCCCCCGGAAAACGCACGCACCGTGGCGGTTCCGGACTCGGTCCCGGCATGCAGGGTCACCACGGCCTGACCGTTGCTGGTTCTCGCCTCTTGCGGTTCGAGACGACCAAGGTCGGTGGTGAATGTCACCAGCGTGCCGTTGTGTACTGCGGTGCCACTCAGTTCGACGATACTGCTCGAATTTCGGCCGTCCCATTGAGCGGCAGCACGGTCCGGCTCGTACTGATCGTGATGATGGCGTCGGTCGGCGCCACAAGCGCGATCTTGTCGCACGACGCAGCCGTGCCCACGGTCGCAATCAGGGCCACGGCACCCCAGGGTCGGTCGAAGAACGCGGTCCGGCACGCGTGGTAACATCGCCACTCTTTTGATGTTGTCGGCATGGGCCCAACCGAACAATATAGGGAACCGTCACCCAGGTCTGAGGTCGGCTACGCCATGGCCGGTCTGCTGGTCGCTATTGCCGTCTTGGGGCTCTTGATGAGCATGGCGATGCCCACCTGGCAGACTTTCGTGAAGCGCGAAAAGGAAGCCGAACTGGTCTTTCGGGGCGGTCAGTACGCGCGCGCGATTACCCTCTACGGTCAGCAGTTCGCCGGCGCATTTCCGCCGAACGTCGAGACCCTGGTGCGGGGTCGGTTCCTGCGCAAAGCCTACACCGACCCGATGACGCCGGACGGCGAGTTCGAGATCGTCACCCTGGGCACGCTCCAGAACATCCCGGGACTCAATCCCGCCACCGAGGCCGGTAGCGACAGAGAGTCGAACCGGACGCCGTTCTCCCAAGCCGCTCGAGAACAGAACGAAGAGAGTGGCCTCATCCTGGGCGTGCGTAGCCGCAGCACCGAGGACTCCATGATGGAGCTCAACGGCCTGAGCAATTACGCTGACTGGATTTTCACCCCGACCGCCGCGGGTCTGCTCGGCGGACACACCGAACCGCAACCGATGATCGTGGGCGGTAGCGGGGTAGGCGTCGGTGCCATCGGCCAGCCCGTCCAACCGGGAGACGCCGGCGGTTTCGGCCCCACTCGACCGGGGTTCGGTGGGTTCGGCGAACGCACCGGAGCCGGTGGGCGCGGCAACACGGGCGGTCCACCCGACCAACGTCCCGGCGTCGGCGTCCCACGGTCCGGCGGGCCGGGGGTGGGGATTGCGCAGCCTGGCAGCGCCGGGCCGGGCACAGGACGCCCCCCCGGTTAGGGCGGCGGGTCAAGTTCGCCCCCCTACCAGTCCGCGTAGACGGTGCCGTCGATCGCCTGTCCGAGGGCGCCACTCCGGACATCGAACACCCCTGGGAGCGCGGTCGGATCGGTCGGGTCGAATTCCGACGAGATCGTTTGCCAGGTCGAGGCCGACTGTGTGAACGGGTCTTCGGGGAGGCTCCGAAGATATCCATCAGCAACCAGGTCCTCTAGCGCGGACGGATACGCGCCTTTGTCGGCGTTGTATTGGTCGATCGCGTCGCGTAGGCGGAAGAGGTCTTCCTTGAGCACGGCCTCCTTCGACCGCGTGATGCCAGTGCCGTAGCTGGCCATCGCGATCGCCGCCATGATCACCACCAGGGAGATCACCACCAACATTTCCACCAGTGTCCATCCGACCGCCGAGGCGGCTCGCACCCCGCCCGGCCGGGGGCGAGAGATGTGGGACATGGCTGGTGGTCGCCCGGAAGTCATCACCACTCGTTGTACTGGGTCCCGTCAAGTGCCGTCGCGTTGGACCGCGAGTAGACGTCGTACACGTTGTCGCCGCCCCAGGTCCTGGAGTCGGGCACGTCCTGATACGAGCGCATGCCCCACTCGGTGCCTTGGGTCATCGGGTCGAACGGGATCCGGCGCAAGAACTTCAGCTTCGTACCCGACGCGTCGTTCATCCGCTCGACGCCTTCGACGAGCGTTGCGAGGTCAGGCGGATAGCCCTCACTTCCCACCTCCACGTTACTGCCACCGATCTGCTGAAGCGCAACGGCATCCTTGTAGCGATCGATCGCCGTGCGCATGTCACGCAACCCGCGACGCAGTTCCGCCTCGCGCTGGCGCTGCATCGTCACCTTGCTCAGGGGCAAGACCGCTGACGCCAGCACGGCCAGCATCGCGCTGACAACGAGCAGTTCTATGAAGGTTAAGCCGGCAACCGCCCGCAGCCGGGCTCGCACTGGCGGTCGGGGCGAAACGGGTCTTGGCACACCCATCGTCGGCTCACTGGACGGTCACCGTTGAGGTGGAGAATTCGAGGTCCAGGAGAACGCCCCCCGGAGTCATCGCGGTGCCGCTGACATTCAGTGTAACCGACCCAGGACCCACCGTGTCCAAGAGCACTGCCGCCAGCAGACCGACTCCCGCGGCGCCCGTCGTGTCGCCGTTCCGTGTCGACGTAATCTGAATGAGTCCCGCCTCGGCGTCGACTTGCTGAATAAAGGTCACCTGCGTGCCACCCTGGCGCATGAAACTGCCCTCCTGGACGGTGCGGACGCTCAGGACCGCCGGATCGAACCGCACCGTCAGCGACACGGTCGAGAGCTGCGATGCGTCACTGATGGAAACCGGCACGGTGTAGGATCCTCCGCCGAGGCGGAACTGCAACCCGGGCGGCGAGGGCAGTGAAGGCGGTCGAGGGCACCGGGATGTCCTCGCCCAGGTTGAGGGTCATCGTCTGACCCTCTTGGCCCCCCAGTTGTGGCTTCGCCAAGAGATTCGTATTCGAGTCCGACTCGAGGAACCGGACGACCGCAGCGGGCACGGCCAGATAGAAGTCGGCGGTGCTCACCCCCTGTGAAATGGTGTTCACGTTGAAGGGCGGAGGCGAACTGATCCCAGACGGCGCGATCGCCGTGTTCGGGGGGGGGGGCACCTCTGGCGACAAGGCGCCGCCGATGGCGTAATCTGTCAGATTCAGCCCGAACGCTTCGCCGCCTCCCGGTTGACCTCGAGAATCTCCACATCGATGATGACCTCGGCCAGCGGCTTGTCGTTGGCCGCAATCACCTGCTCGACGATCGCAACAACCGGGCCAGTCGCGCGAACGGTGATGGTGTTGTTCAGGCTATTCGGGATGACGGTCGGCTGAATGGCCATGCCCGGCACTCGGACGATCTGGCCCAGAAGCTGTGACAGTTCCTGCACGTCGGCATTGGAGACGAAGAACGTCTGAATGACCTGTTCGTCATACTGCTCGTGTTTCTGTGGGGTCTCGGGCACGACGATGATGGTGCGCGCGTTCAGCACCTTGTAGAACAGCTGGTTCGTCGACAGCACGTGGTCGAGTGTTTCTTCCAGCGTCATCCCATCGATACGAAACGACACCGATCGGTCCTCAAACTGGTCGTCGTAGGTCACGTTGATGCCGGTGGCATCCCCGATGAAGTCGAGAAAATCTTGGAGGCTCGCGTCACGAGACTCGAACGTCAACGGGTCTCGTGAGGCCGGGTCGAGCAGCGGGGGCGCAGTTTCTCGTCGCGCCTGCTCCCGCATCGCTTGGATGGGGGCCGGTGGCCGCTCCGCCTCGATCCGATCGCGGCTCGCGATTTCCAGATTGGTGGTTCTTCCGGCCACCTCGGTGTTCGATGGGTCGAATTGGGCTGCGAACCGATATTCCCGGACCGCGGAGGCCAGCTCCTGCTGCTCCTCGAACGCCTGGCCCATGTCGATGTGAGCCCGGGAGGCGGCCAGCGTGGCGCGCTCCAGCAGCTATGCGATAGTCCGGCCGGTCGGGGTCGTCTTGCAGCGCGCGCTAATAGTAGGCAACCGCCGTGTCCCAGTCGCCGGCCCGTGCGCTCTGCTCGCCTTGCCGGAACGCGTTCGCGCACCCGGACACCAGGACGGCGACTCCCAGCACCAGCAGTCGCCGGGTAAGGAGCACAACCGACAGCCGCCATCTCGGGGTGCTCATACGCCGTCGGACGCGTCGTTGGGCAGGCGCAGTGTGGCCTGTGCCCCGCCGTCGATCCGCTCCAATTCCACCGACTCGAGGCCCAGACGGACAATGCGATATCGCCCATCGATCACGTCGCCGCGTCTCCCGTGAAACACGTCGTCGCCGTCAGTCAGTACCACGACACGCCCTTCGATTCCGGGACTCTCCATGAACCCGATGAACGTGAGCGGAATCGCTGCAGACGGCGCCGGCGCTGGCGCCGCGTCGATGTCCAATGCGCCACCCCGGCTCGTGAGCGGTGGTAGCACCGGCGCGGTGTCGAATGAGGCCGGCGGCCCGCCGCCACCAAACCGGAACGGGTTGCGCTGTCCGGGTGTGGGGTCTGATCGCTCAGTATCCATGTCGTCGAGTCGTACTGGCTGCACCGCTCCGTTCGCGTCTAGCCCCGCCCGCGGACCGGTCGCACCCGCGATGGGGTCCACCGCCGACGTACCGGACGGCGGGGCCGGCACCGAGTCCTGACGGGGTCCACAGCCCATCAAGAACACCGTCACGCCGAGGCTCACGTCCCACCCCAGCGGGCGGCGGTCACGACGCCTCATCTGGTCCTTCCCAGAAGTAGGTGGACACGCCCAGCGTGAGCACGAGCTCGTCGTCCGATCCGTTCCGCTGGCCCAGCACAACCGACTCAATCAGGATGAACTCCGGCGCCGTTTCCATCTCGTAAATGAACTCACGGATATCTTCGTACTCACCGGCCAGCACCATGGTCGTACTCAAATTGGTCAGCGGACTGTCTCTCACCTTTTCGGAGACACTGCTCCGCCGCTCCAGCACAAGATTCATATCCGCGGACAAGTTGTCGAGATAGGGAGAAAGCAGGTTCCTCGCCTCCGCGAGATCGCGCGGGAGCACGTCGTTGTAGAAACGCTCTAATTGGTTGTCTGCTAATGACTTGCTCGAAACGGCCTCACTCGCCTCCGCGTACGCGCCGGTCACATCGTTCAATTGGCCTCCGGCGGTCGCCATGCGCAGCTCAGATTGCTCCACCTTGTTGGCATAGGGGTAAACGGCGAACGCGTAGAGCCCGATATCCACCACTAGAATCACGGCCACGGCCGTCACCAGACCGCGCTTCTCGCCAAGAATTCTCTGCCACAGGCTCATCACAGCCCTCCACCGCCGGGCGGCTCTTGGGCAGTCACCTTACCCGCCGACGCGTCAGGTGCCGGGTCGTCGTCACGCACCGCCGCGCCCGGTTCGTCCTGGTTCGCAGGCGCGTCCTCGGCTGGCCCCGGGTTCGCATCCGCGTCTGCTGATTGGTCGCCATCTGGCGTCGTGGTGACAACCGGGTCCGGGTCGTCGTCGGCCATACCCGCCCCAACCTCCTGCAGATACCGGCCCCGCAGCACCGCCTGATACATGCCCTCGTCCGTCAACTCCGAGCTGCGATTCAACACATCGGCGAACGCGCCAGACTCTTCGAGCGCATCGATAAAGCCGGTGATGTCCTCGAGGGCTCGACCAACGACCAGCATGGAGACCTCCACCGACTCCGGGCTGATGTCCGGCCGTACCTCGGTCAACATGACATCTGATGGGAGTGTGGTTTCAACGCGGTTGAAGAACTGGGTCCAGGAGAAGACGCGCTGATCGATCAGCGTATTGGCCTCTCGCGCGGCGGCGGCGACCTCTTCGAGGACCACCGGACTCACCGCTCGTTGCACCTCCGCCGTGCGCACCGACAAGTCGGCGCGCTCGAGCTCGGCCTGTTCCGCTTGCGCGGTCAACTCCGTATTCCGCCCCGACAGCTCAACGATGCGAAGCACCAGGCTGGCCAGCACCGCCAACCCCAGCAGGGCCACGACGCCGAGCGCCACATAGACGGCGCGTTCGTTGTAGAACGGTCTGGTCGCGAGATTTGTTCGAAGCATGGTCCGAGTGCACGGCTTGAGAACCCTGGAGTGCGGCGGACACCGATCCGCCGGGCACCGCGAGTCCTACACCCCTGTTTCGGACGCCGAGCGCTCGCGCAATAGCAGGCCGAGCGGGGCGGCCACCAGATCGGGGAGCGGGCCATCGCCCTGTTGGCCGGCGCCACTGGTCGCGAACGTGATCCGATTGACGGAGACGCCGACCCGCAATTGGAGTGAATCGCGCAGCACCTCGGCGGCCTCGGCGGTGGTGTTGGCGGCGCTCGCGGCCAGAAAGACCTGACCGAATCCCGCGCCCTCCAGCCGATCCTCGTAGTACATCGTCGTTTGATGCACGAGATTCGCGAGGTTGCCCTCGCCGTCCGCAGGACGGTTGCGGAACAGGATGAGGTGACCATGTCGCACCACCGCGATAGTGCTGTATCCCTGCGCGACATGGATGAGCAGCCAGTCTCCGTCGCCCCCGGTCCCCTCGACGAGGATGGCGTTCAACTGGCTGAAACTGGCCAAGTCCACGACACCGGCGTGCCCTCCCGCCGCCGTGCACACGCTCTCATACTCTTCGACGATGTCCCGCCGCATGAGGCTGACGACAAACTCGCGGGCGCCGTCCTCACCCGCCATGCCGGCCGAATAGGCCACCTGTGTATCTTCGATGCGGAAGGGCGCGGCCTTTCTCGCCTGCCACCGCACGAGTTGGTCGAGATCGGTGGCTGCGGCCGGAACGTTCTCGAACGTCATGAGCGAGACCTTGGCGGCGCTGTCTGGGAGAACCAGCCCGACGCGCCTCGGGTTGCCCGGGATCTGGCGCAACACCCGGGCGACGGCCTCGCTGACGGCGGCCCGGTCAATGAGGTTGGACGCGTTGGCCGCGGGCACCAGGGCGCCGTCCGGCAGCGGCTCGGTGACCACCGCTGACAGTCCGGCCTGACGCCCGCGCTCCAGCGCCACGCCGGTCACCCGGTCAGCCGCAATCTCGATACTCGCCGCCGGCGGGCGTGACGCGAACAACCGGCGGACCCGTGGGAGAAACGCCATGGTCGGTGGTCTACTTGATGAACGTCACCTTATTGATTTCGCGAAGCGTGGTGAGACCGGAGAGCAACTTCTCCACCGCACTGTCGCGCAGGAACCGCATGCCCTCTCTCCGCATGACCTGCTTGATCTCCGACGTGGGAGCCTTGGCGAGAATCATCTCTCGTATCTCATCGGTCAGATCGAGCAACTCGCACAGGGCCGTGCGTCCCCGGTAGCCGGTGCCGCCACACTCGATACATCCCGCCCCTTCGAAGAACTCGTGCTTGTAGGCCAGTTGCGGGTCGAGACCGGACTCTTCCAGCGCGTCGCGTGTCACCGTGGCCGGGCGCCGACACTCGGAGCAGACCATCCGCACCAGCCGCTGCGCCATGACACAGTTGAGCGACGACACGAACTGGTAGGCCTCGACGCCCATGTTCAAGAACCGCCCCAGGACATCCAGCACGTTGTTGGCGTGGACGGTCGTGAACACGAGGTGACCGGTCAGGGCCGACTGAATGGCGATCTGGGCGGTCTCGGAGTCACGAATCTCTCCGACCATGATCTTGTCCGGGTCGTGTCGGAGGATGGAGCGCAGGCCCCGGGCGAACGTCAGCCCTTTACGCTCGTTGATCGGAATCTGCGTGATGCCGTGCAGCTGATACTCCACCGGATCTTCGATGGTGACGATCTTGTCTTCCGACGAATGAATCTCCGACAGCGCGGCGTACAGCGTGGTGGTCTTCCCGCTGCCGGTCGGCCCGGTCACGAGCACCATGCCGTACGGCTCCATGATGGCCCGACGGAACCGACGCAACTCCAACTCGGCGAACCCCAGAATGTCCAGCCGCAGTTCGCTGAACTGCTCGCTGATGGTCTCCTTGTCCAGAATCCTGATGACCGAGTCCTCGCCGTGCACCGTCGGCATGACGGAGACGCGGAAGTCGATCGTCTTGCCCGGGACCCGTACTTTGAATCGTCCGTCTTGGGGCACCCGCTTCTCGGCGATGTCCAACTCGGCCATGACCTTGACCCGAGACAGGATCGCGCTGTGGAAGCGCTTGTCGACGGGCCG
Source organism: Vicinamibacteria bacterium (assembly GCA_963577695.1). Taxonomy (GTDB): domain Bacteria; phylum Acidobacteriota; class Vicinamibacteria; order Vicinamibacterales; family UBA8438; genus UBA8438. Next base: position 23,316 of record CAUZAY010000007.1, on the reverse strand, counting down.
CATCGCCGACTGCAGCGTGCCGTCGATACGATATTTCACATACACCGCGTCGTCCTGCGTCTCGATATGGATATCGCTGGCACGACGCTGGAGGGCGGTGTAGATCATCGAGTCGACGAGACGAATCACGGGGCTGATATCGCTCGTCAATCGTTCGACGGTCAGGTTGTCCTCGTTGCCCTCGTCCTCCCGGAGAATCTGCAGCTCGAAGCTCTCGGTCGCCTCGTCGAGCACCCGCTGCGAGCCCTCGCTCTTCTTGAGAATGGTCTCAATCGCCGACGATGTCCCGACGGTCACCCGAATCGTCGTATTGAGCAGCAATGTCAACTCGTCAATCATCGGCAGGTCGGACGGATCCGACACCACGATGACGAGCGTCTGGTCGTCTTTGCGATGGGGCACGAAGCCGTAGCGGAGCATCAGGTCGGCGGGAATCGAGCGGAAGAGTTCCGCATCAATGCGAAACTTCTCCATATCGACGAACTCCAGCCGATACCGCTCCGCCAGTTGACGCGCCCGCGCGACCTCTGCCGCGTGGTCGACCGCCGCCGTGTCGACCCCGACATACAGCTCCTCTGGGTCCAACGAGCCGGCCGTCGTGGCTGGCGGGACCTCCGCGTTCGAACGCGCGTCGCTCGTCATGACAATACGGACCCCATCTGCAACAACGGCATGTAGAGCGCGATCAGCAGCGCCGCAATCACCACCCCCATGATCACCAGCAGGGCCGGTTCGACGATGGTCACGAACCGGCCGAGTTGGGTATCGATCTCCTCGTCGAAGAAATCGGCCACGCTGGTCAGCATCTCCTGCAACGCACCGGTGGACTCGCCGACCTCCACCATTTTGATCGCCACCCCAGGGAACACGCCTCGCGATGCCAGCGACGCCGCCAGCGGCTCTCCCTCTCGCACACGTTGTGCAACGAGCATGAGCTGCTCGGCGAAGAATCGATTACCGAGCGCGCGAGACGCCACATCGATGGCGTTGACCAGCGGAATCCCCCCGCTGAGCAGGGTGGCGAGCGTCCGCGCAAGCTGCGATGTGGCAAACCGTCCCGCGATACTCCCCACCCCCGGCACTCTGAGGATCAGACGATCGAGGACCGCGAGTTGACCCGGTTGCCGAACCCAGAACAAGCCCGCCGCGATCACGCCACCGAGCCCGAGCACCACCAGAACGAAATAGGCGCGAAAGAACGCCGACATCGACACGATCACTTGGGTGATCAGCGGCAGTTCTTCACCAAAACTCTGGTAAAAACCCTCGAATTCCGGTACCACCCGCAGCACGATGATGCTGACGACCACGAGCGACAGGCACATCAGAATGACGGGATAGACCAGGGCCGACACGGTCTTGCGTTTCACGTTCGCGATGACCTTGACGTGGGTGACATAGCGGCGAATCACTTCCTCGAGCCCGCCGCTTTTCTCGCCCGCCATGAGGGAGGCGATGTAGATGCCCGGGATCACCGCCCCCTGCGCCTCGAACGCCTCTGACAGGGCGGCGCCGGAGCGAACCCGGTCGTGGACGTCATTGAGCGTCGCGCGGAAACCGGGGTCTTCTATGCGCTGGCGCAGAATGTCGAGCGACTGCACCAGCGGCAGCCCCGCTCGCAGTAGCGTGGCAAGCTCCTGATTGAACACCAAGAATTCACGGGTCTTGACCCGACGCCGCCTCGAGAAGGAGACACCTGACCCGAACCACCCGCCTTTCCGGCTGAGCGAGAGAATGTAGAGTCCCTTGGACTCCAGTTGCTGTCTGAGCTGCGGTTCGCTGTCGGCGACGTGGATCTCCTCGATAACTTCGCCGGTGTCGGTGCCGAGCCTGCAACGAAACTCCATAACGTCAGCACCCGGGTGACCGCGCCGCCATGTGGCGTCGGCGGTTGTCAGAGAGGCAGCGTCGGCACCAGCCGACACGAAATTATACCAGTGGACCTGGGCTCGATCCGATCCGCGGCGCCTTGGAACACGAGCAACGAACGTTGGTGTCGCGTGAGAGGAACGACGCCGGCAGACGCGACCGCCCCGCTAGTTGTGTTCGACGTCGGCCAGTTCGAGAATCTTGGTGATGTAGCGGCGGGTTTCCGGGAACGGAGGCACCCCCCCGAACTTGCGCACCGAGCCCTCCCCCGCGTTGTAAGCCGCGAGGGCCGCGTCGACATCGTAGCGGTCGAGGAGCGACCTGAGGTGTCTGGTGCCGGCTTCGATGTTGTCAGATGGGTTGTAGGGGTCGGCGACCGCGTAGTGGCGGGCGGTGGCGGGCATCAGTTGCATCAGCCCCATCGCGCCTTTCGCGGACACCGCGTTCGGTTTGTAGGACGACTCCACCTCGATGAGCGCGAAGAGCAGCGAGGAATCAACCCCGTGACGAACCGACGCCGCGTCGATAATTTCAGCAAAGGGCCGCACCGGCGCCGGTGCCACTATCGTCTCCGCCAAGCGGTCCACCGGGGGCGGTGGCGCGTAGTCCGCTTCGATGCGGACGATCAGTGACCGTGCGCAGACAATCTGGCCGCCGTTCGGCAGATGCAGCACCACGCGATCGCCTTCGAACTCGTGACCACTGATGGCTAGCGTCCGCCCGGTCGTCAACAGGACGAGCTCGGCCGATGCCGGTGCGACGGCTGGCCGGACCAGCAGCAGCAGCGCCAACAGTGACAATCTGAAGGCCCCTGAGGCAAACTCCATCCCCCCAAGATACCACGGCCGACGAACAAAGGTGCCCATGCACACCTTTCTCGGCGATACCGGGGGGACACGATAGTAGCGGCTAGTTTTCTTCGAGGAAGGCGTAAAAGACCTGCATCCCCAGTTCGCGGCCGTCGTTGTTGGCGCCGTCGATGACCTCCGACGGCACGAACGAGGGGTCAACCCTCAGCGTCAGGATGGCCGTGTCGGCGCCGCCCAAGTTGGCGCCCAACACCGGGACGATGTGGTAACTCGGCTCCGCCGACCCGAGCTCGATGGTCTCGATCGGCGTGTCGCCGATGCTCAGCGTCAGGATTTGCGGGCTCTCGAACAGCTCTGGACGACCGTCGACCTCGAGATACAACGTCGAGTCAGTTTGGGGATTCCTGAACGAGAGGGTCGCTTGCCCGGTGGTCCAGCGCCACTCCCGATCCGGCACTTCTGGCGCTGATTCGGCCGCGTGCCACCCATCGTCGTACATCAGGAACCCGCTCTCCGACTGTGGCGCCATCTCGAGCGTTGCCACCTCGTAGGATCGCTGACCGAGGTGCTCGCCCGCCAACGGGAGACGGTCTCCGACGGTTGGCGAATACAATCCCAGCGCCACCGTGACCTCCCCAATATACGGATAGACGGGCACGACCATCCGCCGGTCGTAGCTGATTTGCTGACCCGGTTGCCAGGTCGTCGTCGACTGAGGCGGCGCATGGTCATCCGTGAACATCAGCTCGCCGTCCGCGTCCAGAAAATGCACGAAGACCAGGTAGTCGTCAGTAAAAAGACCGGCATCCTGGGCCACCGTGAACCGATAGGTCAATTCGAGTGGGCCGCCGAGCGGAACCCGGGCCCGGTTCAACCCCACCGCTGGTGTCGCCACCGGTGAAGCGGTGTCGGCCAGTCCACAGCCGGCCAGGCTGGCCAGGACGGCCGCACTGCCGATCAGCGCGCCACTACGACGGGACAGATGAAGGGTCAGACGTGCGCTCATGAGATAGCGCGGCATGTTAGCGCTATTGCCGCATCTTCTGCAATATGTTACATTTCCGGCGCTTTCGGCCCAGCCGCCGGTGGGCGCATAGTTCCGTCCCACGTACCCGAGCGATGCACCCACATCGGCCAAATTTGGCTGTACGACCCGGAGAACGATAATGTCCCTCGAAGCGCTCGGCATGGTGGAAACGAAGGGCCTGGTTGGTTCCATTGAGGCCGCCGACGCCATGGTCAAAGCGGCCAACGTCGTGCTGGTCGGCAAGGAATACATCGGAGCCGGGTTCGTCACGGTGTTCGTTCGGGGCGACGTCGGCGCGGTCAAGGCCTCGACCGATGCCGGGGCGGCCGCGGCCCGCCGGGTGGGCGAGCTGGTGTCGGTGCACGTTATCCCGCGTCCGCACGGCGAGGTGGAGAAAATCCTGCCGAACGGCGACTAGTGCGGGCGGGCGGCGCGGGCGCCTCGGCCCGCAGCCCAGGACGCCGCCGGCCCGCGCACACGCGGTTCTTGATTCCCCTGCCACACAGGCCACCAGCCACCATGGCCGAATCTGCCCCGCAGACTGACCGGGACCTCGACTCCATCCGGCAGGCCCGCACGCTGGCTCGGCGCGCCAAAGCGGCGCAGACACGCCTGGCCGAGCTGAACCAGGAGCAGATTGACGGGATTGTCGACGCCATGGCCAGCGCCGCGGCCGCCCAGGCCGGGCCGTTCGCCCGGATGGCGGTCGAGGAAACCGGATACGGACTCGAGGCGGACAAGGTCCGGAAGAACCTGTTCGCGGCCGACACCATTTACCGCTTCATCAGGCCAATGCGCACGGTCGGCGTCATCGCCCGGCACGACGACGTGCGCGTGGTGGACATCGCGGAGCCGTTCGGCGTCGTCGCGGCCATCGTCCCGTCGACCAACCCCACGTCGACCGCCATCTACAAGCTGCTGGTCTGTCTGAAGGCGCGCTGTGCCGTGGTGTTGAGCCCGCATCCGTCCGCCGTTCGCTCGATTCAGCGCGTCGCGGAAGTGATGACCGAAGCCGCCACGGCCGCTGGGGCGCCGGACGGGTCGATCAGCTGCATGACCACGATCACGCTCGAGGGCACCCAGGAACTGATGCGCCGACGTGAGGTGGCCCTCATCCTGGCGACCGGGGGACTGGCCCTTGTCCGTGCGGCCTACAGCGCCGGCAAGCCGGCCTACGGGGTCGGTCCCGGGAACGCGCCCGCCTACCTTGAGCGCACCGCCGATCTGGCCAAGGCCGTGGCTGACATCATCACTGGGAAAACGTTCGACAACGGGGTGCTCTGCTCATCGGAAAACTCCGTCGTCGTCGACGAGGTCATTTCCGGCGAGGCGCGTCGAGAATTCGAACGACAGGGTGGCTATTTTCTCAATGCGGCTGAAGCCGAGCGTCTGGCGGCGACCCTGGTCACCGCGGACCGTTTGCCGAACCCGGAGCTGGTCGGTCGCACGGCGTTGGAGATTGCGGGCCTAGTCGACATCCACGTCCCGGCTGATACCCGGGTGCTCCTTGCCCCACTGGATGGCGTTGGGCGCGACTATCCCCTCTCCATGGAGAAGCTCTGCCCCGTCCTTTCGTTCTACGTGGTTGCGGACTGGCACGAGGCCTGCACCCGATGCCAGGAGATTCTTCGCTACGGCGGGATGGGACACACGATGTCGATTCACTCGCAGGATGAACAGGTCATCCTCGAATTCGGCCTCAAGAAATCGGCGTTCCGCATCGTGGTGAATACGCCGACCACGCTCGGCTCGATCGGGATGACCACCGGGCTCGATCCCTCGATGACGCTCGGCTGCGGCGGACATGGCGGCAACATCACCTCGGACAACATCACTCCGCGACATCTGCTGAACACGAAGCGACTGGCCTACGAGATCCGGCCAGCCCGAACGCTCGGCGCGCCCGCGGCCGCCTCCCCCAAGGGTCCCCGCCTCCCCGAGGCTCCGTCCAAACCGATGCGCGGCGGGATCGACCCGGCGCTGCTCTCGAGGCGAATCGAGACGTTCCTGGCCTCGCGCGGCATCGCCGCCACTTCTGAGGCTGCGCCATCGAGTCTTCCGGCCGCGCCGACCATCACCCCGTCCGCCACGGCGCCGGTCCCGGCTCCCCCCCCCCTCATACCGGTGGCGAGCACCGCCGCTGTCACCGCCATGGACCCGGCGGTGGCCGAGGTGGACGTGGCGGTTGATTTCGTGTGTGAAGACGACGTGCGTCAGGCGCTCCGTGACAATCGGCGCATCACCGTCGGCGAAGGCACCATCATCACGCCGTCAGCCCAGGACCTCGGTCAGCAGCACCACGTGTTCGTCCAGGCGGAACTCCCCCACTAGTGGACGCCCCGCACGTCACGTGTCGCGTGCGTTGGATGGCAAAATCTGCCATGCCGAATCGGTGCAGCGTCGCGGGATCCGCTAGGGTCACGAATACGCTGGACAAGCCGAGAGTGGCGCCCGGGGCTGAGACAACATACGTAGGCGCCGGACTTCAGACCGACCGGCGGCGGGGCTCGAGAGCCGGGCTACGAACGACGATACGGCGGCGCCGGTGGCCAATTTCATGGACACCGTCTTGCAGTAGACGCGGTCGTGCTTGCCACGCTTCGCACCGCCGCGACCTTCGGAATCGAGGCCTACCCGGTCGATGTCGAGGTCGACGTCTCAGATGGAGGGCTGCCGACCATCACCATGGTGGGGCTGCCGGATGCCAGCGTGCGCGAGTCACGGGAGCGCGTGCAGAGCGCCGTCCGCAACTCCCGGTTCGAGTTCCCGCAACGCCGCGTCACCGTCAATCTCTCCCCGGCAGACATCCGCAAGGTCGGGGCCGCCTTCGATCTGCCCATTACCCTCGGCGTCTTGGCCGCGTCGGGTCTGCTCCCCCACCGACGTCTTGACGAGGCGCTCGTACTCGGCGAGTTGTCCCTCGACGGTGCGGTGAGGTCCATTCGCGGCACGCTGCCGATTGCGGCGCGGGCGCGCCGAGACGGTATCCGAGGCATCGTGCTGCCGGCGGCCAACGCGACGGAAGCGGCGCTCGACTCCGGACTCGACGTCGTCGGCGTCAACTCGCTGCAGGAAACCGTCGCGGTCCTGACGGGTCGTCAAACACGCCCGCCGATACCATCGCCGCCCAGCACCGCCCCCCGCCACGCGAACCCTGCCCCCTCCGCCGACCTGGCGGACGTCAAGGGTCAGGCGCTGGCTCGCCGGGCGCTTGAGATCGCCGCTGCGGGCGGGCACAATCTCCTGTTCGTCGGCCCCCCGGGGCCGGCAAGAGCGTGCTCGCCCGGCGACTCCCCGGCATCCTCCCGCCGCTGACGCTCGACGAGACCCTGGAAACCACCGCGATTCACTCGGTCGCCGGCATCCTCCCCCCGGCCGCCGGGCTCCTGACCGCGGGCCCGTTCCGCGCGCCCCATCACACCGCGTCCAACGTGGTGCTCGTCGGTGGTGGTAGCCTGCCGCGGCCCGGCGAGATCAGCCTGGCGCACAACGGCGTGCTCCTGCTCGACGAAACGGTCGAGTTCGCCCGGCACGTGCTGGACGCGCTCCGCCAACCACTCGAAGAAGGCGCCATCCGAATCGCACGGGCGCTACGCACCGCCGTCTTTCCCGCCCGGTTCATGCTCGTCGCCGCCATGAACCCCGCTAGCACTCGCAGTACGAGGAGGTCGTGCGTGGACTCAGGCAGCACGACGCGATCGGGTGCTTCTGGTTAGGTCGACATCCGACATGAGCGCGCCGAAGTCGAGTCGAATGTCAACCCAGGCACCCCGGCGTCGAAAACCCAATGATGAACGGACGACATGACGCTCGTGCGTTCGATGGTGCGACGCCGGGAGATCGCGCTCCGCGGGTGTCTCCCGGACCGGGATGGCACCACGCACGCCAAGCCTTGAGAAGGAGGGCAACGCAGGCGATGACTAACGCTGCTAGAAAGGAATACTCCGCCGTGGACCTACTTCTTGCTCGCGCCCATTTGTCTCTTCCGTTTGGCCCACGACTTCTTCATGCGCTCAGATACTGCCTGACGCTCGGCGGCAGACATCGTGCGACGTCCTCTGGGCCTAGGTGGCGTGACCGCCCCGCCTACTAGGGCGGCGATAGCCGCCTCAACTCGACGTATTTGGACCCGTCGTGCAGCCTGCTCGTCTTTCAGTTGCTGAATAATCGTGGTCATCCCTGGTCCTTTCGGTAGCGTGGTCGGTTCACGACTCACTGATAGTAGCACCCGGGTCCACTCTGTCCGTCCACGCTAGAAACGGCGTGACATCGACGGCGAATGGGTCGGCCTACGACCCCGATGGTCGCACTACGAATTGGACATCACCCAATCGGATCGGAACCCGTCGTCGGGGAACCGCGGCTGGGGTCCGGACAACCAGACCCACTGTGGCCAGCACCACGGCGCCACGACGATGACCGATCGTGCCCGGCGACAATACGCACACACGGACTTCAGCCGTGACGACACAGGCGACGAGGGTCGCGCGGTGTGGTCCTCCTGCGAAAACGTACGTAGCGGCCGGTCTGAAGACCGGCCGCGGGTCTACAGACCCGCCGCTACGAATGACGATACGACGCCGTCAGTGCCCGTTTCTCCCCGAGGCTTCATCGCCCCGCGTGTGACGGGCTGGCGCGGGCTCGGCCCCAGTACTCGCGAGACGGGGGCGGTCTCCCTAGCAGCCCGTGAGAGAATCAGCGTTCGATACCGGAAGGGTCACACCGACACTGGCTGTTCGGGTGGCTATGGGAAAGACCCTGAACGCGGAGGTCACAGCATGATGTTGAACAAGAAACACGGAGCATCGTTGGTCATCGCCGTCGCCGTCGCGGTGGCGGGCGCGTCGTACGCAGTGGTCGCGCAGCAAGCACCGCCGCAACCGATGTCGTTCTTCGTCACCAGTGTCGGCCTGGGAGACGGGGCCAATCTCGGCGGCCTGGCCGGCGCCGACGCGCACTGCCAGACGCTGGCTACCGCGGCCGGCCGTGGCGATTCGACGTGGCGGGCCTATCTCAGCACGCAGGGACCGAACGCCGTGAACGCGCGGGACCGGATTGGCAGCGGGCCCTGGTATGCGAGCGGGGGGCGACGCCGCGCTGCCATGGATGTAGCTTCACTCCATGGGGACACGCTGGAGCTGGCGCAGGTGGGCAACGCGCTGGGCAAAGTGATCTCTATGACGGAGAACGGTGACCGCGTCAACGGTGTCGGTGACTCGCCGAATCAACACGACATCCTGACCGGCTCTCAAACGAACGGGCGCGCGTACACGGATGGCATGGACCACACGTGCAACAACTGGACGGGCAATGGTACTGGTTCAGCGCAGCTGGGCCATTCGGACAAACAGGGTGGCAACAACGGCTCGTGGAACTCGTCGCATCCGAGCCGTGGGTGCGGACAAGCCGACCTCGTCGCCACAGGCGGAGCCGGACTCTTCTACTGCTTCGCCACCAACTAGTTGACGCACTGCGCGAGCGACGGTGGGGCGGCCACGCGCCGCCCCACCACCCTTCGTGGGCGGTCACCACGCGCTGCCACCTGCGCCCAGCGGACTCTGACACGCCGCCATGACACAACCCACCACCGGCGATACCGATCTGGACATCGCACAGTTTCGTAGCGGCGCGATTGCCACCCGGAGCGTCATTGGCGGTGCGTTCATGGGACTGGCCAATCTTGTCCCCGGTATCTCGGGCGGGACCATGCTGCTCGCGGTTGGCGTCTACCCACAGTTCATCAGCGGCGTGGCGGAAGTCTCGACGCTGCGGTTCCGGCCCAAGGTACTGCTCATGCTGGCCTGTGTCGTCGGCGCGGCCGGCGTGGCCATCGGCGGCTTTGCGGGGGTGATCGGCAGCTTGCTCGACCGATATCAATGGGCGATGTATTGCCTCTTCATCGGTCTCACACTGGGAGGCGCCCCGCTGCTGTGGCGGATGCTTCGGCCGGTCGACTCCACGGTGATAACCAGCGGCGCGGTCGCCGTCCTCTTGATGGCCCTGCTGGCATTGACCGACCCGGATCGCATCGGGAGCCAGGCCACACCGGGGCTCGCCGCCTATGCGATGCTGATCGTCGCCGGCTTCTCGGGTGGAGCGGCCATGATCCTCCCGGGCGTCTCGGGCGCGTATCTCCTGCTGATCCTGGGCCAATATCGGGCGATCGTCGACGCGGTGGCGAGGGCCGCTGATGGCGCCCGTGCCGGCGACTGGGTGGTCGCGCTGCAGACGCTCCACGTCCTGATTCCAGTGGCGATCGGGGTCGGGCTTGGCGTCGTGGGAGTGAGCAACCTCGTGCGGAGGCTCCTAGCGAACTATGAACGGGCGACGCTCGGCTTTCTCCTTGGCCTCCTGTGCGGCGCCGTCATCGGGCTCTGGCCATACAACGAACCGATCCCGCCACAGGTCGGCGACATTGTTCGCGGCGTTGCGCTCACCACCGCCGAGCTGGTCGCGTCGGTCGACCCGGAAGACTACCGCACGATCACAGTCCTCCCGTCATTCGCACAGGTGCTTGGCGGTTCCGCGCTTGGGCTCGTCGGCTTCACCGCCTCGTGGGGTATCTCGCGGGTCGGAGCCTGACCCGTGGCACCGCGACCTCACCGCTGCTAGCAGCCCGTGGCGAAAATGCCGCTGCAGTCGACGAGCGCTGAATCCCACCGATCTTCGTTGTTCATCGGTCAAATACTGCCGGTGTTTTCCCTCTTCTCACCTTGCCCGGCCGGTCCCGCGCCGCTCTCGGTGCGACGCGCGACTTCTAACCGTAGCAAGCCCCTTCAGGGGCGCTGATCGTTCAGCGGGCCTAAAGGCTCTTGCTACGGCCGCCAGCTGGGCGTGACCCGTTTCCTGCCCAGGCGTTCGTGTGCAAGGCGCAAGAAGAGAGCATGCAGGCGGCATGTGACCGACGAAGCAACGCTGCCACACGAACGCCTCGCCAGGAAACCTAGGCGAGGACCTCGTGGACGACTCGGGCCGGTTCGACACCGGTGAGGCGAGCATCCAGGCCACGGTGGTTGTGGGTGAACCGCTCGTGGTCGATACCGAACAGGTGGAGAATGGTCGCCTGGAAATCTCGGATGTGCACCGGGTCCTTGACGATGTTGTAGGAAAAATCGTCGGTCTCGCCGTAGACCGTACCACCCTTCACTCCGCCCCCCGCCATCCAGAGACTGAAGCACCGAGGGTGATGGTCGCGACCATAGTCGGTCGGGGTGAGCCGACCCTGCGAGTAGATCGTGCGGCCGAATTCCCCCCCCCAGATCACCAAGGTCTCATCGAACAGTCCACGCTCTTTCAGGTCCTGGATGAGCGCCCAGGCCGCGCGGTCAACGTCCGCCGCCTGCGCCGGGAGCACCTGCGGCGCGAACGAGTGCACGTCCCAACCTCGGTGGTAGATCTGGACGAACCGCACACCGCGCTCGACGAGACGTCTCGCCATCAGCGCCGCGTTCTGGAACTTCCCGGCCTGCTTGGCTTCCTCACCCCACCGCTCGAACGTGCGGTCGGGCTCTGTCGAGAGGTCGGCCATCTCTGGCACGGATGACTGCATCTTGAAGGCCATCTCGTACTGCTCGATACGCGCGAGCGTCTCCGGATCGCCGATCTGCTCGTGACGTAGCCGGTTCAGCTCGCCGAGACCGTCCAGCATCTGGCGACGCACCGCCGGCGACACACCATGCGGGTCTTTGAGATACAGGACGGGATCCGCCCCGGTTCGCAGCCCCACCCCGGCGTATTCCGGCGACAGAAACCCAGCGCTCCAGAGCTTAGCCGAGATCGCCTGTACCCCGGCCCGCGGATGGCTTCGTTCCGCGTTCATGACGACGAAGGTCGGCAGATTTTCGTTCATGCTGCCCAGGCCATAGGCGAACCAGGACCCGATGCACGGCCGACCCGGAATCTGCTGACCGGTCTGAATGAATGTGATGCCTGGCTCGTGATTGATCGCGTCGGTGTGCATCGACCGGATGACGGCCAGGTCGTCGGCCATGCTCGCGGTGTGCGGGAGTAATTCGGAGAACCAGGCGCCGCTCTGGCCGTGTTGGGCGAAGTTGAAGACCGACGGCGCGATCGGAAATCGCGACTGTCCCGAGGTCATCGTGGTCAGCCGCTGGCCCTGTCGGATCGTCTCCGGCAGGTCCTTGTCATACCAATCCTTCATCTTGGGTTTGTAATCGAGCAAGTCCATCTGGGGCGGGGCGCCCATCATATGAAGGTAGATGCACCGCTTCGCCTTTGGCGCGAAGTGCGGCAGGGACGGTAGCCCACCGACCACGCCGTTCGTCTGAGGCAACGCGAACGCATCAGTGGACAGCAGATTGGCCAGCGCGATCCCACCGATGCCCTTGGCGGCCGTGCCGAAGAATTGACGTCGCGTCTCAGCGCGAATCGCGTCCTTGAATGGGTGCATCGTGTCCTCTCGCGAACTGCTTCTCAGACGTTCCGGCGTCGAGGCGTCCGCCGTGGCTATTTGTTCAGGACTTCGTCGAGATTGAGCAACTGGCTCGCCAGCATCGTCCACGCCGCAGATTCCGTCACCGGCAAGGCCGCATCGAACGCCGAGTCGCCCACGCCGAGCAGGTCGCGCGCATCGTCGGTATCGGCCCGATACAGATCGACCAACCCGTCGAACGTCCGTCTCGCGACGGCGCGTTCCGGTCCGGTGAAACGGCGCGCCAACAGTCTGGTGGTGACGAAGTCGAGACGGCGGTCGAAGTCGTCACCGGCCTCGCGCATGGCCCGCTGCGCGAGTTGGCGCGACGCCTCGACGAATTGCGTGTCGTTCATCGTGACCAGTGCCTGCAGCGGCGTGTTCGTGCGTTCGCGCCGCACTGTCGAGTGCTCGCGGGTCGGTGCGTTGAAAATGTCCATCGAGGCTGGTGGGGCCGACCGTTTCCAGAACGTATAGAGACTGCGCCGGTACAGTTTCTCCCCCGCATCTTGCTCGTAGAGCCGTGTGTTGCTTTGGGGCATCGCCACGGTCGACCAGACGCCGTCCGGTTGATACGGCTTGACACTCGGGCCGCCAATCGTCCGCACCAGGAGTCCGCTCGCTGCCAACGCGTAGTCGCGGACCATTTCCGCGTCCATCCGGAAGCGGGGCCCGCGGGAGAGCAGTCGATTCTGGGGGTCGATCTCCAGTGTCGCCGGAGTCAAGGAGGCCGCCTGTCGGTAGGTCGCCGAGGTCACCAGATTACGGAAGAACTGCTTCACGTCCCACCCTGACTCCCGAAACTCAACCGCGAGATGGTCCAACAACTCGGGATGTGATGGCGTCTCGCCCTGAGCGCCGAAGTCCTCACTCGTGGTCACGATCCCGGTGCCAAACACCTGCTGCCAGAACCGGTTCACCGTCACTCGGCTCGTCAGCGGATTCTCGTCGTCGACGAGCCAGCGCGCGAGCCCCAGGCGATTGCGTGGCAACGACTCGGCCATCGGCGGGAGCGCCGCCGGCGTGCCCGCCAGGACACGTTCCAGCGGCTGGTCATACATCCCACGACTCAGGACCTGGGCCTCCGGCACGGTGTCCGGCGACTCGTGCATCACGTGGGTGATGCTGCCCCGTCGTCGCACCTCACGCCACTCGCGGTCGATCGCCCCTTTCCGAGCGACCAGCCCCCGGTATTCGTCGTCGCCGACACTCAAGTAGCGCAAACGGAGCACGTCTCGCTCCTCCGCACTCAGCGCCTCCGGCGCCTTCGCGCGCGCCCCCCGCAGCATCTGCCACTCCGAGATGACCCGTGCCTCGTGGACGGTCAACACGCGATTGAATACGCGCAGGTCGGCGACCCCGCCGCCGCCGAAGTGTCGCACTTCCGATGCGCCGTCCCGCGCCACGGCATCGCCGCGGCCCAGATAGAACGGCTGGTCGGTCAGGATGGCGCCCTCCGCCTTGGCGAAGAACTCACTCCCTTGTTCTTCCACGAGATCTCCGTTCAGGTAGATGTGGAGACCGCCGCGTTCGCCGGTGCCGTCGTGGGTCACCACAATGTGGGTCCATTCCCCCGTCGGCATCCGCTTGGTATTGATGGGACCGATTCGGGCCCTCGTCGCCTCCTCCCCGGCAGCCTCGCGGTCGCCGGTCATCCGAAACGTCAGTTGACGAGACGCTATCGTCACCGCCCAGCCCCGGGCTCCGTCCTCCTGGTCGTACTGCCCGGCGACGACAAAATCGCCCTCGTCCTCGGGCTGATAGATCCACATCGCCAGTGAGAACGGAGTGTCTGAGTCAAGGGACAGCGTGGGCAGTTCGGCCCACGATGCGTCGTCGAACATCAATGCCGGGTGGCCGTTAGGCCCAGCCTCGATCCGCCCCCCCGGCCGCACCGTCATCGACCGACGTTCTCCTTGCAACCAGACGGCCGGACCATTTGCATCATCGAGCGCCATCGTCAGAATCTCGGCGGTGGGCTCGAGCGGGGTGGCCAGATCGCGATACTCGCCCCGCGTCAACCAAGCGTCAAACGCCGGCTCAATCGCCGCCGCCCGGGACGCGAGCTCCGCGTCGACCTCGGCCGCGCGTTGGCGGAGCTGCTGCCAGAGACCCCGGTCCGTAGCGTGTGGGACAACCAGGATAGGCGGCGTGTCGGACACGTTGCCGTCCATGACGTACTGCGTCGTGTTCCGGAAGAACGCTGTCATCGCGTAGAACTCGCGCTGCGCGATCGGGTCGAATTTGTGGTCGTGGCATGTGGCACAGCCAACCGTCAATCCGAGAAACACACTCCCAATCGTTTCCGCACGGTCCTTGGCGTAGATGGCCTCATACTCCTCCGGCACGACGCCGCCTTCATTGGTCGTGATGTTGTTACGTTGGAACCCGGTCGCTACCAGTTGGTCGAGGCTCGGCTGCGGCAAGAGGTCGCCGGCAATCTGGTCCACCGTGAATTGATCAAACGGCTGGTTCTGATTGAAGGCTGCGATCGCCCAGTCTCGGTAGGCATACATCTCGCGGTAGTTGTCGATATGAATGCCGTGCGTGTCGCCGTAGCGCGCGGCATCCAGCCAATACCGGGCTCGGTGTTCGCCCCAGTGCTTCGACGCAAGCAACCCGTCCACCAACGTCTCATAGGCCTGCTCAGAGTCATCGGCCAAGAAGGTTGCCAGCGTGCCAGGGTCAGGCGGGAGACCAGTGAGATCCAGCGCGACACGACGCGCGAGCGTCCGCCGGTCGGCTTCTGGTGCGGGCGACAACCCCTCCGCCTCGAGCCTCGACAGGATGAAACGGTCAAGCGGCTGGCGAATCCAGCCCTCGGACGCCACCCTCGGCGCTGCCGGTGCGTCGATCGATGCGAAGGACCAGTGCTGATCCCAGGAAGCCCCGGCCTCGATCCACTGGCGAAGCACGGTAATCTGTCGATCGGTCAGCGTCTTGTTGGCGCCGACCGGGGGCATTCGACGCCGCTCGTCAGGGTGGGTGACTCGCTGATAGAGCAGGCTGGCGTCCGCGTCGGCCGCCACGACGGCCGCGCCACGTGGGCGCGCACCCAGCACTCCCTCTTGGGTGTCGAGCCGAAGGCCAGCCCGGCGCGACGCGACGTCCGGCCCATGACACTGGAAACAGTTGTCGGCCAGGATCGGGCGGACATCCCGCTGGAAGTCCACCGGGTCAATGGACAACGGGCTCTGGGCCAAGGCGCTGCTCCGACCGGAGGACAGCAACGCACCAACGAGCCCACAGCACGACAGCACGACGCATGTACGGCGAAAGGACATCATCTACGCTCCGCGGGCAAGCTGTGCCTGTCCATATACGGCGCAACTCATCCCGCCTGTCGAGACCCAACAACCGCGGGACTGACCACGACGTGCGTAGCATTCTGCCAGATCCGATGCCGCTTGTCCCACTGCCCGATCGGTCGAGTGGAGGCCACGCCCTTCGATGGGCGCAGACCGAACGGAGTGGGTGCGGCGAGCGCACGCAGCGACGACGGCGAAGGAGTGGAGGGTGGACGAGGAACGTGGCGCGGCGAGCAGGGGAGGAATGGCGGACGCGGGCAGGCTGCCCGCGTCCGTCGATGAGCACGACCCCTTACTTACGCCCGGCCTTCCTCTTGCGAGAGGCCCAAGACTTCTTCATACGAGCGGAAATGGCACGCTTCTGCTCGTCGGTCATCTTTCGACGACGCCGACGTTTCGGCGCCGCCGCGCCGCCGGACGTGCCCGCTGGTGCGGCAGCTTTCTTCGCACCGCCGGTGAGTGCGGCGAGCGCCGCATCAATCTTGGCGACCCCGTCGAGCAACGCGGATCGCTCGGCTCTAAGGTTGTCGATAATAGCTTGCATCGTGTTGTGCGGCCCCTTTCACGGATAGTAACGACGTGTTCGGACGAACGTGGCCATCATCCCGTCCATGAGTGGACGAAGCGATAGCAAGATCGGCACGGCGAATCGACGCGAGTGATCAGCTGACTTATTCATAGTGAGCGCTCCGCCATACAAATACGATACGCGAACGGCTGGCTACACTTTGAAGTCCCGGTTGCGAGGATCAAGACCGACCGTACAAAGAGAAGGTTACTTCCGAGAAAGTACTTATGTCAACGGTTTCGGGCGTCCTGGCCCGCTTCGCTACCGCTTTCTAACAGCCCGTGGTAGAAGTGACTATTGCAAGTTGAGGATCGTGTGTCCGTGTTGACGCCTTGCCAGGCCGCCAGCCGACGAATGGAGTCGATGGGGCGGCTCCGGGGCCCACAGATGACTCAGCCACCGCCCACACCCGCCCAGGACCCCGATCAGGTTGCCGCACGCGGCTGCGGCGCGGCCTTGGAGGCTCCGCGGCGTGCCGATGCCCGTCAGCTGCCGCAAGAGCAACCCGAGATTGAAGCCGCAGACGTGTACCAGGAGGCGCTTCAAGATATTGGGATGGCCGCGCAGATGCACGCGGCGCATCCCGCCGGTTTCATAGAGATGCGCGTTGGGACGTTCCAGCCCCTCTCCCCGCTGCCGCAGCAACCGTTTGCCGCGCGCGCCCAGAATCCGCCGCCGGTTCGCGTAGGCCGCCTGCTGGGCCGCGGCCTTCCCCTGCCAGTCGCGCCGCCCCCGATCCGGCTCCGACACGTCACTGCGCACGCCCGCCTCGGCGAACTCGACCAGCGTCTGATTGCTGTGACACCCCTTGTCGGCCACGATCTCGGTGAGCCTGGTGGGAGCGACCCGCGCCAGGTGGTCCGCCGCCCTCGTGAGGGTCTCGACCAGCGTGGTGGTGTCGCCCACAGCCGCATCATGCACGGTCACGGCCACGATGGCCCCGGTCTCCAGATCCACCGTGTGCTCGGCGGCGTGGGCCAGATGCGTGCGCCCGTCTTTCATCTTCGCGATCTTGGCGTCGGGATCGTGCGGATGGGTCCAGTCGTCGTTGGACCCCTTCTTCTTCCGCGTCCGATCGAACCGGGCCAGCTCGGCGCGGGTCGGCGTCGTGATGCCGGAGGCCTCCGCCAGCCGGGTCAGCCAGGCGTCGTAGGCCTCGCGGGTCTCCCGGCGCACGATGCTCCGCATCGCCGCGTTGGCTTCCAGCGTCGTCGCGTCGATCCCGATCGTGTAGCCCTGGACGAGCTCCGCGTCTGCCAAACGCTGCAACACCCACGTGAACACCGCCTGATGCGTCTCCAGGTCGATCAGACGGCGGGTGCGGGACAACGTGGAGTGATCCGGCGGCGCCTCGTGCAGCGCGACATCCAAAAAGGTGCGGATACTCAGCGAATCGGCCGCCCGCCACGCGATGGCGCGTTCCGAGTCCAAGCCTGCGAAGTACCCCAGCAGCAGCAACCGGAAATACCGCCCCGGCGCCAAACTCGGACGGCCCCGCGTGGCGGCGTAGAACGGCGCGCACTGCCCCTCGACGAAGACATCAAAGCCCCTGCTGTCCAGCACGCGGTTCAGTCGCTCGTAGAACGGGTGCCCCGCACTCCTCTGCAGATCCTCAGTCGCGACCGACAGGCTCGCCTGTCGGTCGCGTGTCCGCTTCGTTCCCATCGCCATGCACCAGAGTGTGGTACGCCGGATCGATCCTGTCGATCCCTATAGCAAACGACTTTCACCACGGGCTGCTAGTGTTCTGGATAGGTAGGACACGGCCGTGGCATCGGGGCCCCCTCGCCGCGCACCGGGGGCCGCACCGTGGATAGATTTGGGCGAAGAGCAACGCCGCCGGTGGGAGGTCCCGTCCGAGACCTCCGTATCTCCGTCACAAGACGCCAGCGGCCTGTGTGCCCCGCTCACCCCAGCGGCGCGCCGGGCCCCCTCCGCGCGATCGAGCGTGACACCCTCGCCGCATCCATGCCCGTCGAACCCGCAACCGTGGCCGCTGTTGCTCCGTCCGGTCGTGGTCCCCATCCACACGGTCGGGGCCAGTCGTGGGAAAAGCCCGACGACATAAGGGTTTGGGGTTTACACCATTTCCATGGTAGCGTACGGGGATTTTTTACTGCCGGCCGTTCGCGAACTTGATGCTGCCCAAGCGCTACTCCCTCATCGTTGCAGACCGGTCCTCCGGAGTCGTTCGCCGCTTTACGCTAGCGGTGCGGCCCACGGTCGCGCTGATCATGGCCGTGCTCGCGCTGCCGGTGGGGTGGACCCTGCAGGCGCGCTGGGCCGCGACGGCGCGGATCGAACAACTGCAACTGCAGAACGCCACGCTCGAGGTGGAGAATGCGCGGTATCGGACCGCGAGTGATGACCTGTCTGGAGGGATTAGTGCCCTCCAGCTAGCCATGATGCAACTGCGGGATCATTCGATTGTCGATCCCCGGGTCCGTCGGGCCATGGGACGTCTCCCCGAGGGCGCCGGTGGCGACGGCGCGCGGGCCTTGCGCTCAGTCGCATTGAGTTCGCCCATCGAGACCTTCAATCTGTTGAACGACCTGTTGAACATGCTCGACGGGCAATTGGCCGTCGCGAGTGACGGCGTCGACCACCAGCAGGCGTTCGCGGCGGCGACACCCATCAACCTCCCCTCGGATGGTCGGGTCACCAGCCGATACGGATACCGCCCTGATCCGCTTACCGGTGAGCGGCAGTTCCACTCTGCGGTCGACATCTCCACCGACGCCGGGCAGCCGGTACTTGCCACGGCGAGCGGCACGGTCAACTCGGCGGCCGCGAGTGGTGCCTTCGGCAACCTCATCGAGATCGAGCACGGCTTCGGGCTGATCACGCGGTATGGCCACCTGGCCCGATTTGCCACGTCGGTCGGCGAGACGGTGTCGCGAGGCGACGTGATCGGGTATGCCGGTTCGACCGGGCGCGCCACGGGCATCCACGTGCATTACGAAGTGTTGGTCAACGGTCGCTCCATCAATCCTCTGCAACTCGGCTCCGAGCCACGCTCGCAGGCGGCCAACTGACCCCAAGCGGTGCCGTCGCGCGACCGCGCTTGACGAAGTTCGGACCCCTTTCCTACAATCGGACGATAGTCGCCCTTTCGGGTCCCGGGCCCCGTGCCGAGGACCTCGGCGGCGAACTGACTATCGAGGCGAGGCATGGCGCATGCCCCCTCCGCGAGCCGTGCCGGAGTGCCGGTGTCGGTTCCCCGCTGCCCGGAGCGGCACCCAGTCCACCGCAGGCGCGCGAACTGGCTCCTGCGGTCATTCACGCTGATCGGCCCCTCAACTAATGCTGCAAAACGTCCTCAAGAAGGTCTTCGGCACCCAGAACGAGCGCGACTTGAAGCGCCTGCAGCCGCAGGTCGTGGCGATCAACGAGCGAGAACCGGAAATCTCGGCCCTCAGTGACAGCGACCTGCAGGGGTGGACAGGCACTCTGCGCCAGCGAGCCGACCAGGGCGAGCCGATCGATGACCTCCTCGTCGACGCCTTCGCCGTGGTGCGCGAGGCCGGCAAGCGCGTGCTCAACATGCGGCACTTCGACGTGCAGCTCGTCGGCGGCATGGTGCTGCATGATGGCAAGATCGCCGAAATGAAGACCGGCGAGGGCAAGACCCTCGTCGCCACCCTGCCCGCCTACCTCAATTCGCTGAGCCGCCACGGGGTGCACGTGGTCACCGTGAACGACTATCTCGCGCGTCGTGACGCCGAGTGGATGGGTCGGCTCTACCGGTTCCTCGGTCTGACGGTCGGGATCATCCAGCACGACATGCGCGATGCGGACCGGAAGGCCGCCTACGCGGCCGACCTCACCTACGGCACCAATAACGAATACGGCTTCGATTACTTACGCGACAACATGAAGTTCGAGTTGTCACAGTTCGTACAGCGCGGCCATCACTTCGCGATCGTGGACGAGGTCGACAGCATCCTGATCGACGAGGCCCGGACCCCCCTGATCATCTCCGGACCGGCCGAGCAATCCACCGAGTTGTACGGCGAGGTCGATCGGATCGTGCCACGACTCGAGGCCGGCGCCGTCACGCAGGGCGACGTCAAGGCTGAAGATCGTGACGCCCTCGAAGACACCGGCGACTACCTGACCGACGAAAAGGCCAAGACCGTCACGCTGACTGAAACCGGGATGGCCAAGGCAGAAAAAATGCTGGCGGCTCGACTGGAACCAGGCGGGTTGTACGACCCCGCCAACATGCCGCTGCTGCACCATATCAACCAGGCATTGCGTGCCCACGTGCTGTTCAAGCGGGATGTGGAGTACATGGTCAAGGAAGGCCAGGTGGTAATCGTCGACGAGTTCACCGGTCGACTCATGCCGGGCCGACGGTGGAGCGACGGGTTGCACCAGGCGGTCGAAGCCAAGGAAAAGGTCAAGATCGAGCGAGAGAACCAGACACTCGCGACGGTCACGTTCCAGAACTACTTCAGAAAATACGACAGGCTGTCGGGCATGACCGGGACTGCCGATACCGAGGCACCCGAATTCCACAAGATCTACAAGCTCGACGTAATGGTCGCACCGACCAACCGAGTGCTGGTACGGCTTGAGGAGCCAGACTCTATCTACCGCACCGAGCGAGAAAAATACGACGCGATCGTCGAAGACATCATCGAGAAACAGGCGCTCGGCCGCCCGGTGCTGGTGGGTACCGTCTCCATAGAAAAGTCAGAGCGGGTCGCCGGCCTGCTCAAACGCCGCGGTATCAAACATGTGGTGCTGAACGCCAAGTTCCACGCACATGAAGCAGAGATTGTGGCGCAGGCGGGACGTTTGGGCACCGTCACTATCGCGACCAACATGGCCGGTCGCGGCACAGACATCCTGCTCGGAGGCAACGCCGAGTACATGTCACGACAGCAGGCGCTCGGGGAGGAAGTCGCTGACCGCCTTCCGAAGGAAGAGGCCAAGTTCGTCGACGACGACGACCACGTCTATTTCTACCATCTGGAGCATTTCTACCGGGTGGGCCGGCCGGACTGGGAACGAATCTCGGCCCAGTTCGCCGACCAGACGGCCGCGGAACACGAGAAGGTCGTGGCGGCCGGCGGGCTCCATATCATCGGCACCGAGCGGCATGAATCCCGCCGTATCGACAACCAGCTTCGAGGACGGGCCGGTCGTCAGGGAGACCCAGGGTCCTCCCGGTTCTATCTCTCTCTCGAAGACGATCTGATGCGCATCTTCGGGTCAGACCGGCTCTCTGGCCTGATGGAGCGTCTGGGCATGGAGGAAGGGGTGCCGATCGAGGCCGGCATGGTCACCAAGGCGATCGAACGCGCCCAAAAGCAGGTCGAGGCACAACATTTCGCGGTGCGGAAGCATCTGCTCGAATACGACGATGTCATGAACAAGCAGCGCGAGAACGTATACACGCTGCGGCGCGAAATGCTGGACGGCCAGGTGCACGTGTCGGACGAGGAGGTCGTCGACAGTCGGACGTATCTGATGACGCTGGCCGAAGACCTGGTCGACCAGTGTGTCGAGTTGCACTGCGGGCAGGACGTCGACCCTGAGGACTGGGACATCGCCGCGCTCGGCGCATCGGTCGGTGAAGCGGCCGGCCTGCCGCCTGAGATGATCGAAGCGCTCGAACTCGCTGATAAGAGCCCCGACGAGATGCATGACGTGCTCTGGAACAGTGTCAAGGCGCGGTACGAGGAGAAAGAACAGGCGGTCGAAACAGAGGTCCTTCGGCGGGTCGAACGCGACGTCATGCTGCAGATCGTGGATTCGCAGTGGAAAGACCACCTCTACAGCCTTGACCACCTGAAGGAGGGCATCGGTCTCCGCGGATATGCCCAGAAGGACCCGCTGGTCGAGTACAAACGGGAGAGCTTCACCCTGTTCCAAGCCATGAAGGACCGGATCGACACCGAGATGGTACGCTATCTCTGGCGTCTCCGTCCCGTCGTCCAAGAAGACGGCACCGCGGCATCCGCCCCGGTTCGACGTCAACGGGCGCCGATGACCCTGAATGATCCGAGCGCCGGTGCGTCCGCGTTCGCCGGTGGCGGCCGGCGCGCCGCCCCGCGGCCGGCGCGCTCCGGTGGCGACGACGCGGCCGTGCGCACCGTGCGGCGTGACACCCCGAAAGTGGGTCGCAACGATCCGTGCCCGTGCGGAAGCGGGAAGAAATACAAGAAATGCCATGGGGCCTGAGATGAAGATGGACAGCGAAGTACAGGCGACGCGGTTCACGACGACCGACATCACGGAGGCACTGACGTTCGACGACGTCCTGCTGGTCCCGCGGCACTCCGAGGTGGTGCCCAGCGAGGTCGATGTCTCGACGCGTCTCACTCGCAACATCTCCCTGAAGGTGCCGATCGTCAGCGCCGCGATGGATACCGTGACCGAGTCGCGTCTCGCCATCGCCATGGCCCAGCTGGGCGGCATGGGCGTGATCCACAAGAACCTGTCCATCGAGGACCAGGCCTCTGAGGTCGACCGCGTGAAACGCTCGGAGAGTGGCATGATCGTCAACCCGATCACCCTCTCCCCCACCGGCCGGATCTACGAAGCGCTCGACCTAATGCAGAAGTACCGCATCTCTGGGGTGCCGATCACCGAGGACGGCAGCACGGAAGGCAAACTCGTCGGTATCTTGACCAATCGGGACCTGCGGTTCGAGGAGGACCTGGACCGGCCGATTGCGGATGTGATGACCCACGACAAGTTGATCACGGTACCGGTCGGCACCACGCTGCAGGAGGCACGCTCGATCCTGCACACCCATCGGGTCGAGAAGCTCCTGGTTGTCGACCAGGACTTCATGCTTAAGGGGTTGATCACGGTCAAAGACATCCAGAAGATGATCACCTATCCGACCGCCTCGAAGGACGAGCTGGGGCGATTGCGGGTCGGAGCCGCGGTGGGTGTCTCGAAGGACACGCTGGAGCGCGCTGAAGCGTTGGTCGCTGCGGGCGCCGACGTGCTGACGCTCGACACGGCGCACGGGCATTCGGCCGGGGTGATGACGATGATTCGCACCATCCGCGACCGGTTCCCAAGCGTGGAGCTGATTGCGGGCAACGTGGCCACGGCAGAGGGCGCCGACGCCCTGATCGAGCTCGGCGTGGACGCCGTGAAGGTCGGGGTCGGGTCTGGATCCATCTGCACGACTCGCGTCATCGCTGGCATCGGAATGCCCATGATTTCAGCCCTGGCTGAATGTGCCGACGCCGCGAACCGCCATGGCGTGCCG
The DNA here is from genome assembly GCA_963577695.1 of Vicinamibacteria bacterium. GTDB lineage: Bacteria > Acidobacteriota > Vicinamibacteria > Vicinamibacterales > UBA8438 > UBA8438. The sequence goes on along the minus strand of CAUZAY010000007.1, from coordinate 67 downwards.
ATCATCGCCGACGGTGGGGTGCGCTATTCCGGTGACATCACCAAGGCCCTGGCCGTCGGGTCGGACA
>CAUZAY010000006.1:0-35031 GCA_963577695.1 Vicinamibacteria bacterium | reverse complement strand
ACTCCGCACTCGACCGACGGTCGCTCCGCGCCATTGCCGAGGCCGGGGGAGGCGAGTACTACGAGCTCGGGATCGATTCGGACCAGGACATTGCGCTGCGCATCATCACGGACGTGCAACGCCGTGCGCAGGCGACCCAGCGCGAGGAGACGTTCACTGAGCTGTACTGGTTCTTCCTGGCCACGGCCGCGGGACTGGTCTGTGTCGGCACCGTGTTTGTGGCGGAACGCACCCAGCTGTGGTGGCAGGTCGCCGCAGCGGGTGGGTTGATCGTGTTGCTGCTGTCCTGACTCGCATACCAGCGTTCGGCTCTTAAGAAAACGTAGGTAGCCGCCGGTCTCAGACCGGCGGGGCAGCCGCCCAGGCCTGCGTCCCCGACCATCTCACCGGCCGGTGCGTCAAAAGGCTAGCCGGGCTGATTGCGGTCCGGCTGAGAGGAGTCACTCCATGTCACGCATCCCCCTCGCCGCGGCCTTCATGTGCGTCCTCAGTTCGCTCCCAGTGGCGGCCCAGACACCGGCCGTGACTTTCCCTGGCGCACGCATCGCGTTCTTCAACGGGCAGCGGGTCGCCATAGAGTCCGAGACGGGTCTAGCCGCACTCGCCGAGATCGAGACGTTCCAGACCGAAGCCTCCGCCGAACTCGCGCGACGCAATCAAGCGCTGCTGGGCCAGCGACAACAGCTGCAGACCCAGAGTTCTCTGCTGATAGACAGCGCGCGTCTCGACATGGAACATCGCCTGGAGAGGGAGACGCTGGATCTGCAACGCCTCGTGGACGACGCGCAGAAGGAATTCCAGGAACTCCAGCAGCGGCTCGACGGGGTGTTCCTCGCGCAACTCGAGCCCGCGGTTGCAGCCGTAGCCAGCGACACGAGCGTGCACTTCATCTTCGACCGCGTCATCTCGCCGATCGCCTGGGCGGATCCGACCTACGACCTCACGGACCGGATCATCGAACGACTGGACGCCAACTAGGGGTCAGCGGCGCCAAGGGGCTAGTGTCCGGCAACCGTGATTCGCTGCATACACCGGTAGCGTTTATATTGCGAAACACGGTTACAGGGAACCCCACGCGAACGCTACGCAGGGACCCCGAGAGCCCCACTCCGCGTCCGCGAGGCGCGCAGGTGCGCGCCTAGGCTGCCGCGACTGAACCCGCTCCCGTTGCTAGAATAAGGTCCGAGGGGGTTTTCTGACGAGGCGTTCGTCCGGCCAGGCGCGAGGAGGGAGCAGCCAGGTGGGCTGTGACCGACGAAGCAACGCCGCCAGACGGGCGCCTCGTCGGAAAACCTAGGTCGGCTCGAATCGCAGCCAGGTACTGACCGGTTCGGTCTGCTCGGCGCCCACCTGGGACCAGTCGCAGACCCCGGTCGCGAAGATCCGCGCGAGACGCGCCTGCTCGGCCGAGGTCAACGGGACGTCGTAGTCGTCCAGCGCGATCGGCTTGAGCTGGCACTTCAAAATGTCGCTGGCGATCGGGCCACCCGCAACCTCGCGCGGCGCCGGCGGCGCCGGGTAGAGTTCGGCGCAGCGGCCGGCACCTTGTTGCTGCGTCTCGGCGATTTTGGTCGGGTCGTCGCCACGACTCCAGCAGGCGTCCACCAGATCGACCGGCTTGGCACGCACCACCTTCTCGATCACGGCATCCGAGGAGTCATCCCCGACGAGCGCGGTCAGCCACGCATCCATCTGGGCCAGCGCCTCCTGCGCTCGCGGGCTCTCGGTCGAATACAAGCCATACCGGTTGTCTTCGACGAGCATGACATGGTTGTCGGCGCGCCCGTTGGCACGAAGCAGTCGCTCGCGCATCGAGAACGAGTGATACCGCACATGCACGTCGCCGCGCTCGGCGTCGTCGGCATAGGCGCGATAGTCGATGATCGGAATCGTCGCCAGCCCTCCCCCGCCGTGGGTCACCCGGCCGGTCTCGTAGGCCGCCCGCAGCGCGGCCGGGTCTCCTACCGTTCGCTCGGCCCGGAACTGGCCGTCGTTGTCGTAGCCACCCACCCGTTCGTTCAGGTCGAGGAACTGCGCCGGCGTGATCGCGCCTGCGTTCAGCGCCGCCAGCCCATACTGCACGCCGACGTTGTCGAGCGGTCGCCTGGCGAATCCGGTCTCTGGATCCCGGCCGAACACATTGAGCGTGTGGTCGTACACGTCACATCTCGCCCCCTCCGGATTCGTCTCCGCGTCGTATCGGAGCGACTCGTCCAGCACATCCGGACAGAACTCGGTCGGAGCGATCCGGCCCGCGTTGCGCGACACGTTGGGCATCGTGTTCAGCACCAGGAACCCAGCCACGGCTCGCTGCTCCTCCTCGGAAAACGACACGCCGCTCTGGGTGTGATCTTGACTGAAATAATGGTTCAGCAGCCGCGCATCCGTGATGTAGGGAATGGTGCCGGAGATTACGTCGGGAAAACTGCAACCGGGAATGATGCCGTCGAGCAGGCCAGGATAGTTGTCTGCGATCTGATGGTTCTGATACGAACCACCGGAACACCCCCACCCGATGGTGAATTCCGGCGCGCCGTAGGACTCGATGAAACGCTCCTTGACCATCATCATCGACTCGGCCGCGAGCAGGTCGTTGCAGTTGTTCGCAAAGACATTGAGCGTCGACGACGCCACCGCGTACCCTTGGCGTAACATGACGTCGTCGGTGACTCCACCGGTCCGGGCGCCCTGCCGATACCACCCATTCACGCACCCGCCGCCGAAGGTATAGATCAGTCGCCCGTTCCAACCGGCCGGCATCTGCCACGGGTCCGGGTCGGAGTCGGTCACCGGGTCGTGGAGCAGGGCAATCTGGTAGATCGCCCGATTGACGGTGCCGGTCTCGATCCGCACGATGTAGGGAACCTCGGCGTCAAGCAGCGTCGTGGTATGCGCGAGATCGTCCGGACGGGCGGCGGGGTCGGGGAGCGGTTTGAGCGCACCTCCATCCACGGAGCGATACGCGTAGTCGACACGCCGCACCACGGAACAGTCGTCGTCGATGGCGTCACCGAGGGTGTCGCCGGACGCCAGCTTGAACTGCTCGGTCTCGCACGCAAACGGTTGCTGGTGTGGCCCCGACAGCACCGGTCCGGTCGCCGGGTGGTTCTGGACCTCGAGTTCGACAGACGCGTCGCGCCCCATGGTGACCGCCACACGATTCAGGCCAACCGCCAGGTTGGTCACCAGCCCTTCCAGCGCGGAATCGGACACGGCGCGAAACTGGGCCGTGACATCACGACCGCCGACCCGTACCGCGACGCTGTCTGGCGATTCGCCGTCCGGCAGGTCAATCCGCACCAGCGCGTCACCACCGGTGACCATGTCGGCCCGAGCGGAGACCACGGAGACCTCTGGCACGCCGACCACGCCGGCCATGTCCGCCGAGGAGCACCCAACGAGGGTCAAGGCGAAGACCGCCGCCGGTACGCACAGGGCCGGCTGAAGGCGGCACGGCGAGGTCGTAGCTGTAGGCACGAACACCTGCTCTTTCTCTCGAAGCACCGACCTGCTCCCGGCGGGTCGGTGTGAATGTGCTGCATCATACCAAAGCGCCCGCGCCCCGTTATTGATGGAGGCCGTTTTGATCTTTGGATGAGGCGCTCGTATAGTCGTTCTCATGACTCCATCCAAGGTAGCCATGTTCCTGGGGGGCACGACGGTGAGGACGCGACGGATCGTCTACGCGGCGCTGATCGCGGCGCTGGCGCTCCCCTCGCCCGTCTGGGCCCAGCGAGACCCGTGGGCGGGCAGCTGGCGAGGCACCGTCCGCACAGCGCAAGGTGAGGACACCGGCGTGACACTCACCTTGATCGGTGAACCAGGCGCTTACACGGGCGTGGTCACCGGATTCGCCCCTGGTCGTGAGATTCGTCTGTCGAACATCGAAACGACTGACACCGAACTGACGGTTGAGGGCGCAGCCGACACCGACTTTGGTCCGCTGGCGCTCAGCTACACCCTGACCCTCGACGAGCGCACCCTTTCCGGGGTCGGGCGGATCACACTCGGTGGTCATGGCTTCGACGTAACGATCGACCTCACCCGGCGACGACGGGCCGAGATTCCGCAGCCGCAGGTCGAGCAACGTATCGGATATTTCGCCGGAAGCTGGACCTTTGAATACCTCGGGGGTGAGTTCCCGCCGCTCAGCATCGGCACACGCAGCGGCATGGTGACGTTCACCGACATCCCACACGGCCCGTTCGTGCAGGGCGAGGTGGCCGGCGAGGTGTTCGGTGAGTCGTATTCTGAAACCTGGACCATCGGGTTCGACGAGGACGCCCAATCTGTCGTGTGGCACGAGGCGTTGTCGACCGGTCAACACCTGATCGCGTTGGGCAACTGGACGAGCCCGATCGGCATCACGTTCCTGACGGTGCCGATGGAGGCCGAGGGTCGGCTGTTTGTCCTCCGACGATTGATGCAGGTGACGTCGGACACTTCCTTCGCTGTCACCGACCAGTTCTCGGTCGACGGCGGCCCGTTCCAGCGGTTGGGCAACGGGGCCTACATCCGGCAGAATTAGCCCAACCTTCCACGACGCCCCCGGGCCTACCATGACGACACAGGAACTGATCGCACGCGACACCGCACATCTGATTCACCCGCTCCACAGCACGCAGGCTCACCAGAGTGCCCGAATCTGGGTGAAAGGCGAGGGTGCGACGCTGACCGACTCCGACGGCACGGAGTTCATCGATGGTCTGGCCGGGCTCTGGAACGTGCTGGCCGGACACGGACGGCGCGAACTCGCCGAGGCCGCCCGGGCCCAGGCCGAAACACTGGCGTATGTCTCAGGGTATACGGGTAGTTCGAACATGCCGGCGATCGAGTTGGCCGAGCGTCTGGCCACGCTGACCTACCCGTCGATCAATCGCTTCTTCTTCACCTGCGGCGGCGGTGAAGCGACGGAGAGCAGCATCAAGATGTCGCGCGCGTACTGGAAGCTGCGGGGACGACCGGAGAAAACCCAGGTCATTTCACGCATCGAGGGATACCACGGAGTCACCATGGCGGCCATGAGTGCGACCGGCCTGAGCGCGTACTGGCCGCTGTTCGAGCCACGGGTCCCCGGCTTCATCCATATCCCATCGCCCTATCCCTATCGCTATGACGCCCCGGCCGGCCAGAGCCAGGGTGTCGCAGCCGCCAACGAGTTGGAACAGGCGATCGTGCGGGAAGGAGCCGACACGGTCGCCATGTTTCTGGCCGAGCCGGTGCAGGGCGCCGGCGGGGTCATCGTCCCGCAGGATGACTATTTCCCGCGTATTCGGGAGATCTGCGACAAGTATGAGGTGCTGCTGGTCGCCGACGAAGTGATCACCGCATTCGGGCGAACCGGGACCCTGTTCGCGCTGGATCACTGGGGAATCGAGCCGGATATCGTGCAATTCGCCAAGGCCGTCACGTCCGGATATGTGCCGTTCGGCGGGATTGGGATCAACGACCGCATCGCGGCCACGCTCGAGGGCGACGACCGGGTCTGGATGCATGCCTACACCTACTCGGCCCATCCGGTCGGGTGCGCGGTGGCCCTGCGCAACCTACAGATCATCCAGGATGAGGACCTGCCGGCGCAGTGCGCGGCAAAGGGCGACCGGCTCCTGTCGGCGCTTCGCACCGCGCTCGGCGACCATCCGCACGTCGGAGACATCCGGGGTAAGGGTCTGATGTGCGCCGTAGAGCTGGTGGCCGACCGCTCCACCAGAGCCAGCTTCCCGGCCGCCGACGGGGTGGGCGCCCGTCTCCTGCAAGAAACCACACGGCGAGGGCTGTTCAGCCGGGTGAAGGCTGACACCTACGTGCTGGCGCCGCCCGCCGTCATCACCGAGGACCAGTTGGACCGCACCGTCGAGATTCTCACCGACTCGATCCGCACCGTGCTCCCGTGACGCGTCGTGTCTCCTCAGGCTGGCCTCCCTGCCGCTGTCGTATATGATGTCAATGTGATATCATAATGACATCACACAAGGAGAAACCTCATAATCAAGGAGAAACAAATGACGGCCAGCTCTGGCTGGCCGGTCCTGCTGGTGTTGGTGCCATTGCTCCCGCTCGACCTCGTCGCCTTCATTGCGGCGCTAGACCGCGGCAACGTCTTGTTGGGCGTGATGTTCTTTCTGCTGATTCCCGTCTTGGTGCTGACCCTCGTCGGGTTGTTCATCGTCAACCCGAATCAGGGCCGCGTCGTCCTCCTCTTCGGCCGATATGTGGGTACGGTGAAGGAGCCCTGGTCTGCGCTGGGCCAACCCGTTCCTGACCAAGCGAAAGATCTCGCTGCGAGTCCGCAACTTCGAGACAGGACACTCGAAGGTGAACGACACCGACGGGAATCCGATAGAGACCGCGTCGGTCGTGGTCTGGAAGGTGGTCGACACGGCTGAGGCGAGCTTTGAGGTCGATGACTACGTGAACTACGTCCACGTGCAGAGCGAATCAGCGGTCCGAAACCTGGCGACTCAGTACCCCTACGACACGCACAAGGATGGTCAGGTTTCCCTGCGCGGCAACACCGACAAGATCGCCGAGAGGTTGCAAACAGAGATTCAGAGCCGTCTCCACAAAGTGGGCGTCCAAGTGCTGGAGGCGCGCATCACCCATCTGGCCTACGCGCCCGAGATCGCGTCGGCGATGCTGCAGCGACAGCAGGCCGGGGCCATCATCGCGGCGCGGACCCTGATCGTCGAGGGCGCGGTCGGCATGGTGGAGATGGCGCTCGACAAACTCGCCGCGCAGCAGATCGTGGAACTCGACGAAGAACGAAAGGCCGCGATGGTGAGCAACCTGCTCGTGGTCCTGTGCGGCGACAAGAGCACACAACCGGTCCTGAACACCGGCACGCTCCATCACTGACGCGGCGCGCCAATTCTATCGGTCATGACTGCACGAAAGCCGTTTCTGCTGCGTACCGACCCGGCGGTTCTCGCGGCGCTGAACCGCTGGGCCGCTGACGAGTTGCGCAGCGTCAACGGACAGATCGATTACATTCTGCGGCGTGCGCTCACGCAGGCCGGCCGATTCCCGGCTCGTGCGAGCGCGCAGACGGACGGATCGGTCGACCACGGCGCGCCGTCCGAACAAGGCTGACAGAGACCCCACATGGTGTATTTCACGATCGCGATCTACTTCGCCGTCCTGCTGTGGCTGGGCGTCGTGGCGTCACGGCGTGTGCACACCCTGAGCGACTACTACCTCGGTGGGAAACAGCTCGGCTACTGGGTGGCCGCCTTCTCGGCGCGCGCCACTGGCGAATCAGCCTGGCTGTATCTCGGCCTCACCGGCCTCGGGGCGGCGGTCGGGCTGAGCGCCCTCTGGGTGGTCGTGGGCGAGGTGATCGGCGTGTCGATCGCCTGGTTCTTCATGGCGGCGCCGTTCAAGGCGGCGACGGACCGGGCCAACGCGATCACCGTACCTGACTACCTGGTCAGCCGGTTCGGCTCCGATGGCGCGCCACAGATGACGCGTCGGCTTCGACTTGTCGCGGCCGGGTCCCTCGCCCTGTTCGTCACCATCTACGTCAGTGCGCAGATCGACGCCACCGGGCAGGCCTTCGTCAACTTCCTGGACTGGAACTATTTCGTCGGCGCGCTGGTGGGCTTCGGGATCGTGGCCGCCTACACCTTCAGCGGCGGTTTTCTTGCCGTGGCCTGGTCCGACCTGTTCCAGGGGTTGCTGATGCTGGTCGGACTGGTCCTGCTCCCGGTCGCAGCCCTCATCGCGTTGGCACCCGGAGCACTATCTGTCTCTCTGGATCCGACGTTGTTGAACATGTGGGGCGCCGGGGGCCTCAGTCTCCCGAACGTCCTGACCACCGTGAGCTACGCGGCGATCGGCCTTGGCTACCTCGGGTCGCCGCAGGTCTTTGTCCGACTGATGGCCATCAAAGGCCAGCGCGACATTCGGGCCGGCCGGTGGGTCGCGGTGGCATTCACGCTGGCGACGGACACGGGAGCCGTCCTCTCCGGGCTCTTTGGACGGGCGCTGCTGGTCGGGGCGGACGGCGACTTTGCGGCGACGCTCGGGCCGGCCGGCGAGCAGGTGCTTCCGGCGCTGGTGGAACACCTGTTTCCCCCCCTCGTGGTCGGTATCTTTGTCGCCGCGGTGCTCGCGGCCATCATGTCGACGATCGACTCGCTGCTCGTGGTGGCCTCGAGCGCCGTGACCCGGGACGTCTATCAGCAAACACTGCACCCAGAGCGCGCCGGCGACACACTGACCGGGCTCTCCCGGCGAGTCACGCTGACCCTCGCGGCGGTGGCCCTGGCCATCGCGATGTCGGTCGCCATCCTGGTCCCAGGTCGGACGATTTTCTGGTTCGTCATCTTTGGATGGTCAGGGATTGCCGCCACGTTCTGCCCGATGATCGTCTTGTCGTTGTGCTGGCGCCGCTACAACGCCCACGGGGCCATGGCGTCCATGCTGGCCGGACTCATAGCGATCCCGGTGTTCAAGTTCCTGGTGCCGCTGGTCCCGGGCTGGGGGGCGATGGTCGCGCGGGCCGAGGAGCTCGCCCCGTCGTTCCTCGTCGCGTTGGTCGCGGGGATCATCGCGACCCTGGCCACCACGAACCGGGCGACTGACTGAAACTCAACCGGCTCGCCGACGAGCTTGAAGCACGCCGCTTCGGGACGGTGGGCAAGGAGAGGCGCGCGACAATGTGCGCCCCGCGGCCGCGGAGTGGGGGCACTTGGGGTCCCCGTCTAGCCGTAGCGTGGGGTCCGGGGCGTAGCCCTGTCTGAGAGAGGCCCAGACAGGCAGTCTGTGACCGAGGAAGCAACGCCGCCAGGCGGACGCCTCGCCAGGAAAACCTAGCCGATGCGGAAGGCGGCTAGTGCTACCGGCCGTCGACGGGTGTCGAGGTATCCGGCCAGGCGGCGAATCGTGGCCGGCCAGCCCGGCTGCCCGGTCCAACTCTCGGGCTTGATCCGACGGCTCTTGAGCGGCCGACGCGTCAAGATCTCCGCCCACTCCAGACGTTCCCGGCCCTCCATGTCGACCGCCACGGCCGAAAAGCCGGGGCTCTGCTTGTAGATGGCCAGCAAGCCGAAACCTTCGCCATCTCCGCGGACGTGGATCAGCGCCACGCGGCCATCGCCTGACTCTTCGAGATGGGCAAGCAGACCCTCGACCAGAGCGTGCCCCGAGCTGAAGAAGTCGATGCCCTCATCGCGCACCGCCTCTTCCCGATCAAAAGTACCGAGAAAGCTCGAGCCGGCGGGCACTCCGGGCAGGCTCTCCACCCGCGCCCGGGTCCCCAGCTCGAACGAGTGACGCCGTCCCTCGCGATGCGCATCCATCCGCAACCCGAGTTGCTCGGCGGCGGCGAGGACGACATCTTGGGTGAGTTCCTCCAGCTCGACCGGCACCCGCGCCAGAATCTCCGCGGCCATCTCCGGTCGGTACGGCTGACGATGCAGCTCGTGCATCGCCGCCTCTCGCACGCGGTCTCTGGCCCGATGGGCCTTCTTCAGCACCGAAGCAAACTTCGCGGGATCGGGTTCTTCGGTGTCCGACAGGGCCACTTTCTCGATGGCGGCGCGGATCGCGGTCAATTCCCGGTCGAGGCCCCCCAACGGCTCCTCGAAAATGCCGAGCGACTCGTACAACGCCACGACCGAGGCCCCGATCGGAGACGGGGTGCGAAAGTAGACGATGTGCACCGGGATACGGCGTTCGATCCGGTCGAGACGTCCAATGCGTTGCTCGACGGCCATCGGGTTCCAGGGCAGGTCGAACAGCACGAGTCGTGTACAGAACTCGAAGTTGCGCCCCTCACCCCCGCATTCCGTCGAAATCAGCATCGACGGTCCGGCTGATGTCCGAAACTGGGCAACCTCGATGTCCCGCTGGGCGGCCGACAGATCCTCGTGGAAGACGCCGACCCGCACCTGCGCCAGGCGGCCCATGGCGCTCTTGACAACCTCGAGAGTCTCCCGCTCGGCCACGAAGACCAGGGTCTTCTGACCCGCGCGCTTCCACCCCGGTCCCATCCGCGCGAGCCAGGCGAGGCGCGGGTCCGCGCGGTCCGATTCAGCCGCCAGCTCGCGCAGAGCTCCGTCTTCCCTCCCCAGCAGTCCATCAAGGGCCGCGCCGGAGGCGAGCGCGCTACGGATCTTGCGTAGCTTAGCCTGTCGTGCGACGGCATTGCGAGCCGGCAACCGGCGTAGCTGGGTCTCCAATTGTCGGCGGGCGTCCCAGCCCTCGTCCACGGTCAAGTCGACCGGCGAGGGTCGCCGCGGAGGCAGACCGCCGATATCCTGGCGGCGGGCCGCGCTCGTACACGGCGGCAACGGTCGAGCCTGAGCCACGCGCTCTGCAATCGGATCCGACGCGAACTCCTCCGGCCGGAGCAGCTCGAGCAATCTGAAGAAGCCGAATGCGTCCTCTTCCAATGGGGTGGCAGTGAGCAGCAACACGTGTCGACCCAGAGCGGCGATCGGTGCTACCGCTCGGTACGCGCGATCACCCGGGTGCCCGGCCGGCCGCCGCAAATGGTGAGCTTCGTCGACAATCAGCAGGTCGATTCCGGCCTCGACCGCCTGTGCGGTCAATTTCGGGCGCTGCTTCAAGAACTCCATGCCGACGACCACCCGCCGATGCGCTTGAAACGGGTTGAATCCCTTGCCGAATTCCTTGTCGACGTCGAGCAGGCGCTTCTCGTCGAGCAGCACGAACACCTGGTGATACTTGCGCCACAGTTCGCCCAGCCACTGCACCGTCAGCGTGTCAGGGGCGACGACCAGGGTGCGGTCCGCACGTCCTGTCTGCACCAGGTGATTGAGTACGAGGCAGGCCTCGACGGTTTTGCCCAGTCCCACTTCGTCGGCCAGGAGCCACCGGGTGGGATCGGCCTTGGTCGCCGACTCGGCGGCATGGAGCTGGTGGGGGAACAGCCGGATGCGACCACCGAGGAATGAACCGAGACCATCCGGCTCGCGGATGGCGGCCAGATGCAGGGCATCCAACCGCATGACGAACGCCTCGACCGGATCGACGTCACCCAACGCCAACCGCTCGGCCAGTGAATCACCAATTTTGACCGGCCACAGGTCGATCACGTCGACCTCCCGACCGTCAACCAGCCGGATCTGTCCCGAATCAGCTTCGGCGTCTACGACGACATGTTCCAGGTTCGCGAGCAATACGGCGCGTGAGCCCGGCTGGAACCGGAGCGGGCGGATCGCATCGGAATCGGCCGCCAGGGTGAGCACCGTGTCGGTGTCCGGAAAGCGGACCACGACTTTTCGGTGCTCAACGGTCTCTACCAGCCCGGCCCCGAGGTCGGGGTTGAACCGGTGGGTCAGCCGATCGCCGGGTTCCCAAGCCATGAGTTGTCTAGACGGGGCTACGCCCTGCGCGCGCCTTGTCACTTTTTGCACGCTGCTAGTCTGCGTCCGCTTGCAGTAAGGGCGCCAGGGCTCCCCACACGTCTGGATCGAGCGCGAGCAAGCTGGCCAGATACAGCTCCACCTCGGCGCCATCGAACTGTGTGCGGAGCCCAGCTATTGCCAGCGCCAGCGCCTCCGCGTCGACCGGACCAAGCTCATGGTCGGCGTCGATCAATCCGTCTTCGTTTGGAATCTCGAGGAGATCGAGAAAACTGCGCAGCAAGGTTTGGCGACGACCGAGGTGCAACGCCATCAACAGCGAGGACGCCAGTTCGTGCTCGGGCCGCACGACCCGCGCCAGATAGTCGATACGCTTCCCGATCGACAATTTACGCACCCCGGCGACGCGGAATCGCAGCGCGGCGGCAATCGCCTGATGGGCCTGTCCGCGCAGCGACGGATCGCCTTCGAACAGGGCCTCGGCCGCTTGTACTCGCGTGGGGCCGTCCAGCTCCGACCAGAGGCGCACCGGCGTGAGTTGGTCCAGAGACACGTCTTCAAGCAAGGTCATAGGTCACACGATCAGTCCCGGACCGGCGGGGTGATGTCGCCCGGCGCCGGCTTCTCGGTCTCGCCCAACGCATACCCTCTTGCTTTCCAGTCGTTGAGTCCGCAGAATTCGGCGGTCTCATATCCGTTCTCGTTGAAGAGCTCCGCAGCACGGGAGGCTCGGCCACCGCCGTTTCAAAAAAACACCAGCCGGATATCCTTCGGGATGTCGTCCATCCGCTCCTCTAACTGACCGAGCGGAATGTGAATCGAGCCTGGCATCGAGCCAGATTCGACCTCGTGATCCTCGCGCACGTCGATCAGGAGCATCGTCGCCCCGCTATCGACGGCAACTTTCAACGCGTCGATATCAACGCGTTGCTCCGGCCGCGCCTGACCGCCGACGGCCGCGGTCGCCACCATTACACAGGCTCCGAGAACGACGACCACTCGGCCCGTCATCAATACCGACACCATCTCGCCCTCCAACTCGGCCTCGCACTGGGGAATGCACGTCTTGTCGGCGTCAGCTTAGCAGAAACCGAAAAGACCGAATCAACGCAGCGCGCGGCGAGCCAACGCGGACGCCGGACCGTGCGGTACCATGGGCAGATCGGAGGATCACGTGGCTGTGACTTTGGAACGCCTCACCCAAGATGAGTTGAACGCGCTGGGGCGTGAGCTGAATGACACATACGGCCAGTTTCGCGAGGCCGGTCTGGCCCTCGACCTCACGCGAGGCAAGCCGAGCCCCAGCCAGCTGGCGCTCGCGGATACGCTCGACACGGGCGACGCCGCGGCCGGTGGCTTCATCGCGGCCGACGGCACCGATACCCGCAACTACGGAGGCGTGGACGGTCTGGCTGAGGCGCGAGCCCTCGGCGCCGAATTGCTCGGCGTGCGCCCGGACGAAATCATCGCCGGGGGCAACAGCAGCCTGACGTTGATGTATCTCTACCTGCTGAATGCCTGGCTCTATGGCCCCGCCGGACCCGGCTCAGCGTGGCGCGACGGCCAGACCACACGGTTCCTGTGTCCCGTCCCGGGATACGACCGCCATTTCGCAATCCTCGAAGACCTCGGGATTGACATGGTGAACGTGCGGATGACCCCGGACGGGCCCGACATGGATCAGGTCGAATCGCTGGTTCGCGACGACCCGACCGTGAAGGGGTTGTGGTGCGTGCCGAAGTACTCAAACCCCGGCGGACAGACCTACTCGGACTCCACCGTCGAGCGGCTCGGCCGGCTGGGCACCATCGCCGGGCCGCACTTTCGGATCATGTGCGACAACGCGTACGCCGTGCATGACCTCGACGACGCGCCGCCGCAGCTCGAGAACATCATGGACGCCTGTCGCGCGCACGGCACCGACGATAGCCTCGTGTTGTTTGCGTCGACGTCCAAGGTCACGCGAGCAGGCGCCGGCATCTCGTTCGTCGCGGGGTCACCCGTCAACCTCCGCACATTTCGGTCACGGCTCCAAACGCTGACGATCGGCCCGGACAAAGTCACCCAGTTGCGCCACGTGCGATTCCTGCGGGATCTGGACGGGGTGCGCGCACACATGCAGAAGCACGCGGCCATCCTGCGGCCGAAATTCGATTTGGTCCAGCGAAGCCTGTCCGAGGCGCTCGATGGGAAGGGCATGGGGCGCTGGAGCGCGCCCCGGGGTGGATATTTCGTATCGTTCGACGCGCTCCCGGGTCTGGCCGGCCGGATCATCAGCCTCGCCGAGGACGCTGGCGTGAAGCTGACCCCCGCCGGGGCGACCTTTCCGTATGGACGGGACCCGGACGACTCCAACATCAGGCTGGCACCGACGTTCCCGGGTCTGGGCGATCTCGATCAGGCCATGCGCGTCTTCACGGTCTGCGTACAACTCGCCACCGTCACCCAGCGGATGAGCGGCTGATCGCCCCGACGAACCGACTGCCCATCCGCAGCGGTCAGGCCGGGAGCACCTCGACCTCGGACGTGTCTGCCGGCCCCTCGTGTACCGGCAGATAGAGGCCGAACGTGGTCCCGTGCCCCGGCGCGCTCTCCACAGTGACGAAGCCGCCGGACTGCTTCACGGCACCGTGCACCTGCGACAGCCAGAGCCCGACCCCCTGCCCGGCTCCTTCGTGGTGAAGAACGGCTCGAAGATGCGCGCCACGATATCGTGCGACATCCCCGTCCCGGTGTCGGTCACCGACAGTTTCGAATACGCGCCGCGCCGGACGTCTGGATGCGCGCGGGCCTGTGCCTCGGTCACGGTGACGCCCATCGTCTCCAGCGTGAGCGTCCCGCCGTCGGGCATCGCGTCCCGTGCGTTGAGTGCGAAATCCATGATGATCTGTTCCATTTGCGACCGGTCCGCTCGCACGCGACCAAGGGCCGGATCGAGCCGCATCTAAAACTGCACGTAGTCGCCCATCAGCAGCTCCAGCAGCGCATTCGAGGCCTCGATCGCTTCGTTGAGGCTGAACACCGTCGGCGTGACCCGCTCCTTGCGACTGAAGGTCAACAGTTGCCGGGTCAGAGATGCCGCTTGCTCAGCCACCGCCAGCACTTTCTCCACATCAGGCAGCACCGGATCGGTAGGCTTGAGCTGTCTGGCGATGAGATCCGAATACCCGATGATGGCGGCCAGCGCGTTGTTGAAGTTGTGCGCGACACCGCCGGCCAATTGAATTGCCCGACGCTCTCGAGACGCTGCGCTCGACGAAGTTGCTCCTCGAGTTGACGCTCCTCGGTCAGGTCACGCACCACGCTCAGTGTCGCCGGGCGTCCGTCTAGTTCGATACGCTGGCTGCTGGCGAGAACCGGGATCGTGGTGCCGTCTCGCCGAAGCAACTCGTACTCAGACGGCGGACCCGGCTCGCCGGTAGCCGCGGCCTCGATACGGGCCATCGCGCGCGACCGATCGCGTGGCGCGAGAGTCTCCATCGGACTGCGTCCAACGAGATCCTCCGTCGTACACCCGACCAGCCGGGCCAACCCGGGATTCACATAGAGCCACCGCTCGTCGACCATGAGGCCGATCCCGTCCGCGAGGTGCTCCATCAGCGTGCGCAGATGCGCCTCGCCTGCGAGCAGATCCTGTTCCAAAATCTTGCGTTCGGTGATATCCAACCCCGTGGTGAGAATCGTCGGCTTCCCGGCCAGCTCGAACGTCGACGCTCGCACGTCCAGCCACCGAACCTCGCCTGATTTGGTCAGGATGCGTGTTTCGCAGCCCATGGGCGCGTCCTGATCATCCAGGCCTTGTCGGCGGTAGTCCCGAATCATCTGCACATCGTCGGGATGGATGATGTCCCACAGGCTGGTTCGCTGCAGTTCGTCGAGGGTATAGCCGCTCAGCCGCGCACACTCTGGGTTCAGATAGACCGCACCTTCCTTCTGGTCGAGGACGATGACCTCCTGGCTGCTCTCCGCCAACCGTCGGAACCGCCGCTCACTGTCTTCGAGTCTCGTTGTCGCTCCGGCATCACGCACCGCCAACGCGAGGGAGTCAGCCGCTTCGAGCAGCGTCGTCCGTTCGTGCGCCGACCACTGGTGCGGGGTGGCCGAGTCGAGCGAGAGGAGTCCGACCAGCGTCGCCGAGTGTTGTACTGGCGCGTCGAACCGCGCCTGGGCACCAGCGGCCACGAGGGCCGCCGACACGGCACCACTCTTGATGCCAGCGGCGGTATCGTCGATCGCGAGCAGATCGACTTTCGCAAGGGTCTCCATGGCTTGTGCCCGCAGCAGCACCGGTGTCGATGCGAGCGAGAACAATCCGGGTGCTCCCACCGAACGCGCGACGGTGATCTCACCATCCGCCGCGACGGTCGAGTAGGTCGTGCGGAGGTGCGGGAAATGCGTATGGAGACCGTCGACCACGACCTGGATAAGGCGGTCCGTCGGCTCTCCGTCTCGCATCGCTCGCGCGATGTCGCTATTGACCGCTAGCCGCACCTCGCGTTCTCGGAGGTCGTCCTCGATGCGCCGGCGCCGGGCGGTCTCCGTGTCAACACGCGACTGCAGCTCACGCGTACGCCCGACGGCAAACCCCACGACAACGAGTGCGATGGCGCTCAGGAATGCGGGGGCGCGCTCGATGACGTCCACAGCGAATCGCCCCGGGCGACAGCGATCAGCGCGGTGAGTGGCACGGCGGCAACCCCGGCCAGGCTCCCCGGCACGGCGCCACGCCATGCGGTCACCACGACCGGCACGAGCGCGGCTAGGGCGGTGTGGGGACCAAGCGAGGCGTGAATCCCGCCGTAGGAGAGGATGTACAGAACCCAGCCCGCAGCCGCGAGCCCCCACCGCGTTGCCAGAACCCGGAGACGCGTCTGCAAATCTGAACCGACCTGGTCGTGATCAGTGCCCATGCTGGCGGCCGGTCGCACGCGCCGTACCCCGATTGACGGCGGGATTATACCGTCTGTGGGATAATCGACCGCTCGGGGAGACCGCAACGGAAGCGCGGACCATTGGCATCGGCGATGTATTGCCGGCGCCCCGCCTCCCCTTGGCATCGTACGTCGGGGCGTGGCGCAGCCTGGTAGCGCGCCTGCTTTGGGAGCAGGAGGTCCCCGGTTCGAACCCGGGCGCCCCGACCACCTTTCGCCGTCATCCTGACGGACCACACGACAACGGGCTTCCGATACCGGTGTCGGATATGCAGTCGCCGGCGGTCCCGGGATGGTGCTAGAAGAAGGCGCGGGCGTGCCAGGAGTCGTCGACGGGCAACTCCCACCGCCCGCCGCGCACCGCTCCCACCGTCGTCACGGTGTTGTCGAAGACCACGGTCTGTTTGGTGACCCGTCCCTCCTCGGCGAGCTCGGCGAACTGCTCTCTGGCCACCCGGGCGATACCCTCGCCGTCGCGGTAGAGCACCGGCGAATGGTTGACCAGCTCGACCCCCAGCTCTGCCTGCAGCCCTTTCATCTGGCGTACCAGGGCATCGACGGAGCACCCGGAGGCGCCGGCGGCGCTTTCATCGACCGCGACAAACACGAACTGGTCATATCGCAGATCGCGGGCAGTAGTGAGCGGGCGGTTGTGGGCGGCCCACTGCGAGATAAAGCCGTCAACAACCGCGAGCACGCGCTCGCGCTCACGCGCGTCGAGCTGACGCTCGGCGGCGAAAATCCATAACCGAGCGTCTTCTGGCAACTGTTCGAATGGCACACATGACATGCGGCGATTATCGCACGCGATGACGGTCGACCGGACGCACGTCCACCGGCGCCGCGCCCGGGATCACCAGGACTCGAATCACGTTGAGACGGCGGCCACGACGCCAACGCGTGCGACCTCCACGAGACGGGGCACCTATTTGAAGCAGCCCAACTAGAATGAGGCTCATGGTTAGTCGCTCGGATCCCATCGAACACACCATCGAGGCGCGGACGCTCGGCCGTTACCTCGTAGCGCCTCCACGCAGTGGGGAGCCCGCTCCGTTGCTGGTCGGGTTCCACGGGTACGGCGAGAACGCCGAGCTGCACCTGGAGGCCCTGTGTGCCATTCCTGGAAGCGAGCGCTGGCGGATCGCATCGGTCCAGGGGCTGCATCGTTTCTACGAGCGACGCACGGGCCGGATTGTCGGCTCGTGGATGACCAGCTTGGACCGCGAACAGGCGATTCGAGACAACCTCCGCTATGTGGGCGCTGTGGTTACTGCGCTCAGGTCGGACGACGCACCTGACACGCCGTTGGTGTACGCCGGATTCTCACAGGGGGTCGCCATGGCCTATCGCGCCGCGCTCTCTGGCGGCCACCGGTGCGACGGGCTTCTGGCGCTGGCTGGGGACGTGCCGCCGGAGTTGCACGACCAGCCAGCCTCAGCCTGGCCTCGTATTCTGCTCGGATGTGGACGAGCCGACGCGTGGTACACCGCGGACAAGCTGCGGGCCGATCGTGAGTTCCTGGAGTCGCGCGCGATCCCCATCGACACGGTGGTGTTCGAAGGTGGACACGAGTGGCACGACGACTTCTACCAGGCGGCCGGACGGTTTCTTGACGGCGTCACCGGTCTGCGTCCAACCGCCCGGCGACCGGGCGGTGCACCACCTGAGTAGCGCATCACGCGTGGCTTCCCGAGGACTCAGCCGATGCCCGACCAGCTCTCGATTGCGATTGATGACACCGCCACGACAAGCGCTCGTCTATACGAGGATCTGGCCGCGACGGACCTCGGTGCCACACTGATACTGGCGCACGGCGCCGGGGCGGGCCAGACGAGCCCGTTCATTGTGTGTTTTGCCGAGGGTCTCGCGGCCCGCGGACTGCCGGTGGTGACCTTTAACTTCCTGTATACGGAGCAGGGCCGCCGAGCGCCCGACCGCCGGCCCAAATTGGAAGCCTGCTACCGCGCCGTGGTGGATTCGGTGCGGACCCGCGCCCCAGAACGCGCATTGCTCATCGGGGGCAAATCGATGGGTGGCCGGATCGCGACCCAGATCGCGGCCGCACCCGGGGCGGAAGACGAGGCCGGCCTGCCCGCGGCGGATATCGGCGGGGTCGTCGCACTGGGCTATCCGCTACATCCACCCGGCCGGCCGGACAAAATGCGCGACGCCCACCTCCCGCGAATCACCGTCCCGGTGCTGGTGATCCAGGGCGCCCGCGACACGTTTGGCACCGACGCTGAACTACGCCCGGTGCTGGCTCGGATGCCACAGGCCAGACTGCACGTCATCGAGGGGGGAGACCACTCGCTGAATATCCGACGCAAGTCGCCCCCCCCACAGGACGTGATCCACGCCGGCGTGATGGACGAGATCGTTCGCTGGACGAGCCGGGTCGTGGGCTAGTTCCAACCCCACCGGCACGCCGCTCTCTATCGTCGGCGGAACCGAATCGAGGGTGTGGCGCAGGCCGGCTCTACACGCTCTCTTTCAAGGTCACCGCATCGAGGAACGGCATCATCGCGCGTAGATCGGCGCCGACCTTTTCGATTTGGAGTTCTTGCTCTGCCTTGCGCCGGGCCATGAACTGACCGCGGCCGGCCTGGTCTTCGGCAATCCAGTTCCGGGCATAGGTGCCATCCTGGATGTCCTTGAGGATGCCGCGCATCGCCTCGCGCGTCTCGTCGGTCACGACTCGCGGACCGCCGGTGTAGTCGCCGTGTTCGGCGGTGTCGCTGACAGAGTAGCGCATGTAGTTGAGCCCGCCGCGATAGATCAGGTCGACGATCAGCTTCAGCTCATGCATGCACTCGAAATAGGCGATCTCCGGCTGATAGCCGGCGTCGACCAATGTCTGAAAACCCGCCTTGATCAACTCGCTGACCCCGCCGCACAACACCGATTGCTCGCCAAACAGGTCGGTCTCGGTCTCCTCCGTGAACGTCGTCTCGATGACCCCGGCCCGGGTCACGCCAAGGCCCTTGGCATAAGACAGCGCCAAAGCGTGCGCGTTCCCCGTGGCGTCCTGCTCGACCGCGATGAGCGCCGGCGTGCCGCCGCCTTCGAGAAACACCTCCCGCACGCGGTGCCCCGGCGCCTTGGGCGCGATGAGCGTCACGTCGACATCGGAGGGAGGCGCGATCGTGTTGTACCGAATGTTGAAACCGTGCGCGAACATCAACATGTTCCCCGACTGCAGGTTCCCCGCGATCGACTCGGCGTAGATCGCGCGCTGCTTGGTATCCGGCGCCAGAACCATGATGACGTCGGCCCAGGCCGCCGCCTCGTTGCCGCTGTTGACGATGACCCCGTCGGCTTCGGCCTTGGCGCGTGACCGGCTCCCGTCGGCCAATGCCACCCGCACCTCGACCCCGCTGTCCTTGAGATTCAACGCGTGCGCGTGCCCCTGCGAGCCGTATCCGAAAATCGCGACCTTCTTGGCCTGGATGAGTGAAAGATCAGCCGAGTCGTCGTAGTGAATCGGTGCCATTCTGGTTCTGCCTCGTTGCGTTGGTGCCGGGCGGTGAGCCCGGGATGAGGAGACGGGGACGCGCCACCGTCACACGGAATAGGACACGTTGTCGTCGGTCTCGGAGACGGCCGCGTCGGCCGGACCCGGAGTCTTACTCTGCTGGCCGCGAGACATGGCGACCCGGCCGGTACGAACCATCTCGAGCACGCCGTAGGGCTCGAGCACACCCATCAAGCCGTCGATCTTCTCTTCTGTGCCAGTTGCCTCGATGATCAACGAATCCGGAGCCACGTCGACGACCCGAGCTCGGAAGGTGTCGACCAGTTGCATGATATGCGTGCGGGTCTCGTGGTTCGCGGTCACCCTGACGAGCGTCAACTCACGCACGACGGCCGCATCGGCGGTCACGTCTTTCACGCGCAGCACGTTGACGAGCTTGTAGAGATTCGCCTCGATGCGGCGCGCCCCGTTGGTGTCGGTGTCGACGACGATCGTCATGCGCGACACACCGGGGGCCTCGGTGTGTCCCACGGTCAGCGACTCGATGTTGAACGCACGACGGCGAAACAGCGATGCCACCCGATTCAGCACCCCGGGTTTGTCCTCGACATGCACGACAAAGGTGTGTCTAGTAGTCATATCCATGGGGCTCCGCCCCACGCTGGCGTCCGCCGGCGTGGCTCTAGTCATCGGCCGTTTCCACAATGGGACTAGGTCGCCGGATCATCGCGTGGAGGTCGGCGCCGGCGGGCACCATGGGATACACGGTATCTTCCTGCTCGACCTTGAAGTTGATGACGACCGTACCCTCTTCCGCCTGGGCCATGGCGATGGCCGGCTCCACGTCCTGACGCCGTGACACGGTCGCGCCCCGCAGACCGAAGGCGTCAGTGAGCTTCTCGAAGTCCGGGCTCAACAGTGGCGTCGCCGCATACCGGCGCTCGTAGAAGAACTCCTGCCACTGACGCACCATGCCCAGGTAGCCATTGTTGATGATGGCCACATTGACCTTGACCTTCTCCTGGGCCAACGTCGCCAGTTCGCACATGGTCATCTGGAACCCGCCATCGCCGACGATCACCCACACTTCGGCGTCTGGCTTGGCCAGTTTCGCGCCGATGGCGGCCGGAAGCGCGAATCCCATCGTCCCCAAGCCGCCCGAGGTAATGAGCGTCCGAGGCTCCTGGTGATGGTAGTACTGCGCCTCCCACATCTGGTGCTGCCCGACGTCTGTCACCACGACCGCCTTCCCGTTGGTCATCCGCCAGATATCGTTGATGACATGGGCCGCGTAGAGATGCCCGCTATCGGGCATGTTCTGGACGTCGCGTACCGCCGAGTCTCCCTTCATCGCTCCGATGGCAGCCAGCCAGTCGCCGCGGTCGCCGCGCTCGACGCGCGGCAGCAGGTCCGTCAGCACATTGGCCAGATCGCCGGCCAACGCCACATCCACCAGGACGTTCTTGTTGAATTCGGCCGGATCGATGTCGATGTGGACCTTCCGCGCATTCGGAGCATAGGTCTTGAGGTTGCCGGTCACCCGGTCGTCGAACCGCATGCCGAAGGCGAGCAGCAGGTCGGCCTCCTGAATCGCCCGGTTCACCCAAGCCTCGCCGTGCATCCCCATCATCCCCAGATTCAGCGGGTGGGAGGCCGGGACTGACCCAATCCCCAACAACGTCATCGCGATCGGCATGTGGGCGCGTTCCGCGAACTCGCGAACCAGATCCATGGCGCCGGAGAGCAGAATGCCGTGCCCGGCGAAGATGACCGGTCGCTTTGCGCCGTTGATGAGGTCCACCGCCTGGTCATACTCGGCGTCGGACGCCCGCAACTCGGGCCGATACCCGGGCATCTGCACCGGTCCGCCATCCCAGACAAACTCGGCCGACGACTGCTGGGCGTCCTTCGTGATGTCCACCAGCACCGGCCCCGGGCGACCCGACCGGGCCACATAGAACGCCTCGTGGATGGTCGCCGCGACATCGGAGGCCTCGGTGACCAGATAGTTGTGCTTCGTGACGGGCAGGGTCACCCCGGTGACGTCAGTTTCCTGAAACGCGTCGGACCCGATCAACTTGCTGCCGACCTGGCCCGTAATGCAGACGATGGGTGAAGAATCAAGCATCGCCGTCGCGATGCCGGTGACCATATTGGTCGCCCCCGGGCCCGAGGTCGCGACGGCAACGCCGACCTCACCGCTGGCGCGCGCGAACCCGTCGGCCATGTGGGTGGCCCCCTGTTCATGCCGGACCAGGACGTGGCGAATCGGGAAGTCGAGCATGGCGTCGTATGCCGGCAGAATCGCTCCTCCCGGATAGCCGAACACTGTCGAAACGCCCTCGCGCACGAGGGACTCCCACAAAATCTGCGCGCCGGTTCTGATGTCAGCCATGAGGCTTCCTGATCTCTTGACGGCTCGACCAACGCCGCATCACACCGTGGTCACGGCGCCCTGCGCCGCCGAGGAGACAAGCCGCGCGTACTTGGCCATGACGCCACGCTTGAACTTCGGTTCCGGCGCCCGCCACTCGGCCAGGCGTGCCGCAATCTCGTCGTCACTGACTTCGAGCTGCAGGACCCGATTCTTTTCGTCGAACAGAATCATGTCGCCATCGCGAACGATCGCGATCGGGCCTCCCCTGGCGGCCTCCGGCGCCACGTGTCCAGCCATCATGCCGCGGGTGGCGCCAGAAAAGCGCCCGTCGGTCAACAGCGCGACCGACTCGCCAAGCCCGGCGCCGACGATGGCGGCCGTCACCGCCAGCATCTCTCGCATGCCCGGACCACCCTGCGGCCCCTCGTACCGGATCACCACCACATCGCCGGCCTGAATACGACCCAACTCGACCGCCTCGAACGTGGCCTCCTCGCTGTCGAACACCCGCGCAGGGCCTCGATGCTCGGCCAACGCGTGCCCGGCCACTTTCACCACGCAGCCGTCGGGCGCCAGGTTGCCGCGCAAGATGACCAGGCCTCCAGTAGGTGTTATCGGGTCGGACACCGGTCGCACCACCTGCTGTCCGGCGGTTTCCTGCGCGGTGTCGGCGACCTCACCAATGGTCTGACCGGTCACGGTCATCGCTTCGGTGTGCAGAAGCCCCGCCTCCTTCAGTCGCTTCACCACCAGTTCGAGTCCACCCGCACGATAGAGGTCGGTCGCCACGAACTGCCCACCCGGCTTGAGGTCGGCCAGCAACGGCGTCCGCTCGCTGACCCGGTCGAAGTCTTCGAGCTGCAGGTCGATGTCCGCCTCGTGCGCAATCGCCAACAGGTGCAGCACCGCGTTGGTCGAGCCTCCGGTCGACGCGACCGCCATGATCGCGTTCTCGATCGCCTGCTTGGTGACGATCTGACGGGGGCGCACATCACGTCGCACGAGGTCGAGCAGCAATTCCCCGGCCTGCTTCGCCACGTTGTGTTTTTCCGCGGCCATGGCCGGCACGCCGTTGGCCGCCATCGGCGACACCCCGAGGAGCTCGCAGACGGTGGACATCGTATTGGCCGTGAACTGACCACCGCAGGCGCCGGGACCTGGGCATGCGACGTCCTCGAGCGCGCGCAGCTGCTCGTCGGTCATCTGGTGGGCGGCGTGGGTGCCGACCGCCTCGAAGACGTCCTGAATCGTCACATCCTTCCCGTTCCACTGGCCCGGCGCAATCGAGCCGCCGTAGAGCACCAGGCCCGGGATGTTCAACCGCACCAGCGCCATCACCCCGCCCGGTATGGTCTTGTCGCAGCCGACCAGGATGACGATGCCATCGAAGAGGTTGCCCCGCGCGACGAGCTCGATCGAGTCGGCGATGACCTCTCGACTGACGAGCGACGTCTTCATGCCCTCGGTCCCCATGGTGATGCCATCGGAAATCGAGACGGTGTTGAACTCCATGGGGGTGCCGCCGGCCGCTTGAATACCGGCCTTGACCTCTTTGGCGAGGTCGCGGAGGTGGTAATTGCACGGTCCGATTTCGGTCCAGGTATTGGCCACACCGATGATCGGGCGCCGCAACGCCTCATCGTCAAAGCCCACGGCCTTCAGCATCGACCGTGCCGGCGCCCGCGAGGGTCCATCGGTGATCGCGCTACTCCGGGTCTTGCCTGGTATCTCGCTCATGTCGTGTCCTTGCTCACAGCCCGTCGTCAAAACCTGGCCGTCACCGCCGCTTCATCCCGCCTGGCCGCGGCTGGTGATCCGGTTCCGCGGTGAACGGCGGTGCGGCAGCGATACCTCACGAAAAAAGGCCACCACCCAGCTGCGGATGATGGCCCCTGATTCGTGCACGCTGTCGGGTACATCATCCGCTGGCCGTCGGCGTAATGACCACGCCGACGCGGCGAACCACGACCACGACAGGGCGAAAACTCATGTTGTGCATCGGAAACCGGACCAGAAACAAGACACCATCCTATCGCGGCGTCGGATTCGTCTCAACCCCGTAGTGTGTAACGCCTCAGTCCCGCAGCTCCGGCAGCGGCTCTCCTTCGGGCACGAAACGGAGCGCCACGCCGTTGTTGCAGTACCGCTCGCCGGTGGGCGGCGGTCCGTCTTTGAAGACGTGACCCTGATGACCGCTGCAGCGAGCGCAGTGATATTCCGTCCGCGGCAGAATCATCTTGAAGTCTCGCTGGAAACCGAGGCGGCCGGCGATCGGGGCGAAAAAACTGGGCCAGCCGGTCCCGCTGTCGTACTTGCCGGACGACTCGAACAGCGGCAGATGGCAGGCCGCACAGACGAACGTCCCGGTGCGCTTCTCCCCGTCTAGGGGACTCGACCCGGGAGCCTCCGTCGCGTGTTCGAACAACACGTCGAACGACTCGTCCGGCACCACGGCCCGCCAGTCGTCCAATGACTTGTCGAGCGTGCTGATGTCGTCGGTCACGGTCCCTCCTCGCCCGCTCAGGGTTGACGCACGGGCACTGCTGTTGAGCATATCACCGGGCCTCGATGCCCTTGGGGAACGCTGTGCCCCGCGGGTTGACAGCAAAGAAGCTGCTCCCCAGGTTGTCGGGTAGCTGGTGCCCGTCCTGTCCCTCCGGACCTACATACGTCAACCAGGTGCTGCGCCGCGCAACCGATGGTTGCCTTCCGCAAGGCTCACGCGTCAGGCCACTTGCAGGACCGCACCCCCATCGGTGTCCACCACCAGTTGTTCAACTGTGGCCGTTGTCACGAGTAGCGATTACCCGTCTGGGCGCCCGTAGCCCTGTATCAACGGGGTTTCCTGCCTCACGCGCGACTGGCACGGCGCTTGAAGTGTCTGGTCTCACCGGGTCGTTGAACGCTGAGCGGTCCGGATGGCGCGGCGTGACGTCGCGCACCGCAGAGGAGGAAACATGACAAAACGCAAGGTACTGGTGGCGGCAACCCTCACGGCGATCCCGCTGTTCATGGGATCGATGCAGACAGGCGTCATGCCGACCAGCGCGCAGCCGGGCCTCGTCCAGGCTCATCCCGCCGGCCACAAGACGGTCGCCTCGAGCTGGAGATGCGAGCGGATCTCCTGGCTAAAGTCGTCATCGGGACGCTTACCCCTCCACGTCATGAGCTCACGCCTCTTCCGGATCCAGCACCCATACGATGAGCAGGTCGGACCTCCTGCCAGAGCATCACGCGACCGCGATCTTCTTGGGTAGCTTTTCGACCCAACAATGCGCTCACACAGGTCGAATGTCAACCCATCCACTTTCCTCAGGCCTGTACCTGTCACAATTCGCCGACGGCAAGCGTTGTGAAGATGTGAGCATGGTGAGCAACACGGCCGAGGCAACGGAGGACACTCCGACGACCGAGGCGCCGTTCGATCTCGATGCGACGTTGCGGGCGCACTACCCGCGTATCACCAGAGTCATCGCGAGGGTCGTCAAGGATCCGGCCCGCTCCGAAGAGCTGGCGGTGGATGTGTTCGTGCGACTGTGGCGGGAACCGAAGGCGCACGGGGGCCAGACCCCGGGCTGGTTGTACCGCACGGCCGTGCGTCACGGGCTCGACGATTTACGGCGCGTGACTCGTCGCGCGCGATACGAACCACTGCTCCGGCTCGCCGGCGGCGGGTCAAGCCCTGAAGAGGCGGCAGCGGCCGGCCAAGAACACGGCCGCGTCCGGCTGACGCTGCTCGCGTTGCGCCGAGACCAGGCCATGCTTCTGGTGCTTCGGGGCCACGGTCTCAGCTACGATGAACTAGCGGACGCCGCGGGTGTCACGCCCTCGTCCGTCGGCACCCTCCTGCGCCGCGCGCGGGAGGTGTTCCGAAAGGAGTACATCTCACGCTATGGCGACACACGATGACCCGGAGTTGGAACGCTGGGTGGACGACAGAATGGCGACACTGGAACCGGAGCCACAGAAGCAGCCGGGTGTCGATGAGGGACTGGCGCAGTTAAAGACTCCTCGAGCGCAGCAACGTGGCCGGAAGCCGATCGGTTTGTGGTTGGTCAGCGCGGCCGTCGTCGTCTGGGGCGGGGCGATGGTCGTGACGCTCGGCCCCTGGACAGGGGACGATCCCGACCCGGCTCAAGTGATGGCGGGTACGACGGAAGCACCACCACCCGGGACCGCCGGCGGCGCGGCCGCGGGCACCCCACCACCAACTCGTCGCCCTCCCGAACCGGGTCTGACAGCGATCGACGAACGACCGGACGCGCCGCACTTCACACTGCCTGACGCGGACGGCGGCAACGCCATGCTCACCGATTACGCCGGACGGGTCCTGCTGCTGAACTTCTGGGCAACCTGGTGCGGACCGTGCAAGGTCGAGATGCCGTGGTTCGAGGAATTCGAGGACACGTTCGCGGACGACGGTTTCGCCGTGCTCGGCGTGTCCCTCGATGAACCGGGCTGGGACATCGTGCGCCCATTCCTCGAACGTCAGCCGTTGAACTATCGGATCGCGCTGGCCGACACCCCGGAGCGAGTGGCGCCGTTCGGCGAGACCTATGTCCTTCCCAAGACGTGGTTGATCGACCGCCAGGGGCGCATCGCCGCCGCACATGTCGGCTTGGTCGACTTCGACTCCACCGAGAGCCAGATTCAGCAACTGCTAGCCGAATAGACGAAACCCGGATACCGGCCGGGACTTGGACGAAGAGCTCCGCTTTCATCTCGAGGAACAGATCCAAACCAACTTGGCCGCCGGCATGGCCCCAGCGGAGGCGAGGCGCGCCGCGAGCGTACGGTTGGGCAACACCGCCCTGATCAAGGAAGACACCGGCGCGGTCTGGCGATGGGGCTGGTGGGACGCGGCACGGCAGGACCTGCGGCTGGCAGTCCGGCTGCTCCCGAAGCAGCGGGGCTTTTCGGCGCTAGCGGTCGTGGTGCTGGCGCTCGGCACTGGCGCCAACACCGCCGTCTTCAGCGCGGCGAACGACGTCTCACCGAACGACCCGCTAGCGCTCCTGGCGGCAGCCACGGCACTCCTGTGTGTGGGCTGGCTTGCCAGCCTGACTCCGGCACGACACGCCGCTCGGACCAACCCCATGGCCGCGCTCCGCGCCGAGTAAACGGTCGCCCGACTGACACACACGAGCGCGTGAGGACAGTGATCGAGACAAGTGTCCTAAGCTAGTGGCGTGAGCTATCGTATCGTCAACGCGCGGATCGTGAACGAAGGGACCATCACCGAGGGCGACCTCGTCGTCGAAGGCGGTCGCATCGTCGGCGTGACTACCCCGGCGCCGGCGGGCGCCGTGGTAGTCGATGCGGCCGGCGCCTACCTGCTGCCGGGCATGATCGACGACCAGGTGCACTTCCGGGAGCCTGGATTCGAACACAAAGCGACCATCGAGACCGAATCACGCGCAGCGGTGGCCGGCGGTATCACCAGCTATATGGAGATGCCGAACACCAATCCGCAGACGGTCACCCCCGAGGCGCTCGCGGACAAGCACACCCGAGCCGCCGCCCGGTCGATGGCGAACTACGGCTTCTACTTCGGCGCCACCAACGACAATCTCGAAGCGATCAAAGCGGTCGACCAGCGGCTGGCGTGTGGTGTCAAGGTGTTCATGGGATCGAGCACCGGCAACATGCTGGTCGACGACGAACGCACCCTCGAGGGCATCTTCGCCGGCTCGCCGCTGATCGTTGCGACGCACTGCGAACACACCCCGACCATCATCGCCAATGAAGCGGCCGCCCGCGCCCGATTCGGCGACGACATTCCGTTCAGCGAGCACCCCCGTATCCGGTCCGAAGAGGCCTGCTACCAGTCGTCCAGCCTCGCGGTCGAGTTGGCCATGCGTCACCACGCGCGCCTCCACGTGCTGCACATCACGACGGCTCGCGAGCTCAACCTGTTCCAGCCGGGAGACCTCGCCGACAAACGGATCACCGCGGAAGCATGCGTCCACCATCTGTTTTTCAACGACGCGTCGTACACGACCAAGGGCGCCACCATCCTGTGCAACCCGGCCATCAAGTCGCCCGCCGATCAGCAGGCGCTGTGGGTCGCGGTCAATGACGGACGAATCGATGTCATCGCCACTGACCACGCGCCACACACCGCGGCGGAGAAGGCCCGACCCTACACCGAGACCCCCGCGGGCCTGCCGCTGGTGCAACACGCGCTACCCTCGTTGTTCGAGCACGTAAGCGCTGGTCGGTTCACGGTCGAGACCGTGGTCGAAAAAACCGCGCACGCGCCGGCTCGGCTCTTCGGCGTTGCCGAGCGCGGATTCATTCGCGAGGGCTACTGGGCCGACCTTGTGCTGGTCGATCCCACGATGCCCACTCCCCCGGACCCGATCTACTCAAAATGCGGCTGGAGTCCGTTCACCGACATCGCGCTGCGCTCGCGGGTCCGCATGACCTGGGTCAACGGCGAACTGCGATACCAGGATGGCGCGTTCTTGCCTGGTACCGGCGGTCGTGCACTGGAATTCGCTCGCCCGTGAAACGACGGGACGATGAAGACTCCCTCCTGGGCGGGGGCGTCCCGCACCCCACGCGGCCGCTCCGGCCGGCGGCTTCCACCCCCCTGAGGCCGGTTTCGTAACCGCGCGTCTTCAGACCCACCCGTGGGCACATCTCAAGACTGGCCGCTGCGTGACGCCGGGAGCCACACATCCGTTCCGGCGGGGAATTGAAACGCGGACGGCATCACGCCCACGACGACCAGCGGCGCATCGCGTCCCACGATGGTCATGGCCTCGCCCACAATGCCCGGGTCGGCGCTAAAATGGCGCCGCCAGCTGGCATGACTCAACACCATGACGGCCGGTGCGCCGACTACGTCATCGGCGGGGCTGAGCGTACGCCCGAGCGCAGCGGAGACACCAAGCGTCTCGAAAAACGAGCTCGACACGACCCGCTGGGTCAATGCGAACGGCTCGCTGGCCCGCACCTCCAGTTCGCCCCAATCTGTGGAACCAATCGCGGCCAGGTCAGTGAACGACGACGTCGGTGCGCGCCAGTCCTGGAAGTTGGGCAGGGAGACTTCGACATGCGGGCGGCCCGATTCCTGCCCCCACATCAGCACCAGTTCGCGTTGGTCTGCGAACGGCAACGGTCGAAGCAGCACCGTCTGGACGACGGTGAAGAGAAGCGTTGCGGCGCCCAGCCCAAGCGCCAGCGTCACGACGGCCGCCACGGCAAAGCCGGGGCGCCACCGTCACCTTACTGATTGGCGTAGGCGCGCTCGCCTACACGTACCCGCCAATCGGGCAGGCCGCGTCGAACCGACCCACGCTACGGGTCGACTGAGACTTGAGCGGATCCGGTCCAGACGCGCGACAATGCGCGCCCCGCGGCCCCGGAGTGGGGCACTCGGGTCCCCGCGTAGGGGCCGCGGGGGGTCCCCGGGGCGCCGCCCCGTCTAGGTATTAAATCCCGTCTTCCATTCGAATGGTAATCGTTTCGCAGAGCCCCTCGATGGTGCGGTGCTCGTCGTCGCCAATCTGGACACTGAAACGGTACTCACCACTCTCGAGCGTCATCTCCATCCCATCGGAGCCGTCACCAAAGTGGACCCAGGGGTCAGCGGCGGGGATAATCTCGCCGGCCGGAAGGCATTCGGCGTTGAAGCCCAGATGGTAGTGGCCCATGTCCGCGCGCGGGCTGGGGACTTCCCCGGGGACCGGGCTGACCTCGAAGTTCTCGGTCCCGAACGTGAACCCGAGCGGAATCTCGGTCGCGTGGTCGGTCTCGTCCCTCGGCGCCACGAAGAACACACGCGCCTCAGGCGCGGGCGCCTCGGCCATCTCGGCCGACCCGGCGTCGCCCGACTCGGCGTCGCCCCCGCCGCACCCCACCGCCCCGACGGCCACGACCGTCGCCACGGCCACTGCACCAGCCACCCTCACGAACTTCTCAACTTGCAGCACACGCACATTCTCCCCCTTGTGTTAACGATATCTTGCTTGTGCCGACCGTCCGGTCGGCAACTTGATGCTCGAAAAACGACCCCGGTAGCCGACGCCGCTATTCTCCGACGTTCTCACCGGACACCGAGTATTGTCTTACATTCGAAGCGACCGTTGCACCAGGACGCCTCCTTCGGAGTGGTCACCGGCACACTGGCCGGCGACACAGTCACGAGTAATGGCGACTAGGTCGGCCGATTGGCCAGCACGAGACCCGCCCCGGCCGCCGCCATCAGAATGCCGAGATAGAACACCGGCGACGGGCTGTTTTGCGGCGGATTGTAAAGCATGGCCACAAAGGTGCTGACCACCGGCGCGCCGGCGAACACCAGCGGTGGCACCACCGTGGGCCGCCCGCCGTTCACCAGCGCGAGGACGATTCCGAGCGCCCCCAGCGCGCCCAGCACCCCGGCCGCGATGGTAAAGGTCATCCCACCCGACGTGAAGAGATGCCAGGTCCCGGCTCTCGCGATCATCGTGCCCGGAATCAGAATCGCGACGAGCAGATAGGCCACTCCAACCATCAGGAAGGCGTGCAGCCCGCTGCCGCCCAGCGCCAACTGGCCTTTGTGTAGTGTCGGAATATAGGTTCCCCAGCTCAACACGGTCAGCAGGACGAACGGCAACCAGCTACGCATTCTTGTGCTCCTTCCACGAGCCCCGGTGTTCGAGGCAACGACCAAACGCCGTATTGTATCGTAGGGATGTGAAGCGACACCCAGGTCTGATCCCGCTCTCGCACGATCATCACGACGCGCTGGTCATCGCCCAGGGGCTCATCCGCGGACACTCGTCGGCGCCCCGCTCAGACTGGCCCAGAGACCGCCGGGCCCAGGTCGACCGTGTCGTGACGTTCTTTGCCGACACTCTGCAGCCGCACTTCGAAGCGGAAGAGACCTGGGTCTTCCCGACCGCCGCCAGGTCGCTGACCGGAGGCGACGCGCTGGTCCGAGACCTGTTGGCGGAGCATGAGCAGATACGGACACTGGTCTCCGACCTCCAGCGTGTTCCGGTCGATGACCTCGAGACCCGGCTCCCGACGCTGGGCCACCTACTCGTCTCGCACGTGCGAACCGCAGAACGGGTGTTGTTCGAGACCATGCAGCGAGAGATGGGCGACGCAGCTCTGGAGGCGATAGGCGTTCGCCTCGCCGGCCTGCCCCCGAGAGGCCCGTCGTGCCGACCGGCCGCCGACGGGTGAACGCAGCCCGCCGCCACGAAAGCCAGGATTCACGCCTCTTTGGAAAGAGAGGTCTTCGCCGCCTCTCGACGTCCAGGACCCGATCAGCGGCTCCGAAGCAGCAGATCCGCCGATTGTAGAATCTTCGCCCGAAGGCGATGCGGAAAGTCAGGGGCGAGTCCGTCGAGGAAACGACGGACGATATCGGCCGCCTCGGAAGAACTGTGCCCAGTGAGAGTGGCGTCGAGCCAGTTCGACGGAAAAAAGATATCGCCCGTGCGCTGAATCTCTTCGACCATCTCCAGGCTCGGGCCGATGAACCGGCGGGCATGCGCCGCCCGCAATGGGTGATGTAAGTATCCCAGTGCGGCGATGACCCAGGGCTCGCGCTCACGGCCGCCCGGCTCGGCCAGCTGTTGGAAGAAGAGTTCCCGCGTGAGTGGCGCCGCGGACAGCGACGGGCGGACGAACTCGAAGCGGGCCAAGCGGTCGGGGTTCTCGATCCGAGCGAACTGCTGGTCGAGAATATCCTGGCCGTCGGCGACCCCACGCACCGCCAGTCCTTCGGCCAGCGCAATGAAATCGGTCTCCGAGAGATTCAGGCCCGGTATCTGCTCGTCGCCGGCCCAGATTCTCCGCATCCGCTCGACACCCGAGTCGGAGAGGACCAGGAGGCGCCACGCCTGGAAATAGGCGGCCTTCAGCGTCCCCGGGCTGTTGACCATCCCCGTCCACAAGGCTCGTTCCACCTCTCCCGAGACGACTCTGCGCGCATCGTCGGACAGCAGCCGCCAAAAGGTCGTGCGCAGGTATCGCAACAACCGCTGGGTGTTCTGCTCGACCGTCTCGGCCGCGAGACCGGCCAGCAGACGCTCGAGCCAGATCTCGGGCGCAATCTCGCCATCGAGCACGTCTTCCCACAGCGTGGCCCAACCGACTCCCCGAATGAGCGGGTCACCCAGGCCAGGGAGCCCCGCCAGTAACCCGTCTCTACTGTGACCATCGAGCCGAAAACGCCCATACTCGATGCCGGCAGCGTTTGGCACCAGGAAGCGCGGGCGGCCGCGTGTGGTGTCACGGTCGAGCGTCACTGAGGCCGTCGACAGCGCCACGGGGATCCGCACATCCTCGTCGTCGTAGGCGAGGAGCAGTTCGAGCTGTTGCGGCCACAGGCGACCTCGACCATCCGGATCACGCTGCGAGACCGTCAGGGTGGTGCCCCGGATCCGCTGCCCCTCGACCACCACCTCAACCGCGACTTCGACCAGCGGCCGCCCGGGCTCCTCGACCCAGACGGCACTCCAGGCCGCCAGGTCAGTGTCGGATCGTGCATCCAGGATCCGAATGAGGTCGGGCCAGGTGGCGTTCCCATACCGAAACGTGTCGAGATACTCACGTAACCCGTCGCGGAACGACTCCTCACCGACCAGCCGCTCGAGGTGTCGCATGACGATGGGCGCCTTCTGATAGATGATCGGACCGTAGAGGGTGCCCGCCTCTCGCAGGTTGTCCAGCGGCTGTCGAATCGGATTCGCCCCGGCCGTCCGGTCGACTGCGTACGCGCGGTCGTGGTGCGCGAGGAAGAAACGCAGGTCGTGGTCCACCTCGGGGAATGACGGATGAACGATCTTCGCCGCCATGAAGTTGGCGAAGACTTCCTTGGTCCAGACGTCATCGAACCAGTTCATCGTCACGAGGTCGCCGAACCACATGTGCGCGGTTTCGTGCGCGATGAGGCTGGCGCGACCGAGAAACTGCTCCTGGGTCGCAGACTCGTCGAGCAACAGGCTCGATTCTCGGTAGAAGATGGCGCCGGGATGCTCCATGCCGCCGTACTGGAATGGCGGCAATAATGCGAAATCGAATTTTCCGAATGGGTACGGGATCTGGGTATAGTCCTCGAGCCAGTCCAGCGACGCCGCATGCAGGTCGAAGATCGCGTCGCCATTGCGCGCCACCTTCTCGGCGTCGGTCTCGCGATGAAACATCCGGAACGTGCGCCCGTCTCGCTGCGCGGTGGTGACCTGAAAATCTCCCACCGCGAACGCGAAGAGATAGGTTGAAATCGGTTCGGTCACCGCGAACCGGTGGATGGCACGGCCATCCGGCTGGGACGACGGCGGCACGAGATCGAGCGCTGCGCCATTGGCCACCGCCTCCCAGTCGGCCGGGACCTCAAGCGTCAGGGAGAACCGCGCCTTGAGATTCGGTTGGTCGAAGAGCGGCAGCGAGAAGTGCGCGCGGTCCGGGACGAACAGGGTGTAGAGAAACGCGTCGCCGCGATTGAGCGCCTCGTCGCCAGCCTCAAATTCGACCGCCACCTCGTTGCGCTGCCCCGAGTCGAGCGCGGCGGCCGGCACAATCAAATGGTCGTCGCTCACGCGCCAGACGACGTCGGCGCCATTCGCGCGGACCATGCGAACGCGCTCGGCCGCGTCTTTGAAGTCGAGCACCAGATCCCGTCCCCGTTCGTCGGACCAGCCGAACTCGGCCACCACGGTGCCAGTGATAGGCGTGTCGCGCGCGCGGGGCACGGTGAGGCGATACGCATACTGGATGTCGGACAACGTGGCGGCGCGCAGCTCGGCCAGCTCCCACGAGACGCCGGCCTGCAACGCAGACGGTGTCACCCCCTCCCCCCCACAGCCAACCTGTACGGCCAGCGCCGCGGCGAGCGTGGCACCTCGGAACGACCTGGACAGAAACGGATGGGGCATGAGGCGGCGCGGTCCTCTCGGCTACGGCTCGACGGCGCAGTCACCGTAATACTGTTCCGGCCTCGAGGTGAACCCTACCAGCTGCGTATCGGTGTACTCGTGACGGGTGTGCACCGCCATGAATCTGCCATCTCTGGTCTCGCGGTCGATGACGGTGGTCGTGTACAGCGGACCCACCGTGAACATCTGCACCAGATGCAGATAGTCGCCAGTCTGACGCACGATGATCTGCGACGCGCCGTAGGGCCCCACGATCTCCGCGGTGGCGCCGTCGGTATCGATCTCCTCGAACCGCAGCGACAACGTGGATGGTCCCACGTCACCCCCGGCGTCGCCGTCGGCCCAACCGGCGGTCGACATCGCGCTGAACGCGCAGTCGAGACCAGTGGCATTCAGCAGCCGCTCTTGTCCAAGCGCGTACCCGACCGGTACGAGCGACATGATGAGCGTGACAATGAGCCTGTGGTTCGTACCCGGCCTGGTCGACGGCATGCATCCCCCCTACTAGTGCGTTACACTCCGTGGATTCTATCTTGCACGCCATGAGATTCCTGACGCTCACGCTGCTCTTCATCGCCGTGGTCGGTCTGCACGGACAACCCGTTCTCGACCCGATGGTCAGAGATCGACTCGTCCGGCTGTTTCCCGACGCCACCTCCTTCTCGCCGAAGGAGGGATCGCCGCCGCACTTCAAAGCCTACAGTGGGGACGCCAGCGAGCGTGCGCTTCGCGGCTACGCCTTCTACACGACCGACCTCGAACCACTGGAGCGCGGATACGACGGCCCGATCCAGGTATTGGTCGGTGTCGACCTCAACGCGGCGATCACCGGCATCCTGGTCGTCCGACACCAGGAACCCTACGGCTCGTTTTCGGTCGACACCCCGGAGTTCGCGGCGCAGTTCGTACAGAAAAGTGTCCGCGATCGCTTTCGTGTCGGGGCGGACATCGATGCGGTGGCGACGGCGACCATCTCGGTGCGATCGGCGTCACGCGCCATCCGCAACGGCACTCGTCGTATCGCCAAGCGGTTCCTGGTACCCAC
>CAUZAY010000005.1:0-37974 GCA_963577695.1 Vicinamibacteria bacterium | reverse complement strand
TGACGTTGGCCAGGACCTCGAAGAACTCTTTCTGCGTGATCGGGTCGAACTTGTGATCGTGGCAGCGCGCACACCCCAGCGTGAGCCCCATCCATACCGTCCCGGTCGTCTCGACCCGGTCGACCGCATACTCGAGCAGGAATTCGTCGGTGACGATACCTCCCTCGCCGTTCTGGCTGTGATTCCGGTTGAAGGCGGTGGCGATTTTCTGCTCGAGGGTCGCGTCCGGCAGCATGTCGCCTGCGAGTTGTTCGATCGTGAACTGGTCGAACGGCATGTTGTCGTTGTACGCAGCGATGACCCAGTCGCGCCAGCGCCACATCTGCCGTTCGCCGTCGGTCTGATACCCGTTGGTGTCGGCGTACCGGGCGGCATCGAGCCACTCGGCCGCCATCCGCTCGCCATAGCGAGGTGACTGCAACAACCGATCGACCGCCTGCTCGTAGGCGTCTGCCGCATCCGCGTTCAAGAAGTCGTTGAGTTCGGCCGGGGTCGGCGGAACACCGGTGAGGTCGAGGGTCACACGACGGAGCAGCGTCGCGCGATCGGCCTCGTCTGACGGCGCCAGGCCCTCCTGTTCGAGTCTGGCGAGCAGGAAGTTGTCGATGGAGTTCCGAGGCCATTCAGCATGCGAGACGGTCGGCGGCGCCACGCGCTCGGGCGCGATGAACGCCCAGTGGGGCTGATACTCCGCCCCTTGGTCGATCCATCGACGCAGCGTCTCGATCTGTTCGGCCAGTAGCGCGGCGCGCCCTCGCGGCATCCGAGCGCTGTCACTCTCATGCGTGACCCGCTGCATCAGCAGACTCTCGTCGGCGTTGCCCGGCACGATGACCGGGCCACCGTAGCGTCCACGATCGGCGAGCGGTCCCTCGGGAATGTCCAACCGCAGCCCGTCCTGGCGGGTGGGGGCGTTCGGCCCGTGGCAGTTGTAGCAGCCCTCCGCGAGGATCGGCCGAACGTCACGATTGAAGGTGACCGTCGAGTCCGGTCCCTGCGCCGACGCGACACCCAACCCGCCGCCCAGACCGAGCACCAGCGCGGCAAGCAGCGCCGAACACCGTCGAAGACTCATCCGCATAGCATCTCCCAAGTGGATGGTAAGATGCCCGTCCCTGCCACGCAAGCGGCCCAGCCATCTCTCCTCGGCCATCACACCGCCCGGACCGTTCAAACACCGCCGTAGCCGTGGGTCTTCAGGCGCCGGAGCAACGCGACCCACCGGCAGTACCGAGCGGGTCTGAAGACCCGAGCTACGACTCACGCAAGTGTGGCGACTCTACAACGGCACCACGTCGTACAACAGCTTGACCCCGATCACGAGCAGTGACGCATGCACCACGCGGAAGAACAGCTCGTCGTTGACCCGGAGGTGAATACGTCGGCCGATCCAGATGCCCAAGGGCGCCAGCGGGAGCAGCACCAGCGATGTCACGAGATTGTCGGGCGTCCACTGCCCCAGCCAGGCATACGGTATGACCTTCGACCAGTTGACCACGAAGAAGAAGACCACGCTGGTCGCCTGGAATGTGGTCCGGTGCATCCGTTGCGGCAGCAGATACGCTTGTAGCGGCGGTCCGCCGGCGTGGACAGAGAAGCTCGTGAACCCGGACAAGGTGCCCCAGAGCAGCCCTGCCGCGGTCCCTGGTACGCGTTGGGGGGTGGGGCCGCGTCGCAGAAAATACCGCACCGCGTAGGTCAGCGCCACCACGGCCACGAGCGCGCGCAACCCGTCGTCTGACAAGTAGCCAAAGGTCAGGAACCCGAGTGTCGTGCCGATCAGCGCCGCCGGTAGCAACACCCGCAGATTGCCGCGATCCCATTGCCCCCAATACGCCTGTAGCGCCAGGCCATCCATGACCATCAGGATCGGCAACAGCACCGCCGCCGCCTGGGCCGGGCTCACCACCATGGCCATGAGCGGCACCCCGACCACCGCGATGCCACCGCCCAGACCGCCTTTCGCGATGCCGGCGATCAGGACCCCGACTGACGCCGCGACATAGAACCAGGGGTCGAGAATCAAGGCCGCATGGGTCCGCTACTCGACCTCGATGAAGATCGGGTTGGAGTAGAACCAGAGGTCGTGCCAGGGATTCTCGCCCGGCTCATCGGGGGCTGGCTCGAGCGCGTCGGTGCTGGTGCCCCGCACACGAAGGTAGCGGGCCTCGTCAGACGCCGGCAACGAGGTGGTCACCCTGTAGCGGTCGCCGTCACGCGTCCAGTCCGCCGGGCCGAATCGTGCGACGACTTTCGTGGTCCAGTTCCAATCGCGGTGTGGGGCCGACGCCGGGCCGCGCGTCTCGCCCACGATCAGGTCGACTCGTCGGACTGTGGGGTCCTCACCGGCGGCGTTCTCTATCTCGGGATCGGTGAACCGTATGGTCACATCTACAGAATCCGACGCGGCCGCGCCTAGCGTGCCGCCAACCCCGGCCTGCCGCCCCCCAGCGGCAGCGGAGACGTCGAGCGTGGTCACCAGACCACCCGCCGCCGCGAAGACGCGTCCGTGGCGCAAACCATCGAGGACATCGTCATATGTGGGCCGGGCCAGCACATAGGTCTTATGAAACTCGCCCGGCCAGAAATCCGATCCCCGCCGCACGGAGTCCGTGTAGTGCACGTGCGAGTCGGACGAGGCGACGATCCAGAACCGGCGCCCCTCGCCGAGCAACGAGTCCCAGAACCCGCCCACCCTGGCCGTCATTTGATCAAACCCGCCGAACGTCGGTGCGGCGCGGTTGCGATAATTGCCCCGACCCGGGGGCGGTCCCCGTGGTGGATCGGGCCGCCGGCTGCCATCGGCTGACAGTGTTGCCGCTTGATGCCCCGGTGCCCCCTCCATCCCCCTATACACGTCAGAGGCCAGATCGTTGTTCTCGCGGATTTCCCACGGCTCGTCGAGGCCGTACATCCCGATCCCGGTCGCCGACCGAGACGGATGATTCGCGAACAGCACCGGCAACCGCTCCAGCGATTGCAGATGTGCCAGGGCCCTCCGTCGCGCGGCGGCGGACCGCCGCCCCGGATCCGGCGGCAGCTGCCAGTCCTGGTTCGCGTCGAACCGGCTCTCGATCTCGCGCAGCACCGTCGCTTCGTCGTCGGCGTTGGGAATGATCAGGGTGTGGTGATCCATGCCGGGCATGTTTAGCTCCATGCCATAAAACTGCAGCAGATCAGGGACGAGTGCACGCGAGAGGGTGAGCTCTCGATACGCCTGAACGAAGTTCAGCTTTGCGTGGTCGGGGCCACCATGGTCCGTGGTCACCATCCAGCGAAGTCCGAACTGGCGTGCCATGACCGCGTTGCGCGGCGTGGAATACAGCGCGTCCTGCCCCTTGATAAGGGTCGGCGGTGTCCGGCGTCGGTCGGCGCCGGCGCTCCAATGACTATGGATGTGCGAGTCACCCGGCAGCCAGGCCCGGTCCGTCGTCGGGGCGCACAGCGCGGTGCTGAGCGCCGCACCCACGACCAACGACCAGGCGAGATATCGGCTCACCGCTGGCCGTCGGCCGCCTGCCGGTCGGCCAGGCGCGCCCCTCGCATGGTGTTCCGCATGCCGTAGTTCCCCTCGTGACAGGTGTACTCGTACAGTGGACCTTCCGACTGCATCATCGGCATCTCGACGGTCCACGGCCGGGTCCAGGTCGTCGCATCCTCGACCGTGAACTCGTAGCGAATCTGGTCTGCGGCGACCCGCGTGAACCGCTCGACCACATGCAACGCGTCGCCAGAGCCCTGGAACCCCGTCTTCATCGTGAAGTTCGTGGTGTCGACCACGAGGGTGTCACCGTCCCATCGTCCCACCGAGTGCCCCGGCCACTGACGGATCCGCTCCGACACGTGGGCGCGGTCGTCGGTGGAGATGATGCGCGCCGGGTTGTTCGCCATTTCGGGGAACAGCACGACATAGCCGGGCGTCTGAAGAATCTGATACAGGTCGTTGTAGGGCGGCGGCATCATCGGCGGACCCTCGTGGGTCCAGGCCAGGCAGCGTTCCTGGGCGGGCCGGTTCTCGTGGCTGTCGAAGCCACGGGCCTCGCGTCGCATGGCGGCCAGTACCGCGGCGTCCTCGGTCCGGGCCGGAAGGCGGCCATCGGGGGGGTCGACGATCAGCGACGTACGTCGGCTGGACAGACCTTTGGGGTCCAGCGTCCGCAGCCACACCGCGTTGTCGTAGTGGGTCGGATCCGCCTGCACGGTGGCCCCGTCTCGCGCCTCGGCGTCATCGTCGAGCGCATCGGCGAACGCGCGGCCGCGTAGCGGGTCGACCCCGGGCGCGGTCAACACGTCGACCAACGACGCCGCCTCATCCTCGGTCAAGAACTCCCGGTCGGCGAACTGGGCCGGACGCTGGAGCGGCGTGAACGTCTGCGTCGTCCAGATGCCCTGCAGATCGGGTCGACCGTCCGGCGTGCGCGGCATGGTCCACGACTCGGGCGTCTGGGACCGCGCGAGGGCGGGAACGGTCAGCAGCAGGACCGAGACGACGAGCACGATGCGCGGCATGTGTACCCTCCTGGAAAGCGACTCGATTATACCGGCTCCGACAGACGTTCTCCGAAAACCGCCGCGGCGCTACAATGGTTACTGGACGTCGCGCCCCCCAATTACCATGAAACAGCCCCTGTCCGTCACCGGTGCCGCCGCCATCGCCCTGGCCATCGCCGTGGCCACCGTCTCCGCCGAAGGCCCGGTGGTCTTGACCGACATCACCGAGTCGGCGGGAATCCGCTTCACGCACAACAACGGCGCGTTCGGCGACAAGTACCTGCCGGAAACATTCGGCTCAGGCGCGGTCTGGCTGGACGTCGACGCCGACGGCTGGCAGGACCTGTTGCTCGTCAACGGGACGAACTGGCCCGGACAGGGGGCAGCCGCGACCCACGCCGCGCTCTATCGCAACGACGGCGATGGCACGTTCACAGACATCACCGCCGGGTCTGGCCTCGGCGTTCCGATCTACGGTCTGGGCGGCACCGCGGCTGACTTCGACAACGACGGATTCGTCGACGTGTATATCACCGCACTCGGCCCCAATCGGCTGTTCAAAGGACAGGGGGACGGGCACTTTGTGGACGTGACGACCGAGGCGGGCGTGGCCGATCCCGGCTTCTCCACCAGCGCGCTCTGGCTGGACTACGACGAAGATGGTCATCTCGACCTGTTCGTCGGCAACTATGTGGAATGGTCGGCCGAAACCGACCTCTTCTGCCCATTTGTCGACGACGCCAAGTCGTATTGCACGCCCGAGTCCTACCAGGGCCAGAGTCCGACGCTCTATCACAACCAGGGCAACGGCACCTTCGAGGACGTCACCACCGTCGCCGGGCTGCGCACGCCATCCGCCAAGACCCTCGGCGTGACGATGCTCGACTTCGACGGCGACAGTTGGATGGACCTGTTCGTGGCCAACGACCTGCAACCGGACCTGCTGTTCAAGAATGGAGGCGACGGCACATTTGAAGATATCGGCGTACTCGCTGGGGTGGCATTCAGTGACGCTGGTGTGGCCCGGGCCGGCATGGGCGTCGACGCCATCGACTACGACCGTTCTGGACGACCCGACCTCATCATTGGACACTTTTCATCCGAGATGATGGCGCTCTATCACAACGAAGGGAACGGCCTGTTTATCGACGAAGGGCCCCGGACCGCGGTCGGCCGTGCCTCACTGCTGAGTTTGACGTTCGGATGCTTCTTTTTCGACGTGGACCTGGACGGCTGGCCCGACATCTTTGCCGTCAACGGCCATGTCAACGACCTGGTCGAACGTGTCCAGAGCCGCGTGACCCATGCCCAGCGGCCGCAACTGTTCCGCAACGACGCCCAGGGCGGGTTCGAAGAAGTGGCCGCCGACGATGGCACCGCGCTGGCCACCCCGCTGGTCGGGCGCGGCGCCGCTTACGCCGATATTGACAACGATGGCGACCTCGATGTGGTCGTGACGGCCAACGGCGGCTCGGCCCGCATCCTGCGCAACGATGGAGGCAATGCCAACCACCTGCTTCGCGTGCGCCTCATCGGCACCACCTCGAACCGAAACGGCATCGGGGCCCGGGTGGAGATCACCGCCGCCGGCGGCATGCGTTGGCAGCTAGTCAAGACCGGGTCCAGCTACCTGTCGCAAAGCGAGTTGCCGGTGACCTTCGGACTTGGCGATGCGACGAACGTCAGCGCCGTTCGCGTCATCTGGCCCGGCGGCCACATCGACGATATCGGTGCCCTCGATGCCGACCAGGTCATTACGGTGACCGAGGGCGAGGGTCTGTCAGCCGCCAGCCCGATCACCCGAGCCCCCTAAAGGTGACCTGCCGGTCCGCTCCCGCCTGGGTCGCCGCGTGCCTCACGCTACTCGCGGCCGTCACTCCCTTGCGTGCGCAGCGGGGTCTCACCGAGTTGCGCGAACGGGCGGAGCAGGGCAATCCGACCGCCCAGTTCAACCTCGCGCGCCAGTACCTCACGGGGACTGGTGTGCCGCGCGATGACCAGGAAGCGGTGCGCTGGTATCGTCTGGCGGCCGAGCAAGGTCACGCCGGTGCGCAGCACAGCCTCGGCGTGCGCTACGACACGGGGTCGGGAGTCGGCGAGGACGACGCCGAAGCGGCGCGGTGGTATCGGCGCGCCGCAGACCAGGGGCACTGGGAGGCGCAGTTCAGACTGGGACGTTTGTACGCCGACGGCGCCGACCTGTCACCGAACACGGAAGTCGGGGTGGGGGCGCAAGCGAGCGCAGAGATCGAGGCGGTGCGGTGGTACCGACTCGCGGCCGACCAGGGCCATGCCGAAGCGCAGTACGGCTTGAGCCAGATGTATTTCAACGGCCGCGGTGTCACGGCGGATCGCGCCGAGGCGGCGCGTTGGGTCGAGCGCGCGGCGGCACAGGGCCACGCCACCGCCCAGACCACGCTGGCCAGCATGTACGAGACCGGCGCCGGCGTGACCGCGGACGCCTCGCTCGCCTTCCGGTGGTATCGGCTCGCCGCCATCCAGGGAGACCCGTCGGCGCAGGTCACACTGGGATATCTGTATGACGCGGGTACCGGGGTGGCAGAAGACGATGCCGAGGCGGTCCGGTGGATCAGGCGCGCGGCCGACCAGGGGACGGCGGAGGGCGAGTTCGCCCTGGGCAACATGTATATGAGTGGACGGGGTGTGGCCCGGGACCCGATCGAAGCGATCCGGTGGATGCACCTGGCGGCCGAACGCGGATTCGCCCGAGCGCAGTTCAATCTCGGCATGAGCTACGACACCGGAACCGGTGTCGAGCGGAACGCCGAAGAAGCGGCACGCTGGTTTGAACGGGCCGCCCAGCAGGGAGAAACGTCCGCCCAGCAGAATATCGGGATCATGTACGCCAACGGTGAAGGCGTCTCTCGGGACTTCGTCGCGGCCCACATGTGGTTGAGTCTGGCCGCCGCTGACAGCACCGGATCTGCGCGCGCAAGCGCGCTCCAGGGGCGAGACACCGTCGCCCAACAACTGCCCCCGGACCAACTCGCCGTCGCGGAGCAACGCGCCCGCGAGTGGAGCCCGACGCCCGAGCCGCAGTGAGTGGGCGCCGTGCGGCGCGGCGTGGCGCGGCGTGGCGAGGCGTTGACGCGCGGCTTGCATGGGAGGCGTCCGCCGTTTATTGTTTTGTGCAGTCTATTTGAGCGGATAGGGCCGTCCGCACACATCGCGGTGCGATCGGGTTTGGTGCGTATGGCACCGGCGCCCCTTGAGAGGAACACAGATGATCAAGAAATTCGTCGCGCTCGTGTTCATGGTGGCTCTGGTCGTGACCCTGGCACCGGTCGCGGCCGACGCCCAGAGCGACGCGCCGATGCGCAGGCCAGATGGCCAGCCGGACATCTCCGGGGTTTTCACGTTCCGCACGCTCACGCCATATCAACGCCCCCGACAGTTCGAAGACCAGGAGACCCTGACGGCTGAAGCGGCGGCCGCGTTCGAGGCGTCGGAGCGCACGCGTCAGAATCGCGACCTGTTCGATCCCGAGACAGGTGCACGGAACGCCGGGTATCAGCCACGATCCGAGGGCGGGGTGCTCTCCTACAACGAATTCTGGTACGAGCGCGGTATCGACCTGACCGATGACAAACGGACGTCGCTCGTCATCGACCCGCCGAACGGGCGCCTCCCGCCGCGCGTGCCCGGGGTGAGGGCGCCGCGCGAACAGAGCGAAGAGGCTGAAGACGAACGCAACGCCCGCCGCTATGACTCGTATACGAACCGCAGCCTGATGGACCGGTGCATCATGGGATTCAACGCGGGTCCGCCGATGTCGTCAGGGGCGTACAACAACAACGTGATGATCTTCCAGACTGCGGACCACGTGGTGATTCTCAACGAGATGGTGCACAACGCCCGGATCATCCCGATCGACGATGTCGCGACGCCGCCCTTCAAGCAGTTCTCCGGCGTCTCTCGGGGACACTGGGAGGATGAGACGTTCGTCATCGAGACCACCAACTTCCGCGGTGGCGAAAGTCGCGGCACCAGCCCGAACAAGCATCTGATCGAGCGGTTCACACGCGTCAATTCGGACCGAGTGGCCTACGAATACACGGTGACAGACCCGACGGTCTACACCGCGCCGTTCACGGTCATGATGCCGTTCCGGCGCACGGACGGCCCGCTGTTCGAGTATGCCTGCCACGAAGGCAACATAGGCATGCACGGCATTCTGGCCGGCGCGCGTGAACTCGAGAGACAGGGTCGTAAGTTGCGTCCGTAGCGTGTCCACCACATGTCGAACACACTGGGCCGACGCTGGCGAGACCTCTAGCGTCGGCCCGTTTTGTCTCTCTACGTGCCGTCCCGAGGAGGCTTCCATGCATCGTCTGCTCATCCCGTCGCATCCGACAATCGCCGCGCCGGCGCTCCTGGTGTCCACGCTCGTACTCGTGTCCGCGTGTGGCGCGCCGCCCAGCGAGCCAGCGGCCCCGGCAACCGACGCCATCGCCTATGAGGGGGCGCGCCTGATCATCGGAGACGGTCAGGTCATCGAGAACGGCACCTTGTTGGTCGAGCAGGACCGCCTCGTCGCCGTCGGCGCGAGCGACGCCGTGGAGGTGCCAGCCGGTGCGGCCCGCGTCGATCTCGCCGGCCGGACGGTGATGCCGGCCATCATCGACACCCACGTGCACCTCAGAGAGACGCGTGACGAACGGGTCGAAGATTTGCAACGGAAGGCCTACTACGGTGTCGGCGTCGTGCTGAGCCTGGGGCGTGGCGTCAGCGAGATGGCGTTCCAGCTCCGGGACGAGATCCTCCCGAACGCGGCCCGCTATCGCACCGTCGGGCGAGGCATCACGGCGCCGGAACCAGGACGGACCGAGGTGCCGTCCTGGATCACGACCGAGGAAGAAGCTCGCGCCGCCGTGCAGGCACTCGTGCCTCAGAACGTCGACATGGTGAAGATCTGGGTCGACGACCGCGGCGGCCAGTTCGACAAGCTCTCGCCAGAGCTCTACGGGGCCGTCATCGACGAAGCGCACCAAAATGGGCTCAGGGTCACCGCGCATGTCTACACGCTGGAAGACGCCAAGGGCCTGTTACGGGCCGGCCTCGACGCCTTCGCGCACGGCATCCGCGACATGGACGTCGACGACGAAGTGGTTGAGCTGTTCAAGGAACGCCCGGAGGTTGTGCTGGTACCGAATCTGCCCGGCAGTGGCGTAGCCGCCGACCTGAGCTGGCTGAGCGGCACCATCCCGACGGACCAGCTCGAGCAGATGCAGGAGCGGTCGGTCGATCAGCCCGCCGCCCAGGAGGCCTTCGGCATACAGGCCCGCAACCTCGCGCGTCTGAGCGCCGAAGGGGTCACCATCGCCTTCGGTACCGACGGCGGCGCTGGTT
The DNA here is from genome assembly GCA_963577695.1 of Vicinamibacteria bacterium. Taxonomy (GTDB): domain Bacteria; phylum Acidobacteriota; class Vicinamibacteria; order Vicinamibacterales; family UBA8438; genus UBA8438. Next base: position 28,113 of record CAUZAY010000005.1, on the reverse strand, counting down.
GGAGCCCCCACGCCGAAATGGAAGACATGGTGCTCGCCGGCATGAGCCCGGTCGACGTGCTGGTGGCGGCTACGGGTAACTCGGCGAAGATGTTGGCGCTTGACGATCTGGGAACGCTGGCGGCCGGCAAGAGCGCCGATTTCGTCGTGCTGGAGGCCAACCCGCTGGACGACATCACCAACACCCGGCGCATCAGTGACGTCTATCTGCGCGGCGAGGCCGTCGACCGGGCAGCCCTGAGCGCCGCCTGGGTTGGGCCGTAGCCGCCGACACCGGTGCCGGTGATGTGGGAAAGGCTGGGAAGTGCAGGTGCGCGGGACAGTAAGTATCCCCCGGCAAAGCCGGGGGCTTTAACTGTGAGCCGCTCAAAGCGGCCTGACGTGACCGCGACGCGGTCACTTGCGCCACCTGAAGGTGGCTCCCCTACTCCAACGGCAACTTGTCGAGTCGCTGATCCTCTCGCTCCTGCTGCTGGATGTCTGCCCGGATCACGCCTTCATCCCGACCGACGGTCGACACGAAGTACCCGCGCGCCCAAAAGTGCTGTCCGGCGAAATTGCGACCCCGGTCCGCAAACTCCCGGGCGATCTGGATCGCGCTCTTCCCCTTGATGTACCCGATCACCTGTGACACCGAGTATTTCGGGGGAATCTCGAATCATGCAATAACGCCATTTTGCGCCCGCACGGTGAAGTTGACAGAACCGCCCCCGGCAATGCTCGCGTCCGTGCACGGCGTCGTTTAGAATCTCTTCCGGGTCGGCCGTTACCTCCTGCCAGACATTGCGGGCGGGGGGGCGTCTGTTCAACATCAATTTGACGACGCCATTCACAGGAGGGACCGTGCTGAACCGCAGACGTTTCCTGTCACTCGCGGCGGGCGGTGTTGCCGCATCCCGATTTGCTTCCGCACAGCCAGCGTCCCGCAAGTTTACCCTCTACGCCAACGTCGGGCCCGACCTCACGCACTATGACGTCGACGTCGCGGGCGCGGCGCTGATCAAGCAGTCCACGGTCACGCTGCCGGCGGGGGTGCAATACGCCTGGCCCCATGTATCAAGACGCTATCTCTACGTGGCGTCCAGCAGCAGCGCGCCCGGCTACGGTCAGGCCGGAACCGAGCATCACGTCACAGCGTTTCGCATCGATCCCACAAGTGGCGCGCTCACCCCGCACGGTGAGCCGATACGCCTGCCGACGCGCCCCATCCACCTGTCCACGGATATTCCATCGGAGAATATCCTGGTGGCGTTCAACAACCCGAGCGCACTGCGTGTCTACCGTATCAACAGGGACTTTACGCCGGGAGAAGAGGTGAGACAGCCGGGCCCCATCGATGCCGGCATCTACGCCCATCAGGTGCGCGTGACGCCCGACAATCGACTGGCGGTTTTGGTAGCCCGCGGCAACGAAGGCACTCCCGCGAGGGCGGAAGACCCCGGCGCTTTGAAAGTGTTCGACTACCGGAGCGGCGTGCTGACCAACGAAGTGTCCATCGCGCCCAACGGAGGGAAGGAGTTCGGCCCCCGGCACCTCGATTTTCATCCGACCGAGCCGTGGATGTATGTGTCCATTGAAACGCAGAACAAGATGTACACCTACAAAATGGAAGGCGGCACGATTGCCCCGGAGACCGCATTCCGCGCGGAGACGCTTGCCGACCCGACGGCCATCAGATCGCGTCAGGCGGCAAGCACGGTGCACGTGCATCCGAACGGCCGGTTTCTGTACGGAGCCAATCGGGCCCAGGACACGACCGAGATCGAGGGCAAGAGGGTCTTCATGGGCGGCGAGAACAACATCGTCGTGTACTCCATCAACCAATCCACCGGCGAGCCGACCGCCATCCAGCACATTGACACCCGGGCCATCCACCCGCGCACCTTTCACATCGACCCAGGAGGACGCATGCTGGTCGCGCAACACAATCTACCGGTGAATGTGCGCGACGGCGATGCGATACGGTTAGCACCCGCCGGCCTGTCCGTCTTCCGGATCGGCGATGACGGCAAGCTCGCCTACGTGCGCAAGTATGATGTCGCTGTCGGCGACAAGACCATGTTCTGGATGGGCATGATGCCCCTATAGAGCGCGTGTCCGTGGAAACAGTGTTTGTCGCAGCCCGGGCCATCGTGACGAATCCCCGGGTCGTTGTTGCAACACCAGACGGCGGCCCGAAGCCGACCAACGCAGCGGCGCGTCAGCGACCAACACTATAGGACGTGGGCCGCCCGAGCTCGGTCATCCGATTGAGGATCTCGCATCACCGACAGCGGGTGGGCGACCACGGCCCGCACCGAGACTGACGTCCCCCACATTTGAGTAGCACGCGGATTTAGAGTTCGATCTCACGAGGACGGAGAGCGGACGTGACGAAGCGGTTCAAGAAAACGCAGATCATCAGGTGACTGCGTGAGGCCGAAGCCCAGGCGGCGTCGAATATTGGAGGTAATGTCAACAGGGGTAGTCTAGTATCTTCTTGAGACCTGCTATCGACGCCCAAGCATGCGCGATGGGGTACCCTCGCGCAGCGTTTGTCATTCTGGCTGGAGAATGCACATGACTCATCACGACGCACGCATCATCGCGCTCACCATTGCCATCACTGCGTGGAGCGCGCCGACGCGTGCACAGCAACCGGACGCCGAGGGCGCCAACGCGGTGTTGCCGTGGGCGTACGTGCTCAACGAACCGACGTCAGGAAATGCGCCGGCGGACGACCCCGCGGAGGTGGTGACCGTTCCGGGCTCCAGTGTGTCCATGCCCCGTTCGGCGATCAGCATCGCCGCCGGACCACCCGACTGGCACCCCGACGGCCACCCGCCCATGCCGGAGTTGGTCGCCAAGGGCGGAGGCGACGGTGTCGCGGCCTGCGGCTATTGCCACCTGCCGAACGGCCAGGGCAAGCCGGAGAACGCCAGCGTTGCCGGCCAACCCTACGCCTACATCGTGCAGCAGATGGCCGACTGGAGAAACGGCCTACGCAAGACCGGCGAACCGAGGATGGGTCCCCCGTCGTTCATGCAGCGGATCGGCCTGGCTGCCACCGATGAGCAGGCTCGGGTGGCAGCGGAGTACTTCTCCTCGATGGACTACAAGCCGTGGGTTCGGGTGGTCGAGACCGACATGGTGCCCAAGACGCGGTTCGCGGGCTGGATTCACCAAGTGATTGAGGGTGGCGGCACGGAGCCGATCGGCACGCGCATAGTCGAGACGCCGGAGGATCTACACCTCACCCACCTGCGGGATGACGCGTCAAGCTTCGTCGCCTACGTGCCCACGGGCGCGGTCGCGCAGGGAGAACGACTCGCGACCGGCAACGGCAAGACCGAGGCGTGCGCCGTCTGTCATGGCCCCGGATTGCGCGGTCTCGGCCCGGTGCCGGCACTCGCGGGTCGGTCGCCGAGCTACATCGCACGCCAGCTCTACGACCTGCAGACGGGAGTCCGCAATGGTGCATGGTCAGATTTGATGGACGCGACCGTGTCCGACCTCACCACCGAGGACATCGTCAACCTCGCCGCGTACACGGCCAGCTTGACACCGTAGACGCCCGCGAGGACTATCCTCCGGAGCCGGCCGACGTCCACCTCGGACAGGACCTTGATGGCGACGGCGCCGTCCAGCCCGCCGTCTCGAAAACTGACGCCGCCATGGCGAGTCTGCGTGCGGCAAAGTGGACCAACGGCGATTAGCCGGCGGCTCTGGGTACTTTGGCTGTCTGCGCAGGTCTGGCTGGCGGGCGACGTGGGGAATCGACCAACCCGACCCCTTCCCACTCGTTCATCACTTCTGCACGAATCTGAGCAAGCAGCTCTGCGGACTCTCGTTCACCCGCTCGAACCTCGCGCGCATCTGTCGGAGGCAGGATCTCTTCGATTCGCATATTCAACTTCGGGCAATACGCGAGCGGGCCGCTACCAAGCGTGTTCTCGCTTGAGCAAACCCGATCTGCAAGTTGAATCGTTGCCTTAGTGCTCTCAGTACACCTGCCGTACTGGCGTTGTCCGAATGCAGTATCAGTGCGCCGTGGGTCGGGAAGGCCTGACGGTCAACCACCACAGCGTGTCGACTGGTCGACGTTCAGCGGACCGCTTACGTGCCGACTTCGCCTCTGTGCGCAAACGGCCCGACCTGGCAGTCGTGAGGTAAGGCGGTTGAGTTGCAACCGGAAAAGACTGTTCCACGAGTGGCAAGGCCGGGCGATTCAGTCTCGGACCGGCAGGGCAAACACGAACAGGTTGTTCCCGGCGCTCGGGCGTATCTCCGGCGTCAGGCGAACAAACCCCGACGCGGTGGTAGCGCTGCCGGTGCTGACCGCCACGTACTGCCGGCCGTCGACTGCGAAGCTGATCGGAAAGCCCGTCACCGAGGATCCGAGGTTAATCTCCCACAGCCCTGTCGACGGCAATCAACAGAGGGAATGAAGCCCGTGTTTACGGTCAAAATCAAGTCATTGCGTCAACCAACTGTCTTTGGGAAACCCGGATAGACCCAATAAACTTACCAACTGGGCCACCGGGGCATCCCGCCCGTCTGCGTTGCTCGTCGCTTGAATACTCCCGGTATGCGCGCTCCTCGCGCCTTGCCGGACGGGCGCCGCGCCGCCCCAAGATGGCAAGCTTATTCTGGTCAGAGGCCTAACGCGGAGAGGTCCAACAAATTCGCCTCGTCGATGATCTTCGCATAGGCGCGAGCCGTGGCGGCGAGTCCGGCAGCAGGAATGGTCTCGGCCGTCTCCGCGTTCGAGTGAAGAAGGACCCCGGCGTGCATTAGGTTGACGGAAGGCACGAGGTCTTCTATCCGGGAGATCTCTCCCCCCAGTCCGCTCATCTGCGCCCATCTGGGAATGCCGAATGCGTCGAAGTTGCGATTCGCGATCTCCAACAACTCGGCCGAGCCGTTGACGCTCCAGTCGAACGGCCCGAGGGAGTTGGTAGCGTGGAATGCGGCGCCCCAATGGTCTACGAGGGCGTGAGCGCTGTGCTCGGCGTTGAACAGCAGCGCGGCGCTCCGGAGCACCGTCTCTCGATTCTCCTCGAGCCACGCCTGCCCAGTTCTGGCGCGGTTGTGATGGCCAGGCGTGCCTACGATCTCCACGGCTCGACGACGCTGGTCTATCGGCACTTGAGCAAAATACCGGGCGAGTTCGACGGCGGTGGCGACACCCGCCGCATTGTCGCTGGCGCCCTCGAAGAAAGCGTCACGGTGAGCAACGATGACGACCCGTTCCGCGTCCTCCGTGGCCGCCGGCACCACGCCAAACACGACCGACGTCGTCAGTCCCTCGACTTCCTGCACGTTGAGGCGGAGCCTCAGGCGCGGAGGCTGACTCGCGTCAGCTTCGACAAGCATCCGTTGCAGCGTGGCACCGTCGTCCGACCCGAGGGCCAGCGTGGGCACCGCGGAGTTCACGCTATAAAGCAACGTCTGAATATTTCCCGGCAATTCGATGACGATGAGGATGGCCGCGGCGCCCTCGTCGCCCGACCGGGCGATGGCGCCCCTCAGCGTTGCGGAGCGTGCGAGCGAGATGATTCCTGGCCTGGGAATGGCATGGATGATCACGGCCTTGCCACGCACGTCCCGGCCCCGAAAGTCCGTTTCCATCCCCAGACCCACGTCAATCAGCTCGACGTCGACTCCAACTGACGGGGTGCCCGGAGACGCATAGGTCGGCGAGGCAGACGCCAAGGTCACCACCTCACCGCGGCGTGATGCAGACGCCTCCCAGGATTGCGGGACCCACTGCGGCGGGAGATCCAACTGCTCCAGCCGCACATCGGCTCCCGCCTGACGTAATTGGTCGGCCATCCACGATGCCGTGTCGTGATCCGCGTCGGTGCCGATGATCCGGCCCCAATACTGATGACCAGCGTCTCGATACCGACGCGCAATCGCGGTCTGTTCGGTGACCAGTCGCTTCATCCGGTCCCCGTCCAGCGTCCGATAGGCATCGTTGCCCGGGGCGAGGAATCGCAAGTAGGACTGGTCCGAGGGGAACTCGAGCCCTGAGGATGACGACTCCACTGACTGAGCCGCGACAGGACGAGTCTCGATAGCCAATTGCACTGCGCAGGTCAGGACCAGCGCGCAGAGCAGACTGCGTTCGATTACATCGCCCACGTCGTGTTCCTCCGAGGTCAAGACCACCATGCCCAATCGGGTCTACCTAGGCGTCCAGACGAAGACCTCCCAGTCGCGCAGTGGCTCCGGACCCGGCGAGTCCATGGGCATGCCAGTCCTGGCGGACCACTGCTCGAGCAGCGGGATGCGCGCGTCGCCCACGACCTCGGCGGCGCGCATGGCATACGTCGCGACACCGAACCGCAACCATCCGTCGCCGGTCCCTTCCCTCACTCGCCGTGCCCAGTACCCTCCGTCCGGACGGGTGGCCGTGATCACCCCGTCGGGCGTGCCGGCGTACGAGAGATAGACGACAAACGGCGGAAACCCGCTCATCTTCATGATCAACGGCCCCCTGCCGTCATTGAGCGTCGTGAAGTCGCTCGGCGCCGGAGTATCGGTCCCACCGATGATGACACCAGGCGTCCGCCCGAGTCCCTCGTTACTCAAGTACGGGGCCGTCGACACCCAGCCTGTCAGGCCAACCAGAAGCACCACCCCAACCACGATTCCACCGATCGTCCGATTGTCCATCGCATCTCCTCCGTGTTCGTCCCCGCCTTGTATCTTGTCCGCTCGCTAGGCCGTGATTCCGCCTTTCACGAAGACGCCGCCCTTCACCGTGGCTACGTTGACGAACTGCTGTCGCAGCTCGCGGGTGTGGGCCTGCGGGCGGGAGCCGTCGCCAAATGTGAAGCTTCCTTGCTCGAGCTCGAGGACGGCCACGTCGGCCGACGACCCGGACTCGAGCGATCCCACCTTCTCGGGGTAGTCGAGCATCTTCGCGGGATTCGTCGTCACACGCTCGATCACCTGCTCAAGGCTCATTCCCAGATGGAGGAACTGCGACATCGGCAGGAGCACGCTGGCCGGAGTCCTGTCCGGGTAGCGTGACACGTCGGTCGAGATCGCGTCCGGGAACCAGCCCTGGCTCATCGCCTTCTCGGACACCTCCCACTGATGGTGCGTCGTGGCGAGCTGCCCGTCGGTGAAGATGCCGCGTTCCTTGAGCTCCGAAATCTGCGGGAGCACCTCATCGGCCTGGGTCAATTGGCTTCCGAAGACGTTGGACGTGTTCGCGGACGGGGGATTGAAGGGGTGCGTGAGGATGTCGCCCGCCTGCATGATGGCGAGCAGGTCCGGTTCGGTGGACCAGTGCATCATGATCGGCACACCAGTCTGGTCAGCGATCTCCCGCGCCGTCCTCATGACGGAGATGTCGTGGGCAAGATCTTCGTGCTTGCCCCTCACGCGAACTTTGATTCCTAGGATCAGATCCCGATGCGCCTCAATGACCCGGAGCGCGTTTCTGGTGTTGATCAGCCGCGGGTCGAGGTAGATCTCGTCGGTGCAGCAGCCGGCTAACGAGATGTTCAGGAGCGCGTAGATCCGGGTTCTGGCCGCCTCGATGACGAACTTGCGGAATCCGGGGAACATCGACGCCCCGGTCGTTCCGGCATCGACGATCGTCGTGACGCCCGACTGGTTGCCGACGAGATCCGAGTTGACCCCGAGGGGCGTCCCGTGCTCGTACACGTGGGAATGCAGGTCGATCAATCCGGGCGTGACAATCTTGTCCGCAGCGTCGAACACCTGGCGAGCCTGAGCCTGTGGTATGTGCTCGTCGATGCGGGCAATCCGCCCGTGGAGGATAGCGACGTCACGCACCGCGGAGAGGCTTTGCCCCGGGTCGATCACCCGCCCGCCGACGATCAGCAGATCGTAGGTCGCCCCGGACGAACCCTGGGCGGCGGCGACGGATCCAGGGGCGCGTGCTCCCCACGGGAGGGAGCCGAGCCCGGGCATGACGACCGCAGAAGCGACTCCGAGCTGACCGAGAAAAGCCCGTCGAGTTGATCGTGCCATGATGCCTCCACGCTCGCGGAGATGAGGGTCGCGTCCCGCGGCCAATCGCGGAAGGCCGATTATACGGGCTGCGAGGCGAGGTGCGGCCGTAGTATCGCCGCACATCCTGTACCCGCAGATCAACTGTCACCGAGCGCGTTCCCCTGAGTCAGGCCCCACGAGCCAGCGAATCGAGTAACCCGCCGCGAGCGGCGGCATCGTCGGGGAGCGCGTGTATGCTCGTGGAGCCTGCGCGAACCGAGAGCGCGGCGGAAGCCGTCTCGGGGAGATGGGCCGCCGTGAGGGCTTCGAGCAGGGCACGGCGGTGCGCGGGCCAGTCGGCCGGCAGGTGTCGAACCCAACCGTCGACCCCGTGCCAGACCCGGGGCGCGGCCCAGGTGGCCATGCCACCGACGATGACTGCGAAGAGCCCGCCCACGGCGAATGAGCCCGAGTGGCTGGCCAGATCATTCGCCACCAGGCGGGGCGTTGCACGCGGGTCGGGGCTGAGCCCGATTCCGGCTGTCGGCCCCTGCGTGCCCCAGAGGGCAAGGCTCTGGTGTTGGTCTCCTAACTCTGGCCTGTCGCTCGCCCGATACATGGACCGAGCCCACGCGGACAGATCGGGGGAACATGAGATCGCTTCGTATCAAATTCACCGCCGCCCTCCTGGCGACAAGCTTTCTAGCGATTGCGGCCGTCGGAGTGACAGCGCGATAGGTGACGCTCGGACGATTCGACGACCTCGTGGTGGAACGAGCCGTCGAGGGATTCTCGAGAGAGGTCGCGCGTTACTACGTGGCCTGCGGGAGCTAGGCCGCCGCCAGGGACGCCGAAACGTTCTTCGAATTCAGAGCGCGAACCGGGGCGCCGTTTCCTGGTCAGCCACCGAGTTCGAGACAGGGTCCTTCCCCGAGATCAGGTCCCCCTCTGACGGTCGACACCGAAGGAGACCGACCTCCATGGCCGCCCGATCCAGCCAGGGGAGGTCCGGCGCCACGCGGAGGATTCCAGTTCGGTGGAGCACCGCCGCCGTTTGTTCTCGCCGACCAGGCCGGCGTCGTCCTGCTCAATCTAGCGGGACTGCAGGTTGGAGACGTGATTGCGCCCGATCGTCTGGCAAGCGCACGACCCATCGTCGTGGACGGGCAAGAGGTTGCGCGGGCCGTGGCACTGGAGCGGCCGATGTTGACGGAGATCGAGGAGCGCTACTTGTCCGCGATCGAAGACTCGTGGCTCTACTCGCTGCTCTTGGCCATGGTCTTGTCAATTCCCGTCGGCTTCGTGTTCAGCGATCGATTTACCGCTCCGATCCGAGATCTCACGCTGGCGATCAAGGCGATGCGAGGCACGGCCCTCAGACAGTCTGTGCGGGTGCGGTCTGACGATGAGATCGGTCACCTGTCCGCCGCCTTCAACCAGATGAGCACCGACTTGTCGAAGGCCTACCAGGAGCTGGAAGCGTCGCGAGCTCGTCTCGGCGAACAGGCCGCGAGGCTGGAGGAATTGAGCCGCCGAAACGAACTGACACAACTGCTCAACCGCCGCGCGTTCGATGAACGGCCATACTGCTGTTCGCTCAGGCCCGACGGTACGATCGTCCGTTGACGCTCGGGATGGCCGAGATAGACCACTTCAAGAGGGTGAACGACGAATTCTTACACGCCACGGGCTGCGCGGTACTTCGAGAGTTGGCGTGCCTCGTCACTGGCCACCTCCGCGAAATCGATCTCGTGGGTCGCTACGGCGGTGAAGAGTTCGCGCTCGCCTTTCCGGAGACTGACGTGGCCAATGCCGCTCGGCTCGCCGACCGACTCCGAGAGCTTGTGGCCCGACACGATTGGACCCGCGTGGCGCTCGGGCTGTCGGTCACCCTCAGCATCGGTCTGGCTGAGCACGCGGGGACGGCTTCGTTGGAAGAACAGTTCGGCGTCGCTGACGCAAAGCTGTACGAGGCCAAGACCAACGGCCGCAATCGCGTCTCCTTCTGATCGAACGTCTGTCGTGCCCGATGGTGTTCGAAACTCCACGGGTTCAGGGGTTAGCATTGGGTGTGCCTGTACCACCGTCCACGACGGCGCCACCGCAAGCCTCGGCCGTGACGCGTCGGATTTTGCGCAGTCTCGAACGCCACCATCCGGCAGCGTCGACCGAGCTCACATTCCGCAACGCGTTCGAGTTGCTCGCGGCGACGATTCTGTCGGCGCAGTGCACCGATGAACGCGTCAACCAGGTGACGCCGGGGCTATTCGAGCGCTACCCCACGCCCGCCGCCCTGGCCCGGGTCGAACCGGAAGATCTCGAGGAGTTCATCCGGCCAACCGGCTTCTTCCGCGCCAAGTCCCGCTCGCTGGTCGGGATGGCGCGGGCGGTGGTCGAACGTCACGGTGGTGCAGTTCCCCCAGACATGAGTGCGTTGGTTGCGTTGCCCGGGGTCGGCCGGAAGACGGCGAACGTCGTGCTGGGCCATGCCCTGGGAATCCCCGGGTTCCCGGTCGACCGCCATGTGCTCCGCGTGGCCAATCGGTTGGGGATCGCACGCTCCAACCACCCGGTGGTGGTAGAACATCAACTGGGGGCCGCGATACCGAAGACACGGTGGACCCTCGCGTCCGACACGCTGATTCTCCACGGTCGTCGGATTTGCAAGCCGCGCCCGTTGTGCGATCGATGTCACGCGCGAGACGACTGCCTCCAGGTCGGGATTATCGGCTCGGCCGGGCCCACGCCGACGCTCATTGCCCCCGGTGCATCGGTCATCGTGCGGTCGTTGAAGCGCGCACGGCCCTTGGGCGCGAAGAAACGATGACACGCGAGCAGTTCGAGCGCCTCGCGGCCGACGCGGTTGCGCGCATTCCTGATAAATTTCGCGAAGCGATGCGCAACATCGCGATCATCATCGATGATCTACCGGATCCCGAGGTGCTCGAGCAACTCGGCGTCGAGCCGCCAGACACGCTGTTGGGGTTGTACGAAGGGGTACCGCTGCCGGAGCGCCAATGGGACCATGGCAATGTGCTCCCGGATAGAATCTTCCTGTTTCGGGATCCGATCGAGGAGGCGTCCGAGACTGACGATGAGGTCGTGGTCACCATCGGCGAGACTCTGATCCACGAAGTCGGACACTATTTTGGACTCAGCGAAGAAGAGATCGAGGACATCGAAGAGCACCACTGGCGCCGGCGTGCCTGACACAGGACCCTGGAAACCGCCGATACGGAAGCGATTCGGGCAACATTTTCTCGAAGCGGTCTGGGTCGCCAAACTGGTCGCGGCGATCGGGCCGCGGTCGGGTGAGCTCTTCCTCGAGATCGGGGCGGGACGAGGCGAATTGACACGGCCGCTCGCCGCGGCCGGGGCGCGCGTGGTGGCGGTCGAGATTGACCGAGCCTTGGCGGCCGCGCTGGACGGGTCCTTGCCGGCCGCAGTGCAGGTGGTGACCGGCGACATCCTGGCCCAGGATCTGGCCGGTCTGATTGCGGCGGCGCCCGGGGCGCCGACGACCAGCGCCCGGCTGGTCGGCAACCTCCCCTACAATCTCTCGGCGCCGATTCTTCGCCAACTGGTCGATACGCAGCGCCAAGCCGACTGTTTCATCGATGCCACCCTGATGCTACAGCGCGAGGTGGCCGACCGGATCGTGGGGCGTCCCGGCACGCGAGATTACGGGCCCTTGGCGATCTTGGTTCAGCTCGTCGCGGACGTCGAGCGCGTGCTCACTCTGCCGCCCGGGGCGTTTCGCCCGCCGCCGAAGGTGCGGTCGGCCGTCGTGAGGTTGACGTTCCGGCCCTCCCCCGTGCCGATTCGTCATCCGGCGCTGTTCGACCGCTTGGTGCGGAGCCTGTTCACACAGCGTCGCAAGACGGTGCTCAACGCCGTCGCGCCGATCACGCGGTCAGTATCCTCGGTTCCGCCGCGCGTCCTGCTCGAGCGGGCCGGGGTGGCGCCAGATCGGCGGCCGGGCACGTTGCATCTGGCTGAACTGGCGCGGTTGTCCGAAGCCCTGGCTGGGGCCGGACCTGTGCTAGAGTAAGCTTCGTCTTTTGCTTCGGCTATCCTTCCCCAGGCGCGCCCAGGCGCCTGACACCGCAGGAACGGTGGCGCCGGTCCCCCCGGCGGTGTTCGTTGCGCTCCGTCACTGACCGACGGATGACGCGCGGCGGCAATTTCCTTGTCGTGACGAGTTCGTGTGTTCTTGCGCCCGTCGACGTGCGCGAGACGATAGTGCCATGTCCACATCCGCGATTCCCCCGGAGACGGGGCCTGTCCTCGACGTGATCCCACTCGGCGGGCTCGGTGAATTCGGGATGAACATGCTGGTCGTGGTGTGGGAGGAGACGGCAATCCTCATCGATGCCGGGGCGATGTTTCCCGGGCCGGAGCTGCCCGGCGTTGACTTGGTCATTCCCCACCTCGCGGGTCTGGCCGAGCGCGTCGGTCGGCTCACCGCCGTCGTGTTGACGCATGGCCATGAGGACCACATCGGAGCGCTGCCCTACGTGTGGCCGCTGCTGGACGGTCCGGTCTACGGGACGCCGCTCACCTTGGCGCTGGTCGGCCCGAAACTCGAAGAACATGGGCTGGACCCGACCGACCGCCTGCGTGAGATCGCGCCCGGCGACACGGTCACGGCCGGAGCGATGGCACTCGAGTTCATCAGGGTCACCCATAGCATCCCCGACTGCGTGGCGGTGGCGATACACACGCCGGCCGGGGTCATCGTCCACACGGGAGACTACAAGTTCGACCAGACGCCGTTGGACGGTGAGCCGCTCGATGTTCAGCGTTTCGCGGAGCTGGGACAAAGCGGCGTGCTGGCGTTGTTCGGCGACAGCACGAATATCGAGCGCCCCGGCTACACCGGGTCCGAGCGGGACGTCGTCCCGGGGCTGGATGAGGTCTTCAGCCACGCTACCGGCAAGATTGTGGTGGCCGCGTTTTCGTCCAGCCTGCATCGGATCCAGATTGTCGCCGATCTCGCCGCGCAGCACGGCCGCAAGCTGGTCTTCGCCGGGCGCGGTGTCGTCCAGAACACCCAGATCGCCGAGCGACTCGGTCATTTGCGGCTTCCCGCCGGGCTGCGGATTCGGGAGAGTGAGATCGGAGACTACGCGGCCCGCGACGTCGTGTGTGTCACGACCGGGTCGCAGGGTGAGCCGAGAGCCGCGCTCTCGCGGATCGCCGTCGACGATCATCGCCACATCGTGCTGGAACCGGACGACGTGGTGGTGTTTTCCGCTCGGGCAATTCCGGGGAATCGCCGCGCGATCGGGCGGGTCATGGATCAGGTGGCCCGTCGTGGCGCCCAGCTGGTCGACGGGGAACGTCATCCAGTCCACGTCTCCGGTCATGGCAGCTCCGAAGAGCTCAAGTTGATGTTGTCATTGGTCAAGCCACGCCACTTCATCCCGGTGCATGGCGAGTATCGCTATCTGGCTGAGCACGCCCGCGTGGCCGCGCGCGTGACGGGCGGACGCACCACCGTGCTGCTGGCCGAAGACGGAGACGTCATCCGCCTGGCACCCGGCCCTGGGCGGATCGAGGGACGCATCGCGACCGGTCGCGCCCTCATGGACGGGACACGGTCGGCGGAAGTCGGCGACGAGGTGTTGCGGCAGCGGCGGCACCTGGCCGCTGACGGCGTGGTGGTCCCGGTGATCGCGGTCAACCGGGACGGGCTGGTTGAGGGCACCCCGGACGTCGTCACGCGGGGCGTGGTGATCGACGCACGCACTGGCACGCTGTTGGAGACGTTGCCGGCAGTGGCGGCTGAGGTCATCCGCGCGGCCGGTCCGGAAGCACGAGTCGATTCGGCCGCACTCACCGAGCATGTGCGGCTCGAGCTGCAACGTGTGTTTCGTAAACAGGCGGGCCGACGACCGCTCGTTCTGCCGGTCATCATGGAGATCTGACACGTGGGTGGATCCACACTGTCTCGACGCGTAAGCGAGTTTCTCGGCGTGGCGCTGTTCGCCGCCGCGTTGTTCTGGGTGATCGCGCTCGCAACCCATGACGCAGCCGACCCGGTCTGGTTCTTCAACACCGGCGGTCACGAACCCCCGGCGAATTTCGCCGGGCGCGTGGGCGCGTTTCTGGCCGAACTGTCGTATCAGGTGCTCGGATTCTCCGCCTACGTGTTACCGCTGGTCGTGGCGGCTGTCGCGTGGCACTACTTCTGGTGCCGATCGATAGAGGCGGTCTACACCAAGGTAATCGGCGTCGCGCTGACCCTTGGTTGTACCGCGTCGTTCTTGAGTCTCGCCTTTGGTGCCGCCCTCCCGGGGGCTCGGACGTTCCCAGCCGGCGGCTATGTCGGGGGGGGGCTCGCCGCGATGCTCGCCGAGTATCTCAACCGCGCCGGTTCGATCATCGTCATTCTCACCTTGCTCTTTCTCGCACTCATTCTTACCACCCAGGTGTCGTTCGGGCTACTGTTCACCACGACGGGAACCAAAGTGAGCCAGGGCGGTGTCCGGGTAAGCCGCTCCATTCGAGACTGGTGGACCGCGCGTCGGAAGGCGCGCAAACGCCAGCAGGTGTTGCGCAAGCATTTGGACAAGACCGGCGCGTCGTCAGCGCGGACGGAGGTGCTAGCCAAGAGCGCCGCTCCACCGCCCCGCGAGAAAAAGCGGCGGAAGCGCCGGCCGGCCGGCAGTCCGGCCGAGCCGGCCATTGCGACTACCAGGCCGGAGTCCGTGCCGCTCCCGCTGTCGGAACCGGTCACCCGCACCCCCGCGGAACGCCGCCAGGGGGCGTTCACATTGCCGCCCTTGTCGCTGCTGGACCCGCCGCGGGCCCAGCACAAGTTCAACGAGCGCGAACTGATGGAGAATGCGCGCCATCTCGAGGACAAGTGCCGGGAATTCTCCGTGCAGGGCGCCGTGGAGCAGATTCACCCCGGGCCGGTCGTCACGACCTTCGAGTTCAAACCGGACGCCGGCGTGAAATACAGCAAGGTGACCGGTCTGGCTGACGACCTCTGCCTGGCGATGCAGGCGGAGTCCGTGCTCATCGAGCGTCTCCCCGGGAAGTCGACCGTCGGTATCCAGATCCCGAATCGGGTGCGGGAAACGATTTCGCTGCGCCAGATGCTCGAGTCCGAGCCGTACCGGCAGTCCAGTTCGAAACTGACCCTCGCCTTGGGCCGCACCATCCACGGCGAGCCGGTGGCCAGCGACCTGGCGACCATGCCGCATCTCCTGATTGCGGGGTCGACCGGAACCGGGAAGAGCGTCGGGATGAATGCGATGCTCACGAGCATCTTGTATCGGGCGACGCCTGACGACGTCCGACTCATCATGATCGATCCCAAGCGGCTCGAGCTGGGGATGTACGAGGATATTCCACACCTGCTGACCCCCGTGGTGGTGGAGCCGAAACTGGCCGCGAACGCGTTGCGTTGGGCCGTGCAAGAGATGGAGGAGCGCTACAAGACGCTTGCGGCGGCGGGGGTGCGGAATCTCGAGCAATACAACCGCAATATCCGCGAGCATCTGAAGCAGATGTCCCCGGCCAAGACACGCGCGGCGAAACGTACGCCGTCCGGAGACGTGGATGACGTGCCGGCCACGTTGCCCGCGATCGTCCTGGCGATCGACGAGCTCGCCGACCTGATGATGCTGGTGGGGAACGAAGTCGAGGAGTCCATCGCCCGGTTGGCGCAGATGGCGCGTGCCGTCGGCATCCATCTAATTCTTGCGACGCAACGCCCGTCGGTCGACGTCATCACCGGATTGATCAAAGCGAACCTGCCCGCCCGGATCGGATTCCGGGTGTCGTCGAAGGTGGACTCCAGAACGATTCTCGACGCCAACGGCGCTGAGCAACTGCTGGGCCGCGGCGACATGCTGTATCTCCCCCCCGCATCGTCTCGCGTCATTCGGGTGCATGGGCCCTACATCTCCGAACAGGAAACGGCGCGGGTGTGTGGCTTTCTGCGAAAGCAGGGTCGACCCATGTATGACACGGCGATCACGGCCGAAGAGAAGACGGTCGATACCCTGGCGTTCGACAAAGACGATCTGTACGACGAGGCTTCGCGCCTCGTGGTGGCCGCCGGTCAAGCATCCATCTCCTACCTGCAGCGGCGGCTCCGTATCGGTTTCAGCCGCGCGGCTCGTCTCGTCGACATGATGGAAGCAGACGGCCTCGTGTCACCCGGCAGCGGGGGCAAGGCACGCGAAGTGCTGGTCGGCGCGGACTACTTCGAGCAGGTCGACCTCCAGCTTCGCTAGCCTCCTCAGCTGGCTGCGCACTTCTGCGCGAAACCCACTACAGCTTTACAGCGCGGCCGCCGATATTCCGGCTGAATCTGGTCCTCTTTCTCATGGACGAACAGCCGATGACTCGACCATTGCCGACGCGACGGGGCGGTGCGCCTCTCTTTCTACTCCTGGTCCTGTTCTGCTCGCTCGTCGCCACGACGTCGCTGCGGGGTGCGACCGCCGCTGATCTCTACACCGACGCGTTGTCCCACGAGCGTGCGCTCCGAGCGCCGGCCGACACGCCGCCGGGCTTGGCCCAACTGCGGAACGGTATCAAGCGCTACGAAGAGATCGTGCGCCAATACCCGCGCAGTGGGTACAGCGACAACGCTCTCTGGCAAGCCGCGGGTCTGGCTCTCGAGGCGTTCGAGCGGTACGGTGAATCGGCCGACCAACAGCGCGGCGAACGGCTGTTGCAGATGCTCGCCAGCGAATATCCGGCAAGCTCACTGGTGCCGCGCGTGGCCACGCGTCTGGCCGCGCTGACGCCGCCGCTCCGCGCGGATTCGTTGGAGCCAACCGGCGTGGACACGGTGAGCCTGCGGTCGGTGACCCGCGAAACGCGGTCTGATGTGGTCAGGGTTACCCTCGAACTCGACGACGAGGTGGCCTACGTCAGCGACCGCCTGGACGGTCCGGCTCGGCTCTTTTTCGATTTCAATGACACCGACGCCGTGCCGGCGTTGCTGAACGCGACCCTGCCCTTCGATGACGGTGACGTCATCCGTGAAATTCGTTTCGGCCGCCATCCCGAGCAGACGACACGGGTCGTGCTCGACCTCGAAGGCGTCGAGTCCTACAGCGTGTATTCGCTGTACAACCCGTATCGCCTCGTCGTGGACTCGGTGCGCCTGCCGGAGTTCCCGGTCGGCACGGCGGGTGAACCGGGTCCCGCCGCCGCCGAGCCGACCGCAGACCCCCTGACGGTCGAAGCGGCGCCGGCGCCGGAGACGTGGGTCGACGACGTATGGACGCCGGAGGAGGTCCCGTCGGTTGAACTACCGTCCGAACCAGTACTCGTGCCCATGGCCCAGGCCGTGGTTGAAGCCGTGGACCCGGTCGTGGAAGCGGAGGTGCCTCTCCAGGAGCTCCCAGTCGACGTGCCCGTGGTGACCGGTCTGGACTTGGCGTCGCTGCCGACGGGGTGGTCGGAAGCACCGCGTGTCCCCCGGCCGGATGTGGCCGACGACGACGTGGTCGTGGATCCGGAGGAGCCCCCAGCGGACGAGCTTGCCTGGCCCCGGGTGCATGACCTTCTCTATGCTGAGCTCGGTGCGCCGGCCTCGACGCTCGCCGCGGCCGAAGACGTCCCACCGGCTCCGATGTCGATGGTGGCCCTACACGAGGCTCCGCGTCTCGACTCGGCGAGCGAGCTGCCGTGCGTTCTCCAGGACCCGGTGGTCCCCGCGCTGGGTGCTGCCTCGCCGGGCGTGGTGCTGACCGACGCCCCGCTGGCGAATGCCGATGGGGCCTACTCGCTCGGTCGTCAGCTCGGGCTTGGGGTCTCGCGGGTCGTCATCGACCCGGGCCACGGGGGCTATGACCCCGGTGCGCGATCTGGTGACCTGACCGAGTCGGTGCTGGTCCTCGACATCGCCGAACGACTTGAAATCCAGCTGTTGGCGGCGGGGATCGAGGTCGTCATGACCCGGCGAGACGACGCCTATGTGCCGCTCCGAGCGCGCACGGAGTTGGCGAATCAGGTCCAGGCCGACGTGTTCCTGTCGATTCACGCGAACGCGTCAGACGACCCGGCGCTGCGCGGGATCGAAACGTATCACCTCGATTTTGCGACCGACCCGACCGCCCAGACCGTGGCGGCGCGCGAAAACACCGCGTCCGGGGAGAGCATGCACAATCTGCCCGACCTGGTGCGCTCCATCGCCATGGACAACAAGGTCAACGAGTCGCGAGCGCTCGCCGCGCTCGTACAACGGAATCTGATGGCCGGTGTGCGTGAGATTCGCCCGGACGCGAAAGACCTGGGGGTGAAGCAGGCCCCCTTCATGGTGCTGATCGGCGCCACGATGCCCAGCGTGCTGACGGAGATCTCGTTCCTCACCAACGAAGAAGCGGCCGCCTATCTCGCGACCGGCGAGTACCGGGATCAGATCGCCGACGCCCTGTTCTCATCCATCGTCGGGTATCAAACGTCGCTGAAACCGATGAACCGCTTCGCCGCGAACGACGACAACTAGCCTCGTGCCTCGAGGCGGGGTCAGTCGGAGTACAGGCCCAGGCTGGTGGCGGACGACTCCGGTCCATCCGGGCTCGACGCGCGCCGGTGCCTGAGCACGATCAGCCCGCCGGCAAGCAGCACCGCCAGGGCCACCGCGACCCCAGCGATCGCCCCGATAAAGCCCAAGGCGCCCATCAGCACGTCCACGACGGTGATTGCCTCGGTCGCCGGCGGCGCGGAAGCGACTTCGACGATGATCGGACTTAGAGGCTCTTGGAGCACGGGCTGATACTACTACAGCCCTGTTCTGGCCCTCATCCCAGATCGACGCCTTTCGCCAACGTAAACGCTAGCTCCGTGAGCAAGCGCACGCCGACGCCGCTCGCACCCTTGGAGTGAGAGGGGGCCGCCTTCTCGTACCACGCGGTGCCCGCGATATCGAGATGGGCCCACGGGAGTCCGCCCGAAAACGCCTTCAGGAACATGGCGGCGGTGATAGCCCCGGCGGCACGTCCGCCGATGTTTGCCAAGTCGGCCGTCTCGCTCTCGAGTTGCGTGGCGTAGGCGTCGAGGGCCGGGAGGGGCCACACCTGCTCTCCGGTGGCATCAGCCGCCCGGCGCACCGTTTCTACCCACGCTGACGGCACGCCGAGGAGACCGCTGGCGTGGTGGCCCAATGCAACAACCACCGCCCCCGTCAAGGTCGCGATGTCGACCAGATGGGTGGCGCCCAACCGCTGGGCCAGGGTCAAGGCATCGGCCAACAACAGTCGACCTTCCGCGTCCGTGTTCAGCACCTCGACGCTCATGCCGTTGGCCGCGGTCAGCACGTCTCCCGGGCGGATCGCACGCCCGTCCGGCATATTCTCCGCCGCCGGCACGATGCCGATGACCCGTATCGGAGGCGCCAGTTGTCCGATCGCACGCATCGCGCCGACGACGGCCGCGCCTCCGGCCATGTCCCGTTTCATCAGGTCCATGGCCGCGGCCGGCTTGATGGAAATGCCGCCGGTGTCGAAGGTGACCCCTTTGCCCACCAGCGCGAGCACCGGGCCCGGCGCCGCGTCCTCCGGTTCGTACCGCATCACAATGACGCGCGGTGGCTCGGCGCTGCCCTGAGCGACCCCTTGCAGGAGGCCCATCCCCTGCGACGCAATCGCTGCCTCGTCCAGAATCTCGACCGTCGTTCGGGGGCCGCTGACCAACTCGAGGGCTCGGTCGGCGAACACCCGCGGCGTAAACAGGTTGCCCGGTTCATTCGCCAGCTCCCGAGCCAGGTTCGAACACTCGGCGAGGATGGCGCCGCGCTCAGTGTCCGTCTGGTCCTGCTGGTCCACGGAACCGTCGAGTGCGACGGTCAGTTCGCGCAGTGGAGGCGTCCCGGTGTCCCGGGTCTTGAACCGCGTGTCGCGAAATGCGCCCAGCAGGACGCCCTCGACCACGGCTTGCGTGATGCCGGGCGCCTGGCACCCGGGTGGACACCAGACGACGAGTCGGGTGACGGCCCGTTCCCGCGCGGCCATCCCCGCGGTGGCGGCCACGGCCCGTGCCACCGCCGTGTCGTAGCTGTCGCGCGGGCCGGCGCCCACCAGCAAGACCCGTCGGGTGCGCCACGTGGTGTCGATCACATCGGTGAGAAACCGTTCGTGGAGTTTGCCCGTGCACTCGCCCGACGCCCGGGCTCGACTGAGGGCACCGCCGAGGGCGAGATCCAGTGGCCCGAGGTTTTGTTTGTCATCGTCTCCGTCGGGTGCGCCGTCATGCAGGAAGACCGGTGCGCAGAGCATGTCGGCGTCGATGGTGTCGAGAGCCTCGGCGCGACAGCGCACGAGCGGGGGGACGATGGTCGAATGCATCGGCCGATTATAGCGTGGCGCCGAGTCTCAGCCTGTTGACTTCGGCGTGCCCGATCTACAATCAAATGGTGAATCTGTATCGAAGTCTCGGGGCCGCGGGGATTGCCGCGGTGGTCGCCTGCCTTGGTGGCGCCGCCTGGTTGCCAGCCGACGTGCAGGCCCAGGATGACGAGCGCCCGGAACTGCAGCTGCGGGCCCGTCCCAATCTGGCGTTCCCGCCGGCGGAGATCGTCTTCACGGGACGTCTGCGTGGCGGGGCTGACGACGATGAGCGGTACTACTGCGTCAGCGCGGAGTGGGACTGGGACGACGGCACGGTCTCGGAGAGCATCTTCGACTGTGATCCCTACGAGCCCGGCGTGAGTGAGATTCGTCGCCGGTTCTCGCGACGACATTCCTTCGACCGCGGGGGCCGTTACGAAATTCGGCTCACCCTGAAGCGCGGCGATGACGTCATCGACAGCACCCGCACGGGTGTCACAATCCAGGGCGAGTAACCGCGTCGGGCACGATCTGCAACGGAAGCTCCCGCAGCCGGCCGGCTGACGGATGAAACGCCTTCACGGTCCCGGTGACCGGCGACACGATTAGATAGAGAAACTCGGCGCCCGAGGCGTCCCGGTCGTCCGTGGCCGACGCGGCGGGTGGCGACGTGGGGTGGGAATGATAGGCGCCGATCACCGTGCGTCTATCCTGCCGGGCGGTTCGGATCGCGGCGAAGTGATCCGCCGGGTCCACGAGATACCGGGTCGGGCTGCGCCGCAGGTTGCGCGCCGGGACGCTGGACACGACGCATACAGACATGTCTGACGCCTTGGACCGCGAGCCAGCGCTGTGTGTGGACCCGATCAGGAGCCCGCAGCATTCATCGGGAACGGCGTGGCGGGCGTGGTCGAGCATGTCCCGCAGAATCGCCGCCGGGAGGCACACGCGCGTCACGGGTCACGACGGGGTGGGCGCAACTTCGCCAGCCTGGCGCGCCACTCGCCGGCCGACTCGAACACCCGGTCCACTTCAGTGGTCGAGTCCAGGTCCTGGCGCAGCACCCGGAGCTCGTCAATCAACAAATCGAGCGCGTCGCCGATAGCGTCGGCATTCGACCGGCAGATATCGCGCCAGATGTCGGCCGGGCTGGAGGCCAGGCGGGTCGAGTCGAACAGCCCGCGGCCCGTCAGCGCGAGGCCCCGCTCCCCCGCTCCGCTGCCGACCACATGCATGAGCGCGCTGGCGGTCAACTGGGGGAGGTGGCTGACCAGGGCGAGGAGGCGGTCGTGCTCCGCCGGGGCCATTATGTGCGGCTCCGCGCCCAGGGCGCTGGCGAATCCACACAGCCGTTCGAGCGTGGACGAGGCGCCCTCACCGTCTGGGGTAAACAGCCAGGGACGTTTCTCGAACAGGTCGGGGCGAGCGTGCTCGATCCCACCACGCGGGGCACCGCCCAGTGGGTGGCCGCC
The DNA here is from genome assembly GCA_963577695.1 of Vicinamibacteria bacterium. GTDB lineage: Bacteria > Acidobacteriota > Vicinamibacteria > Vicinamibacterales > UBA8438 > UBA8438. The sequence goes on along the minus strand of CAUZAY010000005.1, from coordinate 6,390 downwards.
CACGAACGTAAATCGGGAGGGCAGCGGTCGAGCCGCCTCCACCGTGGTCCGCTTGGTGCTCCCGACGTCCGTGACCACCGCCGGCGTGGTCACATGCTGGTCCAGTTCAGCCAGCATGTTGATGTTTTGTTCGACCGGCGCGGCCAGGATGACGAGGTCGGCCTCGGCCATCACGACCGGGTCCTCGGCGGCCACATCGATCGCATGCAGCACCATCGCCTTTTCCAGCACGTCCTTGCGGTCGACGCCGATCACCAGCGCGGACGGCCAGATCTGTCTGACGGCGAGCGCAATCGAACCACCAATGAGGCCGAGCCCCACGATGGCCACCTTGTCGAACAGCGGCGGTGACCCGTTGCCGGCGCCCGGCTGAATGACCGGCAAGATACGAGGCGGATCCGACATGCGCCGCGTGCTCCTAATGGGCGGTTTCGGTCGACCGTGCGGGCGGCGCCGCCCAACTCCGGCTGGCTACTCGGTCGAGACAGATACTGCGACCAATGGCCGGGGCGATGTTCCGGAGTTCCGCCATCAGCCGGTCGAACTGTGAGAGGAAAATGGACTGCGCGCCGTCGCTCAGGGCGTGGTCCGGGTCCGGGTGCACCTCGATAATCAGGGCGTCGGCGCCGGCTGCGAGCGCCGCCCGGGCCATCGGCGCCACCGTGTCGCGCAGCCCGGTTCCGTGGCTCGGGTCCGCAACCACCGGCAAATGACTCAATTGTTGCACGACCGGAATGGCCGAGATGTCCATCGTGTTCCGCGTGTAGCCCTCAAAGGTGCGAATGCCCCGTTCACACAACATGACGTCGGGGTTGCCCCCGGCCAGAATGTACTCCGCCGAGAGCAACCATTCCTCGATGGTGGCTGAGATTCCACGTTTCAGGAGAATCGGGGTGCGACTCTGGCCCAGTTCCCGCAGCAAGGTGTAGTTCTGCATGTTCCGGGCGCCGACCTGGAGAATATCGGCGTATCGCGAGACCAGTTCGATCTGGCTGACATCCATCACCTCCGAGGCGACTCTCAGCTCCTCGGCGTCCGCCGCCGCGCAGCACCTTGGCGCCCGCTTTCTTCACCGCGACCGCGGAGGCGGCGATCTGGTCTTCCGTCTCGACCGAGCAGGGACCGGCCATGACAATCACTTCGTCCCCCCCCGACCCGAAAATCACCGAACAACACCGCGATGTTGTCCGGCTTGAATGTTCGACTCGCGAGCTTGTAGGGCTCCGTGATGCGCAGAACCTCATGTACGCCCTCCATCACTTCGATGATCCGGGTGTCGAATGAGCGTCCCGCCGACGGCCCCAAGTACTCTGCGCAGTTGGCCGGTCGAGCGGTGCACATCGAACCCCTTGTCGGTCAACTGGCCGATCACGTGCTGCACCTGTTCCTCGCTCGCGCGTTCTTCCATTACGACAACCATGCCCGCCATCCTCTCCCGTCAGACGGTCGCACCTACCCACGGTGCTGCCCGTGTCACGCCCAATTCGTGGCCGCGGGTCGTTGGACCCGCCCCGGCCGGTCCGAAGACCGGAGGCTACGTACGTCGTCTCGGCCGGCGCGCGGGGCGCGCGACCGACGTAGCGAACCACACTAGTCCTTCGAGCGCTCGAGACGTCGAGCCTCGTCAATAATTCGTTCAAACACGCGCGTAATCGCTTCGGCGTTGAGTGGCCCGTCATTGTGGGCCCGCACGTGGTTCAGGACCTCGTTCTCCCGCCCCGGCTGATAGACCTCCAAGCCGACCGTGTCCTTCAACACGCCGATCCCTCTCGCGCAACTGGCCCGTTCGTTGAGCAGGGCGACCAGCCGGGCATCGAGGGCATCCATACGCTCCCGTATCTTCGCGATCTGTCGATCGACCTCGGCCCGGTCCGCCGGTGTGTGTTCGGACGTCATACGACGCTTCCGCCCCCCCCCGGGACACGGTCGATGTCTTGTCTCAACCAGGCGACGTACCGCTCGACCGCGGGAATCAGATCACCGGACTCGGCTTCCTGCGCGATCACGTTGACCAGCGCGCTGCCCACGACGGCCGCATCCGCGCACTCTCCGATTTCCCGGACGTGTTCCGGCCGGGACAGCCCGAAGCCGACAGCCACCGGGAGCGCCGACACGGCGCGAATGCGGGCGGCCAGAGCGCTGGCGCCCGAGGCAACCTCGTCGCGGGCGCCGGTCACGCCAAGGCGTGAGATTCCGTACAGAAACCCCCGCCCCAGGTCGGCCGTTTGCTTCAGCCGATCGTCCGTCGTGGTCGGGCTCAGCAAGAAGATGGGATCCATCCCTGCATCGACGATCGTCTGCCGAAACGGCCCAGCCTCTTCGATCGGCAGATCGAGCACCAGCACCCCGTCTACGCCCACCGTCGCGGCGCGCGCCGCGAACTGTTCGGCCCCCATGCTGAACACCGGATTGGCGTAGGTAAACAGCACAATGGCGGCTTGGAGGTCGGCGCGCACCTGGTTCACGAGTTCCAGGACCCCGGTCAGGGTGACGCCGGCGGCCAGGGCTCGCTCCGACGCGCGTTGGATGACTGGGCCGTCCGCCAGCGGATCGGAAAACGGCACGCCGACTTCGATGACGTCGCTACCGGCCCGATCGAGCGCTCGGACGATCTCCGCCGACCGCGCCAGGTCAGGGTCGCCGCCGGTCACGTAGGTGACCAACCCGGTGCGCCCGGCCGTCTTGAGCCGTCGAAATGTGTCAGTGATACGGCCACTCACGCGTCGTCATCTCCTGTGGGCGGCGCGGGGGAGGTGCCAAGGCCACGCTGGGTCACGATTTCCACGTCTTTGTCCCCGCGGCCCGAGAGATTGACGAGGACGACGTTGTCGCGGCCGAGACCGGCCGCGAGGTCAGCCGCGTGGGCCAGCGCGTGGGCCGATTCGAGCGCCGGGATGATGCCTTCAAATCTGGCGACCTCGTGAAACGCATGCAGCGCCTGGGTGTCCGACACCCAGGTGTACTCCGCTCGTCCCAAATCGCGCAACCAGGCGTGTTCCGGGCCGACCGAGGCGTAGTCGAGGCCGGCCGACACGGAGTGCGTCGGCTCGATGTTCCCATGCTGGTCTTGCAGAATGATGCTGCGGGTCCCCTGCAAGACGCCCACCGTGCCCGCCGCGAACCTGGCCGCGTGCCGGCCCGGGGCAATGGCCTCACCACCCGCCTCGACTCCGATCAACCGCACGCCCGCGTCGTCAACGAACCCGTCGAAAATGCCCAGCGCGTTGCTCCCTCCGCCGACGCACGCGACGACGGCGGTGGGGAGTCCACCCACCAGTGCCTGCACCTGGTCTCGGGCTTCGGCGCCGATCACGGACTGGAATTCGCGCACCATGAGTGGATAGGGATGCGGTCCCAAGACGGAACCCAACAAGTAGTGGGTGTGCTCGACGGTGGTCACCCAGTCGCGCATCGCCTCGTTGATGGCGTCCTTCAGGGTGCGGCTCCCGCTGTCGACCGGGGTCACGGTGGCGCCCAGCAGCCGCATCCGCACGACGTTGAGACCCTGCCGCGCGATGTCGTCCGCGCCCATGTAGACTTCGCACTCCAGACCGAGCAGCGCGCAGGCCGTGGCGGTCGCGACCCCATGCTGGCCAGCGCCGGTCTCGGCCACAATCCGGCGCTTCCCCATCCGCACCGCCAGCAGTGCCTGACCGAGCGCGTTGTTGATTTTGTGGGCCCCGGTGTGGGCCAGATCCTCACGTTTGAGCAACAATCTGGCGCCGCCGAGGTGGTTCGACCACCGTAGCGCCTCGTACACCGGCGTGGGACGACCGACATATCGCTCCAGCAGCGTGGCCAGTTCAGCCTGAAACGGTTCGTCATTCCGAGCCGCGAAATAGGCCGCACGTAGTTCCTCGACCGGCGCGACCAGAGTTTCCGGCACGAATCCGCCGCCGTAGGCTCCGAAGTACCCCCGCTCGTCCGGGTCGCGTCGTCCGGGCCGCCCGGCGACCCGTGCCGGGCTGCTCTTCGTCGTCATGACTCTGCTCCAGTCGTCGACTCGACCCTACTCCCCTGCGGGTGAGACGACGGCGCCCCCCGCAACGCGTCAAAAAAAGACCGCATCCGGACGGGGTCCTTGATTCCCGGTTCCGCCTCCACCCCGGAAGAGACGTCGAGCGCGAACGGGGCCACCCGAGCCAGGGCCTCGCGCACGTTCTCGGTGCGTAACCCGCCCGACAAGATCATACGCCGCCGTCGGGCGATGGCAGACGCGACGGTCCAGTCAATCCGGCGCCCCGTGCCACCCATCTGCACCGGGTCGAACGCGTCGAGGAGGAGCGTGGCGCCGGGCCACACCGTGTCCGCCGCCGCCGCCGTGCTGTCGGCCGAGAGTCGGAGCGCCTTGATGACACGACGCCCGCCGACCACGTACTGGGTCGGTGTTTCGTCCCCGTGCAGTTGCACCGCCCCGAGCCCCACCCGCGCCGCGGTCGCGGCCACGTCGTCCGGCGGCTGGTTCACAAACACCCCGACCCCCGTCACCTGGGGAGGCACAGCGGCCAGAATGTCGGCTGCCGCGGCCGGGGTCACGCAACGGGGGCTGCGAGGCCAGAACACGAATCCGATCCAGGTCGCGCCCAGGTCGGCGGCCAACAGCGCGTCCTCCACGCGCGTAATGCCACAGATTTTGACCGGAGTCACGTGACCTCACCGGTCATCTGGTCGGACTCGTGACCTCCCGGCTGCGACGCGCGTGTCTCGTCGATCAGCCGTCCGAGCATCTCGCCCGGGTCGGCGGCGCTCATGAACGTTTCGCCGATCAGGAACGCACCATACCCGGCCTGACCCAGCTCCACGAGATCCGCGCTGGTGCGAAGACCACTCTCCGCGACGCCGACCACTCTCGTGGGCATTTCAGTAATGAGTGTGCGCGAGGCGCTCAGGTCGACGGTCAACGTGCGGAGATTGCGGTTGTTGACGCCGATGATCGTCGCCCCGGCGTCCGTCGCCCGCATGAGCTCCGGCCGGCTGTGCACTTCGACCAGCACGGCGAGGCCGAGTGTCGTCGCCTCCGACAGCAGTCGCCGTAGCTCGCCGTCGTCGAGCGCGGCCACAATCAGCAGCACCGCATCCGCTCCGGCGGCCGCCGCCTCCAGAAGCTGGTATGAGGTGACGACGAAGTCCTTGCGGAGGATGGGCAGATCGACGGCGGCTCGCACCCGCCGCAGATGGTCCAGCGTGCCGTCGAAGAAGGTTGATTCCGTCAACACCGAGATGGCGGCCGCGCCGTGCCTCTCATAGCCGGCCGCGAGTCGTTCTGGCCGATAGTCTGGTCGCAGCACGCCTTTCGACGGCGAACGACGCTTGCACTCGGCAATGACCCGGGGGCCGGCGCCCGTGGTCAGGGCCGCATGGAATCGGGTCCCACCCGGGCGGACCGCCGCCGCTTCCCGGGCCAAGGTGGTCTGCGAACACTGGCGTCCGCGCTCCTCCACACTCTGGCGCGCCGCGGCCACAATCGTTGCCAACAGGTCCGGGACCAGCGGAGTGGACGGCGGGTGTCGGGGCTGGGTGTCCCGGTGACTCACGGTGCCGCCTCCGACTCGGCGGTGGAGACCGCCGCGAGTCGCCTCAGACACTCGGCCGCGCGGCCCTCGTCGAGGGCCGCGGCCGCCATCGCCACGCCATCAGGGAGCCTCGTGACGCGGTCGGTGATCAGTAGACCGGCGGCGGCGTTAGCGAGCACCATGTCACGAGCGGGCCCGGCCTGGCCCCCAAGGACCCTGCGCGCGATCGCTTCATGCGCCTCGGGGGTCTCAGCCCGGAGGGCGGCCGGGTCCGCCAAGGGCAAGCCGAAGTCGCTCGGATGCAGGTAGAACGAACGGACCACGCCGTCGCGGGTCTCGGTAATCTTGGTGTATCCGGTGGTCGACACCTCGTCGAGCCCGTCGGCCCCGTGGGCCACCCAGGCCCGTTCGGAGCCCAGCTCGCCGAGTGCTCGCGCGATCAGCTCGGTGTAGTCGGCGCGCGGCACGCCCACGAGCTGACGACGCACACCGGCGGGGTTGGTCAGTGGGCCGAGCAAGTTGAACGCGGTGCGGACGCCGAGTTCCCGCCGCGTCGGCCCGGCATGGCGCATAGAGGGGTGAAACGTCGGGGCAAACAGGAACGCGATCTGGCACTCCGTCAGACAGCGGTCGACGACCTCCGGGGTCGCGTCGATGGCCACCCCGAGCGCGGCGAACAGGTCGGCGCTCCCACACCGGCTGGACACCGCGCGGTTACCATGCTTGGCGACCGGCACGCCACAGCCCGCGAGCACCAGCGCCGCCAACGAGGACACGTTGAATGTCGAGGCCCCATCTCCGCCGGTGCCGCAGGTATCGAAGAGCCCTGGACGCGCGGTCGGCAACGCGACCGCATTGGCGCGCATGGTGCGGGCCA
>CAUZAY010000004.1:0-38801 GCA_963577695.1 Vicinamibacteria bacterium | reverse complement strand
TCGTCTCGCGCCTTGTTGGTCGTGGCCGTTCCGCGCCGCGTGGGTGTCGGGGCGTAGCCCCGGGTGGCTACGGCCCGGCTGCGATCATGGTGATCGATGTGATGACAACCGCCTCGTTCGGAACGTCGGGAGCCAGCTCGCCCGTGCGTACTCGGCCAATGTCGCGGACGACATTCAGACCGTCGGTGACGCGACCGAACACCGCGTAACCGATGCCATCCGGGGTCGGATTCTTGAAGTCGAAGCTGGAATTGTCGTCGAGGTTGATAAAAAACTGTTGCCGAGCGGTGTCAGGACCACCACCCCGCGCCATCGCGACGGTGCCCCGCCGGTTCTGGAGGTTGCGGGTCGCCTGGTTCACGATCTGACCACGCAGCCCTTCGGTCTTCGCTACGAGCTGCTCGTTCTCGCCCACCATGAATCCGCCGCCCTGGATCAGCAGGTCCCGCATCGTCCGATGGAAGACGGTGCCGTCGTAGTAACCGGCACGCACATATCCGAGAAAGTTCACGACGGTGGCGATGACCTCCGTCTCGTTGCGGAACAGCTCTATCTCGAAGTCGCCCTCGGTGGTTACGACGAGGACGCGTGGGTTCGGCGGGGGGTCCTGTGCTCCCACCGGTGTGGCCACACTCAGGGCCAACGCGAGACTCAGCCAGACGGTGAACGCACGTAAAGACAAGGCTTGCTCCTAACTTGGTAGTGGTCGCGATGCCACCACGAGGGGCGGCTGCCCGCGTTGCCCCGCAGGGCCTGAACCCGACTCGCGTCCGGTTCCTCAGGTTCCTGGCGGATACGGTTCTACTGGACAGTGATCGAGAGGATGTCGACGGGGGTGGTCGGCACGTTCTGATACGCTCCTCGGTTGCCGACCGCCACGTCCGCAATCTTGTCGACCACGTCCGTCCCTTCGGTGACGCGGCCGAACACGGCGTACCCATACTCGCCCGGCGTGACACCGCGATTGTTGAGCGCGGTGTTGTCGGCGGTGTTGATGAAGAACTGGCTGGTGGCACTGTCGACCTGGTTGGTACGGGCCATGGCCAGCGTGTAATGGTCGTTCAACAGACCGTTCCGCGCTTCGTTCTTGACCGGTGGGTTGACCGGCTTTTGCTGCATGTCAGCGGTGAATCCGCCGCCCTGGATCATAAACGTCTTGATTACGCGGTGGAACACGGTGCCGCTGTAGTGACCGCTCTCGACATACTCGAGGAAGTTCGCGACGGAGAGCGGCGCATTCGCCTGATCGAGCTCGGCGGTGATGTTGCCCTGGCTGGTTTCGATCACGACAACCGGGTTGCCCTGAGCCGCCGCCTGGGGCGCGTGCATGGTCACGAGGACCGCCAGGCAACAGCCCGCGAGGAGAGTCAGCGTTCTGACCGACATGGTAGGGTTCCTTTCCGCCCTGAGCGGCCGACGCCGCTCATCCAAATTTTGGTATCTTGCGATCCAACCAAACGTTGGTCGCACGAGCAGCGGAGCGCTCGACCGCGTCTCTCACTCCGGTTTTGCGTGCGACGAGTGATCCGCCAATTCGGCCCAGAGTATGCATAATTATCGGTGGCGCTGTCCAGTGCGTCCAGGCCGGTGATTACTGGGTTATCGTACAGACCAGATGAGTTTACTCGATCGTCTTCGGGGTCAGCCCGAGTGGCAGCATGCGGATCCGTCCATCCGGGCCGCCGCCGTCGACGACCTCGACGACGACGCGCAGGAGTTGCTCCTGGCGATTGCCACCGAAGATGCGGACCCGGGCGTGCGTTCGGCGGCGGTGATGCGGCTCACCGCTCCGGCGGTGCTGGGGAGTATCGCTGCGTCCGATCAGGACGACGGGGTCCGGACCGACGCCGTGGCGGCGCTACGCGAGATGGCGGTCGGTGGGACAGACGCTGAGGTGGCTCGGGCCGCACTGTCCGGTCTCTCGGAACCGCGCGATCTGGGGGAGGTGGCGCGAGTCGCGGCCCTCGAGTCGGTCAGCTTGGCGGCGTTGGAGCGTCTCGACGCGCAGAAGACACTCTCCGCGGTGTCACGTCGGTCGGCGCATCCCGCCGTGCGCCAGGCGGCGCTGGCCCGGGTGACAGACGGCGACGAGCTGCTGGCGGTGGCCGTCAAGAGCGACTATCGCGACATCGCGCTCGCCGCATTCGAGCGGGTGTTGGCACAGGCGCCAGCCGATCGGGAGCGGCTCAAGACTGTCGCCGCCCGGGCTCGGGTGAAGCCGGTGGCACGGCGCGCCAAGGCGGCGCTGGCCGCGCTTGATACGCAGCCGGTTCCCCCACCATCGGCCGGTCGACGGCAGCAACGGGAACGATTGTGCGAGAGTGTGGAAGCGCTGACCGGCATCGCGAATTGGGACCTCGTCCGCCAGGCTCTGGTCGACGCGGAGTGGGAGTGGGCTGCGCTGGACACGGTGGCTCGTACCTTGTCGGTTCCGTCGGGCCCCTCCAGCCGGACGGTCGATTCCATGACTACGTATGGCCACGAGACCGACCCGGATCCGGCCGTGGCCGAGCGTTGGGTCGGCGCCTTGGCCCACGCGGTAGAACACATCGGTCGGCTCGACGCGGAACGGAGTGCGGCCGACCGTCGGCGCGAGGCGCAGACGCAGACGGTGGCGGCCCGCACGGCGCTGTGCGAGCGGTTGAGCGGCTTCGTGTCCGGCCCCACCATTGACGCGGACGACCTAGTCGCGGGGCTGGCTGCTATCCGGGCTGAGTGGGCGGCGTTGGCCGTTGCGTCGTCGTCGTCCGACAAGGACCCTCCGAACGATCTCCAAGAAAGCGTATCGGGTGGGGCCGATGCCTCCCAGGGTGAGGCGGCGCTCGATCAGATTCAGCGGCGCTTCGACGAATTGCTGACGCGGGCGGACGGTGTGGTGCAGAGCCGTCAGTCCGCCGGGGAACGCGGCGCGCGACTGACCGAGCTGGCGGCCGCGCTCGAGGAGATCAGCGGGACGGCGGCGGCGGATGAGCTGAAACGACGATGGGCGGCGCCGCACGCCGAGTGGCGCGAGTTGATACGCGCCTCGGAGCCGCACGAGGTCGCCGATCTCGTGGCACGCGTCGAAGGCGCCGCCGCGAAACGGGCCGAGCGTCTGGAGACGATGCGGGAAGCTCGGCTGAAGCGTGAACAGGCGAATCTCCTCAAGCAGCAGCGCCGGTGCGAGGAACTTGAGCAGGCGGTAGCCGACGAGACGCTTGAGCTTCCTGCGGCCGAGCGGGTGTTGCGTACGACACGGTCGCTGCTGGGCAACCTTGGCCGGCTCCCGCGCGAGGGCCGCGAGGCCCTGACGATACGCCTGCGAGAGGTGCAGACCGGTCTGACCGGGCGCGTGCGCGAGTTGCGCGGCCTGGTCGAGTGGAAACAATGGGCCAACCTGAGCGTGCAGGCATCGCTGTGTCGCCGGCTCGAAGCCCTGGCGGCGGTCGAGGACGACGCCGCCGTGGCGAACGAATACAAGGAGGTCATGCTGGCCTGGCGGCAGGCCAGCGAAGTGCAACCGGGCGAGGGTGACGAGATCTGGAAACGCTTCAAGGTTGCCCACGACGCGATACGCCCGCGGGCGGAGGCGCACCTGGCCCGGCAGGACGCGGTGCGGCAGGAGAACCTGGCGAAGAAGATCGCGCTGTGCGAGGAGGCCGAGCGGCTGATCGCGTCGACGGATTGGATTGCGACGGCGCAGCGCATGATCCAATTGCAGGCCGACTGGAAACAGGTGGGTCCGGCCACACGGAAGCAGGAGCGCGAGGTCTGGAATCGTTTTCGGGCCGCGTGCGGAGAATTCTTCAAGCGTCGGCGCGACGATCTGGCCGAGCGGAAACAGGTGTGGTCGAAGAACGCGGCGCTGAAAGAGGCCTTGTCCCAGAGGGCCGAGGCGTTGTCGGACGAGGGCGACCTTGTGGTCGCGAAAGAGACGGTTCGGCAGTTGCAGGCTGAGTGGAAGACCGTGGGACCCGTCCGGCGTGCCCGATCCGAGGCGCTATGGAAGCGGTTCCGCGCTGCCTGCGATCAGGTCTACAGCCGCTCCCAGCAGGCGACCGCGGCCGAATTCGAAGACAAGCTGACCGCACGGGCCGCCGTGTGTGAGCGGCTCGAGGCGCTGACGCCGGACGGGGATAGCGACACCGGTGAGACGCCAGCCGGTCTGAAGAATCTGGTGGCGACGATCAGGACGGATTGGCGGCAGCTCCCTCCGGTGCCACGGCCTCAGGAACGAGAACTCACCGGGCGCTTCCAGTCCGCCTTGGCCAGCGTTGTGGAACGGTACCCGGCGGCATTCGCCGGGTCAGATCTGGACCCGGAGCGCAACCGAGGCGCGCTCGAGCGGTTGTGCGAGCGGGTCGAGGCGCTGCTGGGCGACGCGACCACGTCGTCGGCGAGCGACGACCGGTCGCCGGCCGAGGTACTGGCGGCACAATGGAGAGAAGCGCTGGCCAGCAACACGATGGGCGCCCGGGTGGATCCCGCGGTGCAGGAACGTGCCGACATTGAGGAGGTCAAGCGGCTGCAGATCGAGCGTCGCAGTTTGGGCAGCGTGGTTGGCGAGACCAGCCAGCAGTTCTCGGACCGATTTCGTACCGCGTGCGACCGTTTCTTCCACCAGCACCCGCCGTCTGCCGCTCGGGCCTCACGGCCCCGCCAGGACGGCGCTCGGCCGGCACGGGCCAGGCGGCCCGAGTCGGGCGCGCGTGGTCGCGCGTAGTGGTCCCGGTCACCCAGGCGGCCACATGTCAAGGGCGTCTGGAGATGTGTCGCGGGTCGCTCGCGGTGAGGCCACCGTGCAGTCCGGATCCGACATGCACGTGTTCCATCCGCTGGTCGCCGACTGGTTCCAACGCCGATTCACATCGGCCACCCCATCACAGTTGGAAGCCTGGCCACGTATTGGGGCCGGTGATGATGTGCTGGTGTCCGCCCCCACCGGTTCCGGCAAGACGCTCGCCGCGTTTCTGATCTGTCTGGATCGGCTCCTCGTCGCCGGTCTGGCGTGAACTCCTGGGGACGCTCCGGCGGATGGAAGCGCGCGGGGAGATCCGGGGCGGTCGTTTTGTGGCCGGATTTGTCGGCGAGCAGTTCGCGCGACCAGAGGCCGTTGACCTGTTGCGCGGCGTCCGACGAGATGGCCCGGCGCCCGGGCCGCTGACCGTACCCGCGGCGGACCCCCTCAACCTGACCGGTATCGTGCTGCCCGGACCGCGCGTCAGTGCTCTGTCGGGCGGCCTCGTCGAACTGCTGCCCGCCGCCGATCCGACCGCGGCCGTCGCGGGCGCACCGGGCACCACCGCCCACACGGCATGACGTGGGACGCGCGGAGCGGGTTGCGGTCGGTTAGAGTGACACCATGATGATTGTGACGGTGGGCCGTGTCGTGTGTCGCGCCTTGTTGGTGACCGGGGGGCTGGCGTTCCTCTCGGCCTGCGCCCCGGAGACCGAGCCGGCGCCCTTGTCCATTCAGGCCAACGTCGAGGTCCTGGCGTCGGACGCGTTCGAGGGGCGGCTCACGGGGACCGACGGGATCCGGTTCGCGGCGAACCACATCATTGCGGAGCTCGAAGCCTTTGGCGCTGAGCCGCTCCCCACGGCGGACGGCTACCGCCTGCCGTTCCAGTTCACCGGCAGTACCACCGATGGTGGCACGCGAGTCCGGCTCGACGGGACGGATGGGCTCGAATGGAGCGATTTTGAATCGGTGCGGGCGCTGTCCTTCTCGGAGTCGTCAGAGGTGAGCGGTCCGGTGGTGTTCGCCGGCTACGGCCTCGTGGTGCCAGAGACCGATGGGTTCAGCTATGACAGCTACGCCACGCTGGACGTCACCGACAAGATCGTCGTGGCGCTCCGCTACTTTCCGGAGGACGCCGAGCAGGACCTTCGGTCCACCTTCTCGAGATACTCATCACTGCGTTTCAAAGCGCAGGCGGCGCGCCAGCGCGGCGCCATTGGGTTGCTGGTGGTGACTGGTCCCCGATCGCCCAATGCGGGGGCGCTGGTGCGTATGACCGGCGACACGGCGGTCGCTGATTCCGGGATCGCCGCGGCCAGCGTCAGTCTGTCCGTGGTGGATGCGTTGTTCGACTTGGTGCCCGACACGACGCTGGAAGAGGCGCAGCGCGCGCTGGATTCCGGTAACCCGCACGTCACCGGATTCGAGATTCCGGTCGACCTGACGCTGGACGCTCGGGTCGTGCGCGAGCAGCAGACCGGCCACAACGTGGTCGCCTACTTGCCGCCCACCGGTGACACGACCCTCGACCGACCGTATGTCGTGTTGGGCGCCCATTATGACCATCTGGGCCGCGGCGAGGATGGCAGCTCGCTGGCCAAGGCGGAGGAAGCGGGCGAGATCCACAATGGCGCCGACGACAACGCGTCAGGGGTGGCGGCGGTGCTGGCCGCTGGCGCTGAGCTGGCGGCCCAGGATCGTGCTCGTGGGGTCGTCCTGGCGTTCTGGTCCGGCGAAGAGCTCGGATTGCTCGGTTCCGCTGACTTCGTCCAGAGCGCACCGGTGCCGATGGGCCAGATCGCGGCTTATGTGAACTTCGACATGGTGGGTCGCCTGCGCGACAACAAGCTTAGTGTCCAGGCGCTCGGGAGCAGCAGCATCTGGTCTGATCTGGTGGACGAGGTCAATGCGTCGTTCGACTTCGAGCTACAGAAAGTCACCGACCCGTATCTGCCGACCGACGTCATGAGCTTCAACTTGGCGGAAGTGCCGAGCCTGGCGCTGTTCACTGGAAGTCACGAGGACTATCACCGGCCGACGGATGACCCGGAGACGGTCAATTTTGCTGACCTCGAGCGTATCGCCCGGTACGGCGCGGCGATCACCGCCCGCCTCGTCACCGCCCCGGCCCCACCAGATTTCGTCCGCGTGGAGCGAACGGGTCAGGAGGGCGGCCAGATGCAGATCCGCCTGTACACCGGCACCATTCCCGACTATGCCTCAGAGGTGGACGGACTCCTGTTGTCGGGGGTCATGGGCGGCGGTCCGGCTGAAAAGGCCGGTCTGAGAGCAGGGGACATCATCGTCGAACTGGCCGGCCAGTCGATCGCCAATATCTACGATTACACCTACGCGCTCGACCTGCTCAAGGTCGGTGAACCGACCCCGGTCGTTTTCACGCGCGATGGCGACCGGAGGGAAACGGAGCTCATTCCAGAGGTCAGAGAGTAATCCACACCAGACGGGTGCACCGTTCCGGGTCCAGGTGACGGCCCGCGACGCGAGCGGGCGCGTCGTGGCATCCGGAGGCATGGGCCTGATAGTGTTGGAGGGTTGTCGACTTGGCGGGCGTCGCCTGTGGTGTGCATGCAATCCACCAACCGTGTCGGGATGATCCGAGACGACTGAGACCATATTTCCTGTGTTCGAGTTTTATCCACATGATGTGTTGTGAACCGCGCGCCGGCCGGCGATGGCGCCAGATTGTATCGACGGTGCTGACGTCGCTCTGCCTTGCCGCGAGCGCCTCCGGCCAATCGACCGGTGTGTTGGTGGGGACCCTGCGGACGCTCGGCGGCGACGTCGTGGGTGACTCGGTGGTGACTGCCACCAGTGACGGGCGAGCCCGGGGCGCGCGGACCGACGAAGAGGGAGAGTTCCGCTTCGAGGACCTGGTTCCAGGGTCGCACATCTTGACGACCGACCAGACGCCGCTGGTGGTCGAGCCGGTGAGTCCGATCGATATCGTGGCCGGAATCACTATCCGTCGCGATCTGACGCTCGTGCCGCCGGACCGGGCGCGCGGAGGGTGGCAGGCCGATCGCATGAAAGAGGGGAATCCCGGTCTGTCAGCGTCAGTATTCGACACCCAGGCGGTTGCTGGCGGCCGTACTCCGCTGGTGCGCGTCGTCGAACGGGTACCCGGGATGAGCGTCGGACGCGCGGGAGGCGTTGGTCATGCGACCACCATTCGTGTGCGCGGCGCGGAGGTCAGCACGCGTTTTCATGTGACCGACGGCTTGCCGCTTGACGATCTCACGAACCGACTGCATCTCAGCGCTCCCGGGGAGACCGACATCGTCGAGGTGGTCCGCGGCGCCGCCGCGAGTGCCCGCGGCACGGAGCTGGCGGGCCTGGCGCACGTCGTGCGCCGCTCGGTGGACGAGACCAGTCCCTTGCTCGTGGTTGACGCGGAGGGGGGAGAGTTGGGCTGGCAGCGGCTCGGCGTGACGACGGCCGGCCGACGGGGCGACTACGACTGGAGTCTCGGCGCCGCGAACCTGGAAGCCGACAACGAACAACCGAACAGCCTGTATTCACAAACCGCCGTCGCCGGAAGGATTGGCATGCGGAAGGGCGACATCTCGACTCAGGTGATGTTTCGGGGCGAGACGAGCGAGTTGGGGCTCCCCGGGCAGACCCTGTTGGTGCCGGCCGATCTGGATGCGGGGGAGGACCGGACCCAGTGGACCACTGGAGCGATTCTGCGGTTACACCGCGGCCCGACCAACAAACACGAACTTCGTCTCGTCGCGTCCCAGACAAACCGTCGCGCGTTGAATCCGCTCGACTCCGGATCGATCCGGCTGCAGTCGGCCGAGACGGGGGCGCTGCAGGTCGAGATGCCAGACTTTGCGAGCACGGACGGGCTGCGAAACGATACCCAGGTGGCGCGTGCCACCTACGAATATACGTTTGTGCCTGACGAGTTTCACTTCATCACCTTTGGCGGCACCGTCGAAGGTCAGTCCGGGCGCTTTGGTCTGAGCGACACCTTCGACGAGCAGCGGCTGAATTTCGCGCTCTTCGGAGAAGATCGTCTCCAGATCTATGACAACCTCCAGGTGACCGCGGGCGGGCGCTTGATGCGTAACGGTCCGTTCGATATCTCCGCCCAGCCGCGGGGGTCGGTGACCTACGAGCTGGGGCGGGGATTTACCGCGCACGGGAGCGGTGGATACGGCATCGGGACGCCAACCCTCGAACAACGGTTCGGGGCGACGTTCGAGCGTCGCGGCACGGAGGAACTGTTACAAGCCAAGAGTGTCATCTTCGATGGCGGCGTCGGCGGGTCTTTGTGGCGGGGACGGGTCGGGGTCGACCTGACCGCGTTTCGCCACCAATACGACGATCTGATCGTCCTGGCGGATCTTGATCTGCCTGGCCTGACATCGAACGAGACGTTCCGCCAGTTGACGTTGGCTGGGCGGGCGCGGCTGGACCTCGACGTGGCGGCCGGACTTCGCGATCCGCTAATCGGCGTGGCCACCGACGTGCGGACCGGTTATGCCAACCTGCCCCGAAGCCGGACCTATGGGGTGGAAGCCACGGTGTCGATGTCGCCGATCCCCCAGGTGGAGATAGAGGCGGTCTATTCGTACACCGACAGCCTCGTGACGACCGGTTTTGGTCCGATCAGGCCCGGACAGCCGTTGCCGGAGGTGCCGCGGCACCAGGGGAGCGTGACCGGCGACCTTCGCCTCGGCATCGTCTCCGTGGGGGCCACGGTCCGCTTTGTTGGGACGCGAACGGCCGGGGTCGATTTCGTGAGTCGGGTACTTGGTCTTGATGTGCTGGAGAGCTATACCCGGTGGGACGCCCGGGGGCTGGTCCAGGTGAGTGACGGGTTCGCCGTATCGGTGGTGGGCGAGAACCTGACGGACGAGGTGTATCAGGAGGTGCTCGGGTACCCCGCGTTGGGACGCCTGGTGCGAGCGGGCCTCCACGTCTCGTTTTGATCGCCGGATTCGCGGTCCGTCTGGTGTGGTAACGAAAGGAATTCGAGGATGTTCGGAAGACGCTACATTACCGTGCTGCTGGTCGCCGCCTTCTCGACCGTGGGATGCGAAGAAGGACTGCCGACTGAGCCCACAGTCCCCTTGGCGGTCGAGCTCTCTTCGGCGCCGGCAACGCTGACCGCCGTGCCCTCGACGGGGGTGACCATCATGGTCGATGGCGCGCCAGTGGTACTACCGTGGAAGGCATCCTTTGCCGTGGTGATGAACCTCGAGGTCGATCACGAGCCGGTCGCGATCATCAGTGTGACCAACCTCGTGCGACAAGCCGTTGGCGGCGTGATCGTGACCCCGACGGCGCCGGACCGGGAGCTGTTTCTGTTCGACCAGCGGCCTCGCGACAGCCGTCTCGAGCCGGGGGGCGAGGGCGTCATCGAGTTCGATGTCTGGTATCTCCTGCCGAACGGCGGCCGGGAGGCCTCCGTCAACATCGGCGTGAGCTTCACGTCCGAGATCCGGGGGGCGTTCAACAGCACGATTGAGATTCCCGTGGCTCCCTGACCCACCGCACACTCGGACCGCGCCTTGGCGCCACGGCGCTCCGACGGTTACGCCGGGCGCATGTCGATCTCGTCCGAGTTCGGCGGCCGACGCTCAACGACCGGTGGGCGGACCGTAGGTACGACTGAAGCCGTTTCGGCTATTGGTTACCGTGAACGACCCGTCGCGTCTGGCCGCGATGTGGGTCCAATACGCCGTGCCCAGGTGCACGGCCGCCTCATCGTCGTCGTTCGGCGCGAAGTCCTGGAGATTCGCGATGAACGACGGCGGGCGGTTGGCGTCACCGACCCCGACCGCGTAGTGGTTCTGCCACAGGTCCTCCAGGGTCTCGACGCGTGTCAGGCTGTCGAACGTCAGTGGCCCGCCGCCCTTGCGTGGCCCGTTGTTCATGACCGCGACCCGGGGCTCGAGCGCTTGGACGAGCGCGTCGGACCCGGATGTGTCGGAGCCGTGATGGGACACCAGGTACAGATCCACCGTGCCGACCTTGTTGTCCGGACACATGAGCGGCTGTTCCTTGTTCCAGGTCAGATCGCCCATGATCACGGACCGGAACCGCCCGAAACCGATGACGGCGCTCACCGATCGCTGGTCTTCGGCGTCGCCATATCGGCTCAGAATGTCCTCGCCATGGAACGTGAATCCCTCGCAGTGCGGATTGGGCCGGCCCGCACCCGGTAGAGCGCGGGTCAGCACCGCACCGTCAGCCGCGATGATCCGCACGTCAAGTCCGTCGATCGGCACCAGGTCGCCGGCGGCCACCGTCCGATGCGTGGCGCCGCGTCTCAGGGTCACGTAGCGGTCGAAGGCAGTCCGAGGGCGCTCTCCCTCGTCCACCGTCGTGCCGTGGTCGAGGTAGTTCACGATCGGCAGCCGGTCGGCCAATTGCGCCGCACCGCCCATATGGTCCGTGTGGAAGTGAGTGACGATGAGGTGGTCGATCCGAGTGACGCCAGCGTCCTGAGCCGCCGCGACGATCCGATCGGCGTCACGCCCATCGAATCCGGGCCAGCCGGTGTCGACCAGCATCGACTCGCCGGACGGTGCGACGAAGAGCGTGGCCTCGCCGCCCTCGACGTCGATGACGTAGATGTCGAGCGTGTCCCGGGTCTGGCCGCTCAAGGTGGCGGCCGCCAGGACGCTGACCCACAGGAATACGGCCGAGGCGATACGCATGGCGCCCTCCCGGTGTGTGCGCGAACCGATATGTACGCCAGTGCGCGCCGTCCGTCGACGCGATGATCGAGGCGCGCCGTGGCGTGTTCGGCCGACTCGCTAGGGCACTAGTTCCCGATCGGGTCCGACTGCGCGCCCGTCTTGACCGCCCACAGGCGGTTGCGGGTGAGGAGATACATGACACCGTCACGCACGACCGGGGTGCTGTAGACCGAGGCGCCCATGTTGATCTCGCCCAGCAGTTCCATTTCCTTGCCGGCACGGAGCACCGCGATGTCGCCGTCCTCGTCGCCCAACATCACTTTGCCGTCGACGACAAAGGGCGAGCCCCAGACGGCGGCGAACGCGTCGTAGGTCCAGAATTCCTCACCGGTGTCGAGGTCGAGCGCGTGCAGGAAGCCGGACAGGCTCGAGATGTAGAGGACACCGTCGGCGATGGCGGCGGTCGACATGGTCCGGTAGAAGTCGTCGCCGTCGCGGCTCCAGATCTTGTGGGTGTCGGTGACGTCGCCAGTGCCGGTGGCGTCGATGGCGTAGAAATGGCCGGGCGCTTCACCGTGTTCCGGGTCCTGTCCGACGCCCACATAGACCCGGTCGTTGTAGATGACCGGGGTCGCGAGGATGTTGTTACGGGTGCCCCGGCCGCCGAGAATCCACTCGGCGTCCTTCGGATTGCAATCGAATGTCCAGATCGTCTCGCCGGTTGTCGCGTCGAGACCGTAAACGATCCCGTTGGCGCCGGCGACGACAATCTGGCCGGTGCCGTTGATCTCGGCATAGGCTGGATTCGTCCAGCTGCCATGCAAGATGCCCTCGCCGACATCGGTGTTTTCCCAGACCAGCGCACCGGTGTTCTTGTTGAGCGCGATCATATGGGGCGAGAAAGGAGACGGGATGTTCACATGCCCCTCGTCGACACCGTTGCTCGTCACCGTGTACAGCATGTCGCCGATGATCAGCGGTGATCCGGTGGCGAGGTTGTGAGGAAACACGTCCAACTCGCCGATCATGTCGTAGGACCACAGGATGTCCCCGTCGGTCGGCCCGGTGCCGGTTTCGCCGGTGAACGGCCCGTCGTTGCCGTTGGCCAGCCCGTTGGCGTCGAGGCAGATGACGTGCGCCTGGTTCGACACATACCAGACCCGGTCGCCGTCGACGAAGGCGGTCGAGCAGACACCCTGCAGCGGCCAGTCGTTGACCCGGCCGGCCGACAGCTTGTCGTGCACCATCTGCCAGGCGAACTCACCGGTCGTGGCGTCGAACGCCATCAGCACGCCCTTGTCGCCGTCGTAGGCCGGGTCGCGGACCCCCTCGTTGTTGGTACCCACATACACCTTGCCGTTGCCCACCGTCGGCCCGCCATAGGCTTGGGAGCCGACCGGTTGGGTCCAGAGGATGTTGGCGCCGGTCCTCGGATCCCAGCTGTCGGGGACCCCGGTGGCGTCAGACACCATGTTGCGCGACGGTGTATTCCCGAACATGCCGGCCTCGCCTTGTGCTTCGGCGACGCTTGCGGTCCCCGTCGTGACGAGGCCGACCACCAAGAGAAACATCACAGCCTGTCGAGTCATTCGTTCTCCACCACACTGACATTGTCGAAGTAGATGTTGATCGGCGAATAGCCGATGATGCCTGGACTGCCGGACCGATTCGGCAGCGGGTCTTCGGCGGTGATCGTCCAGTCCGTCGGTTCGGTCGCGTCGCGCGGCCACACCTTGCCGCGGACAATGCCGCGGTCACCGTCGATGTCGACCCGTAGTTTCAGTCGATACCAGGTGTCTGGTTCCCACGGAAAGTCGATTTCTTCCTTGATACGGAGTTCGGCTGCCCACGACTGGATCTGGACCTTCTGCCGGTTGCCCTGCAGGTCCATCGTGTACCCGCTGTTGATCAGACCGATATCGGGACGCCGCCGTCCTTGCTGGGTCGAGAGCACGTCGACCTGCACGGTGTAGCCTGACATGTCAGCCGGGCCCATATAGATGGCGTGTCGGTGGATGCCGGTGCGCGAGGCCCCCTTGCGGAAGACCTGGTTGCCGCCCAGATCTTCGACAGCGAGGCTACCGCCGCCGCCGATCCAGAAGGGGGGGCGTCCGCTCTCGAAATTCTCCGACCACGGTAGCGGGGCGAACACGCGCACCTGAGCGACGGCGGTCAGGCCGCCGACTGTGGCGGTCACGGTGCCGGCCTGGTTCGCGGCGCGCGCGTCGGTGGTCAGGACCCCCTGCGCCGATACGTTCCCGCCGGCCAGGCTGTCCACTCCCCACGTGGCTTGCTGCGCGCCGAGAAAACGACCACCCGTGTCATACGTCCTGACCTCGAACTCGATCGTGTCGCCGGCCGCGGCAATGACGTCCGCCGGCACCACCTGGACCACCGAGGGCGTGCTGGTCGCGGCCAGTTCGCCACCCAGTTCCGGGGCGGTGCCCGCCCGGGCCACGAAGCTCTCGCTGGGGTTGCCGATGCAGTAGATGCCCGCCTCCGATGTCACATACAACCGGCCGTACCCGACCGCGAACGATCCGTAGATCTCGGCCGCTCGGTTCTCCTCCGGCACCATCAGTTCGTCATGGTCCAGCTCGGTCGCGCCGGTGGCGCCCGGCTGCAGAATGGTGACGTTCCCGTTGGTCTCCGTGATGAAGAGTTTGCCGTCGGCCCACACCGGCGAGGCTTTGCCAACGGTGCCGACGCTCTGCTCCCACTGCACCGCGCCGCTTGAGGCATCGAGCGCGAACAGGTTTGCGGAATTGTCGATCACGTAGACGCGGCCGTCGTGCACCAGTGGCGACGAGAACCCGACGCCCATGCCGTCCGCGCGCCAGCGCTCGTGGGTGGCCGTGACGTCGCCCGTACCGGTGGCGTCAATCGCCACTACTCGGCCCATGGTGGCGGTATCGACGTTCTCCTCGCTGTGCGCGACGTAGACCGTCTCGCCGTCGAGGACGGGCGACACGTTGATGCCGCGCTTGCTGAGGTGAAACTCCCACACCTTCTCCCCAGTTCTGGCCTTCAGCGCGTAGAGGTGTCCATCCGCGTTGCCGTCGATCCAGAGGCGTTGGCCATTGAGCACGCCGACGACTCCGACAGACTGGGTATTCATGTCGGCGACAGTGCCGCCCGGCGTCGACGTCCACCGGACCTCACCCGTCAGCTTGTCGAACCCGAAGTAGCGATGACGGGGGGGGCCACCGAGGTTCCCCCAACCGGCGCCGATAATGCTCAGCAGCAGTTGGTCCTCGTCCACGAGCGGTGTCGACGTTCGGCCGCCATAGCCAGACGCCCGGCCCAGTTCTTCCGCCAGTCTCCAGCTCCAGACGACGGTTCCGTCTCGGTCGAACACGTTGAGATGACCGTCGATGTTCATTGCGTAGAGATAGCCTGTGTCGGGGTCGCCGGTCACGCTTCCCCACCCGAGCCGGTTGAACGGGACGGTCGTATTGTTGACGTTGTAGTTGTGCTGCCAGAGCTTGGAGCCGGTCTCGGCGTTCCAGCATGCGACGACTTCCTGCTCGTCGACCCCGCTACCGGTGCGTCCGTTCGCGCACACTCGGCCGTCGAACACCGCCGGCGTCGAGCGTCCGACCCAGGCGTCCGACCAGATGAGATTCTCGCCGTCGGGCGACCAACTCGAGACCAGGCCGGTCGTTTCTGACACCCCGGTTTGCCCGCGTCCGCGCCAGCTCGGCCAGTCCTGCGCGGCGGCCGAGGCTGCCAAGCACAGCACCATGGCGACGAGAAGCGTCGCGGCCACCTTCGAGCCGTATGCAGCCGTGTTCATCCGGTCATCCCTCATTGAAATGGAGAACTGCGATCGGCGTGCGAGCCGACCAGTAATGTCAGGACAAACAAATATACTACACGGCCGTGTAGGCCGGGTTCCGTTCGACCGTTTCCCCGAACCCTGGCGGCGTCCTGAGGACATCCGGTACGTAGTGGTGGGTTTTGAGACCCCCGCTAGCCCCCGCTCAGTCGTCGGACGGCCCAGAACAGACCGGCCCCGGCTACGACGAGGGATGCCGGGACGACGATGCGTCTTCGGTACCAGTCTTCCGAGCGGCACCATCCCACCGCCAACAGCGCCGAGGCGATCACCAGGAGCTGACCAAGCTCGATGCCGACGTTGAAGCTGATCAGGCCTAGTACGCGCTGCTGGTCCGGTAGTCCCAGCTCTCGCAGCACGCCGGCGAACCCGAGGCCGTGGAGTAGCCCGAACCCGAACACGACCACTGGCCGCCAGGGCATCAGCCGGCTGGTCAACAGGTTCTCGACGGCCACGTAGACGATCGACATCGCGATCAAGGGCTCAACCACGGCCGACGGCAGCGAGACCACGTCGAACACGGCGAGCGATAGAGTGAGAGCGTGGGCGAGGGTGAACGCCGTGACCTGCCAGACCAGCGGGCGCAGCTGTGAGCCGAGCAGGAACAGCCCCAGCACGAAAAGGATGTGGTCGAGCCCACGCGGCACGATGTGCAGGAAACCCAGCCGGAGATACGTCAGGCCGATCGACCGCGCGTCGGGCGGCTCGACCGGTGCCGCGAGCGTGAAGGGGTCGCTCCGGGCGCCGCGCTCCAGCAGTGCCTGCCTGGTCAGACTCCGGATCTCGTCCCGGATGGTCAGGTTCACTTCCGAGAAGGCGCGGGAGGCAAAGAATTCGAGTTCCAGGGCCTCCGGGGGGACGATCCCGGTCAGTCGGGCCGTCAGCCCGAGGAGGGTGGGGATGACTGATTCAGTGGCGGCTGCGGCGCCGTGGTCTGGGAACGTGACCGTAAATGAGGCCGGGGTGCCGTCGAATCGGAACCGCACCCGTCGCTGAAACAGCTGACGCAACCGGTCGAGTTGGCCATCGAACTCGAGTGGCGTCATCGCCGTAAGCGCCGCCACCAGTTCGGCGTCATCGGCATTCTGGGGCGCGCCCAGCGCCAGCGCGTCGAGGTCGACGATGAGATCGGCCTGGAACGTGCCATCCGTGCGGAGCACCACCGTGGTGTCGGTGAAGGTCAGCGGATGGGCGGTCGCGACTGGCGGCACCGGCGTGACAACGAACAACACCGTCGCCAGTGACGCTGGCCACCAGGTCGACCGGGAGCGCATCCGCCTATCGTATGACACGTGTCCGGGGTACCCTGCGGTGATGGCCGCGGACACCTACGCGCTAACGCAGCTCTCGGGTGCGAAGTGGCTCACCGACGTCGCGATCGTGTGGTTGATCGGGGTAGGCGCGTACAGATTGGTGGCGGCCGTCGTCCCCCCAGGGGACGTCCGGGCGCTCGACACCAGATTGGCGCGTCAGGCTGGCCTCGCCCTGTCGTTACTTGTCGTCGCCACGGCTGCCCGACTCTACGCGCAGACCTACTCGTCGTTCGGGCTCGATGAGCCGGTCACCGGTGAACTGATCCGCCTGGTGGCCGAGCAGACGCGTTGGGGCGGCCGCTGGCAGGTGCAAGCGGCCGCCGCGGTGCTGGCGGCCCCGGCGGCCGCGCTGGTTGCGATCAGGTCTGGTGCGCGCTGGACCTGGTGGGTGTTCGGCGCCACCATCCTCGCCATTGTCGGCGTGGCGCCCACCACGGGCCACGCGTTTGCCTACGACGGTGGGGTCGTCCTCCCGATGGCGCTCCAGATAGCTCATTTGTCGGCGGCCGGCGTCTGGCTCGGCACGCTGCTCGTGTTGCTGTCTGCGGGGCTGTCATCAGGGCGGTCGGCGCGAGGAGACGACGGGAGGGCGGTGTCCAGAGTCGTCGATCGGTTTTCGCCGGTGGCCTTGACCGCCGCCACGGTCCTTGGCGGCACCGGCGTGCTGACAGCATTCTTGTATGTAGACGAGATCCCCCAGTTGTGGGAGACGAGCTACGGGCGCGTCTTGCTGCTCAAGAGCGGCCTGTTCGG
The DNA here is from genome assembly GCA_963577695.1 of Vicinamibacteria bacterium. Lineage (GTDB taxonomy): Bacteria > Acidobacteriota > Vicinamibacteria > Vicinamibacterales > UBA8438 > UBA8438. The sequence goes on along the minus strand of CAUZAY010000004.1, from coordinate 21,503 downwards.
GTTGACCGCGGCGCTAGGCGCCTACAACTGGCGCCGGGTCCGACCCGGGATCGCCGGACCCGGCGGTGTGACGCGGTTGCAGCGTTCCGCAACGGCCGAGCTGCTGGTGGCCGCCGTCCTGCTGCTGGTCACCGCATGGCTCGTACACCTGCCGATGCCGCACGAATAGGGCTCGACCTGCTTAGACGGGGCTACGCCCCGAACCCCACGCGAACGCGACGCGGGGACCCCGAGAGCCCCACTCCGCGTCCGCGGGGCGCGCATTGTCGCGCGCCTTCGTCTTGCGGTCCGTCCAGTGCGGGGCGTGAAGCCTCGGGCAGGAAACGGGTACTGACGGCGTCGCGTGTTTCTACTCCTGGCGGAGTTTTACGCGGTAGGGTCGACCGCGGCGAAGGAAGTTCACGACGGTGTCGGTATCTGATGCGATGAGGCTGAGGCGCGCCGCCGCCAGGACGGTATCCGCGACATCGACGCCACCGACGCGATAGATGACGTCTCCCGACGCGAGTCCGGCCGTCTGGCCGATCCCTCCGAGCGTTACCTCCGTGATCAGGGCTCCGGACCGCAACTGGAGGTTGTCGACCTCCATCCGTTGAGTGAGCCCGTCGGTCGGCGCGGCGTCGCACACCGTGACGCCGATATCCAGTGCGCGGGTCTCGTCCTCGGCCGTGCACGTGTACAGCGTGTCGGCGTCTTGGGCGACCGCGGCCGCGCCGATGGCGACGAGCGAGGTGGCAAGCAGGAAGCAGGCCAAGCGGGTCCGCATCGGGCGAGTATATGCCAGATGTGTGGGTCGCGCGCCCTCCCTCCCGGAGCGCGCGAGCATCGGCCGGACCTGCTGATTCACCGGCTGATCCGATATCCTAGTGGCCATGCCGTGGACCGTTTCTCGCTGTCCCCGTCCCCGTCCCGGGTCTCGCCACCGTCCCGCCATTGCCGTGTTGAGCATGGCGTTCGCCCTCTGTGCCGGTACGGCGACCGTGGCCCAGCGCGATGCGGCAGTCGTGAGCCACTTCGCGCAGTTGGCGCTCGACTGCGTCCATCAGGAATACCCGAACAAGATCGCCCACGTGCTGAATGACGACGGCGATGTCCTGCCGCCGCGCGTGCTGACCCCCGCGTTCTACGGCTGTTTCGACTGGCATTCCTCAGTACATGGGCACTGGTTGCTTGCCCGTGTGGCGCGGTTGTACCCGACGTCAGACCTTGGTGTCTCGGCCCGCGCTGCGCTCGAACGCAGTGTGACTGTCGGTCACATCGCTGACGAGGTGCGGTATGTGTCGTCGCCGGGGCGCGCCGGGTTCGAGCGCCCGTATGGTCTGGCCTGGCTCCTTCAACTGGCCACCGAGCTTCGGGAGTGGGACGACCCAGATGCGCGGCGTTGGCAGGCGGCCTTGGCGCCGCTCGAGACTGCGGCGGCGCTGCAGATCAAGGCATGGCTACCCAAACTGACGCACCCGATCAGGATCGGGGAGCACTCGCAAACGGCCTTTGCATTCGGGCTGGTGTTTGATTGGGCCCAGGTCGCGGGCGACACCGAGATGCTCGAGTTGATCACCAGGCGGACCACCGACTACTACGCAGACGACTACGACTGCCCGTTGCGCTACGAGCCGTCCGGCCACGACTTCCTGTCGCCGTGTCTGGCCGAGGCCGATCTCCTGCGTCGGGTGACGACACCTAACGCGTTTGCCACCTGGCTCGGTCGGTTCCTCCCCGGTGTTCCGGAGCACCGCGATCCGGCCTGGGTGGAGCCGGCGATCGTGAGCGATGCGACCGACGGCAAACTCGTGCACCTTGACGGGTTGAATCTCAGCCGGGCCTGGATGCTGGAGGGCATTGCCGCGGGGCTGCCCGACGATGACGCCCGCCTGGCCGGGCTGCGAGCCGCCGCCGCCGCCCATCGAGAGGCAGGTCTCGACGCGGTCAGCGGCGCGCACTACGAAGGCGGCCATTGGCTCGGGACGTTCGCGATGTATCTAGTCACCGAGCGAGGGCTCCACTAGGGTTTCCTGGCCAGGCGGCCGTCTGGCCAGGAAACCCGCTGGGGCGTGGCAGGCGTCTGTCTGGCGGCGTTGCTTCGTATCTTCAGACGGGGCTGCGCCCCGACTCGGCGACGGCTCCGCGGGGACCCCGAGTGCCCCACTCCGCCGCCGCGGGGTGCGCATTCTCGAGCGCCTTCGCCTTGCCAGCCCGTCACACGCGGGAGTGACGCCTCGCCAGGAAACCCCTCGTTCGAGGTAAAGAGAAGCCGGGGCTTTCGGCTTGCCTCGTCGGTCGCCAGCCAAGACGCGCACGTGCGCGTCTCGCGGACGCGGAGTGGGGCACTCGGGTCCCCGCGGAGCGATCGCGTGGGGTTCGGGGCGTAGCCCCGTCTGAAAAGGGAGACGAGCCGGGGCTGGGACCAGCTTCGCGATCGCTTTTCCCTCGGTGTCGGGACCAGGCACCCGTTAGCCCGCGCCAAGCGCTCTGAGGGCCAAGGTGAGGAGGGTTGGGCTCGTCGACCGGTTCGCGGACCGAGATGCCCGCTCCCGCCGCCCGACCGTAGCGGCACCCTGCTGGGGTATGCTGTGTGGCTCGACGATCCAGTGATGGGAGAAGACAGTGGCGAACAAGCCTGAGACTTTCGACGAAGCACCGGTCTACAACCCACCAGCGGCATTTTCGGAAGGCGCCCACGTCAAGTCGCTCGACGAGTATCGCGCGATGTACGACCGGTCCGTCACCGACCCCGAGGGCTTCTGGGCTGAGCAGGCCGAACAGCGCATCACATGGTTCAAGAAGTGGCACACGGTGCGACAGGTCGACTATCACAAGGCGGAGATTGCCTGGTATCTGGGCGGCAAGCTCAACGCTTGCTACAACTGCGTCGACCGGCACGTCGAGGCGGGACGAGGCGGCGACACCGCGTTGATCTGGGAAGGCAACGACCCGACCGAGAGCAAGACCTACACCTACGCCGAGTTGCATGCCGAGGTCCAGCGGGCCGCCAATGCGCTCAAGAACCTGGGGGTGGTCAAGGGCGATCGCGTCTGTATCTACATGCAGATGATCCCCGAACTTGTAGTGGCGATGTTGGCCTGCACCCGCATCGGCGCGATTCATTCGATCGTGTTTGGCGCCTTCACGGCCGACAGCCTCGTGACCCGGATCAACGACTCGGAGTGCAAGGCAATCATCACGCAGAACACCGGTGTCCGCGGCGCGAAGCAGGACATCGCGATGAAGGCCAACGCCGACAAGGCGGTCGAACAGACGCCGAGCATCGAGAAAATCCTGGTCGTCAAGCGGACCGACGCGTCGGTCGACATGGTCGATGGCCGCGACGTCTGGTGGCACGATGCCCTGTCGGCGGCAGACGCGATCTGCGCGCCCGAGCCGATGGATGCCGAAGACCCCCTCTTCATCCTCTACACGTCCGGTTCCACCGGCAAACCCAAGGGCGTGCTCCATACGACCGGTGGGTACATGACGTACGTCGCCACCACCTTCGACTATGTGTTCGATCACCATCCGGGCGACATCTACTGGTGCACGGCCGACATCGGCTGGGTGACCGGCCACAGTTACATCACCTACGGCCCCCTCGCCAACGGCGCCGTCACGATGATGTACGAGGGGGTGCCGAACTATCCGGACTGGGGTCGGTTCTGGCAGATCTGCGAGAAGCACAAGGTCAACGTCATCTACACGGCGCCGACCGCTCTCCGCGCGCTGATGAAGGAGGGTGACGGCTATCCGGCGAAGTACGACCTGAGCAGCTTGCGCCTGCTCGGCACCGTCGGTGAGCCGATCAAGTCGCCCGAGTGGACCTGGTATCACTCGGTCATCGGGGGGGGACGCTGCCCGATTGTCGACACGTGGTGGCAGACGGAAACCGGCGGCATCCTCATCTCTCCGCTGCCAGGCGCGACACCGACGAAGCCGGGCTCCGCGACCTTCCCACTCTTCGGCATCAGACCAGGGATCATCGATGACGAGGGCAACCTCCTGGAGGGGAACGACGTTCGCGGGAACCTCTGCGTGCTCGAGTCGTGGCCCGGGCAGATGCGGGGCATCTATGGTGACCCGCAACGTTTCTTCGACACCTATTTCGCGCGCTTCCCAGGGAAGTACTTCCCCGGCGACGGGTGCCTGCGTGACAAGGACGGCTACTACTGGATCACCGGTCGCGTCGACGACGTCATCATCGTCTCCGGGCACAACCTGGGCACCGCGGAGATCGAGGGGGCGATCGGCCGGTACCCGGCCGTCGCGGAGGCGGCCGTGGTCGGATACCCGCACGAGATCAAAGGCAACGCGATCTATGCGTTCGTCACCCTCAAGACCGGCGAGACGGCAACAGAGGAGATGAAGGGCGAGATCGTCCAGGCTGTGCGGAGCGATATCGGACCGCATGCCACCCCAGACAAGATCCAGTTCACCGAGGGCGTGCCGAAGACGCGGTCCGGCAAGATCATGCGACGCATCCTGCGCAAGATCGCCGAGGGCGACGTCCACGATCTGGGCGACACCTCGACGCTGGCGGACCCAGGCGTCGTCGACTCGCTGGTGAGTGGCCGAGTGTGAGCCATTATTCGGGACCCGTCTAGGCCGGAGCCTCGTCTCTGGGTCGCCGCTGGCCGTGACAGCGCGGATCGGAATCAGGCGGCGTGGCGACATCCGAGTTCACGCGACGGCGAGGGAAGCAGCGCCATTACTGTGGGTGCGAGTTCGGTTGCCGTCCTCGAAGGGATGCAGGGGAACGACGTCGTGGGACGCATCGTGCCGATGACCGGTCTTGTCCGAGGCACCGGCGGCGGCGGCTCGGGTCCGGAGGGCTCGTTTCTGCGCGCGATCCGGCTCGCGGGGTAGCCCGCTTCGGCCCGCGGACCTTGATCTTGATGCGCGGCTCATCCGTCTGACACCGGAAGACTGATTCCCCTACATCATGTCGCAACGTGCCGGCGTAGGCCGGGGCTGGTGACCCTCATCGCCTCATGGCGGTTGGCGCACGGCTCCACCCGTCCGGGTGGTAAGTTGTCGTGGTCAGGGTCCTGAGCGTAGCTCGAGGACGTCTGGTCGCGGTCGCAGACAGACGTGCCGCCGGAGAGACGGGGAGCTACTGCTATGAGCACGCTACGTTACCTACTGTGTTGCACGCTGACCGTGGGGTGGCTTGGGGTCGTGTCGATGGCACAAGAGCCACCGGTGCGCTCCGAGCAGCAGATTCTCATCGAACTCGAGCGTGGCTGGAACGCGGCCTTCTATGCCAAGGACATTGCGTTCCTCGAGAGTGTCCTCGCTGACGAGTTCACGGCGACCTACGACGACGGCAGTCGGGGCGACCGGGCCCGAGAGTTGATCCTCTCGACCGAGTTCAATCAGCAGGTCGAGTCGGCCGTGCAGGACGGCTTCACGGTGCGGATTTTCGATGACACCGCCGTGGTGTGGTTCACCTTGCGGCTGGTCGGTGTCCGGCAGGGCGAACGCGCCGAGGTCGCCTTCAGCTACACCGACGTTTGGGTGCGGCGGGACGGTCGTTGGCAATGCGTGTCGACCCACAGTACGAGGATGAACGACGCTGCATGACCTCCTGTCAGGTGGGTTCGAAGAGGCGCGGCGGAAGGTCATCGTGCAGGAGCGACCGTGGGGCGTCCGCGGACCAGAGCATCTGCTCGGCCCGCTCGAGCAGTGTTCCCAGACCCGTGCGTTCCAGCGCGGAGACGGCGACGCCACGGTATCGAAGCGCCAAGGCGGCGCCTTCCCCCGGCTCCAGCTTGTCGATCTGATTGAAAATCAGCAGCGTGGGAGCCTGCATGCCGATCTGGTCCAGGACTCCCCGGACGGCATCCATGCGCCGGTCGCAGTCGGGCGCCGAGGCGTCGACGACGTGTAGCAGCAGCGACGCGTCAGAGAGTTCTTCGAGGGTGGCGCGAAACGCCGTGACGAGATCTGCCGGCAGGTCGCGGATGAATCCAACCGTGTCCGTAATGATGACCTCACGCTCGCGCGGGAACCGCAGCCGCCGCGAGACCGGGTCAAGCGTGGCGAACATCTGGTCGGCGACGTAGACGTCGGTCTGGGTCAACGCCCGCAGCAAGGTGCTCTTGCCCGCGTTCGTGTAGCCGACGATCGACAGGACCGGGACGTCGCGGCGCGCGCGACGCCGTCGCCGGTTTTGACGCTGGGTACCCAGTTTCTTCAGCTCCCGCTCGAGTCGGGTCAGCCGGTCTCGGGTGCGGCGGCGGTCGACCTCGAGTTTCGTCTCGCCGGGTCCGCGACCACCGATCCCGCCCTCCAGGCGGGACAGCGACACATCGGCGCGTTGCGCGAGTCGAGGCAGCAGATACTTCAGCTGCGCGAGTTCGACCTGGAGCTTGCCGTCCCGGGTCGTGGCGTGCTGCGCGAAGATGTCGAGTATGAGCTGGGTGCGGTCGATTACGCGCAACTCCATCCGTTCGCCCAGATTGCGTGCCTGAGTCGGGGTCAGGTCCTGGTCGACGATGACCAGATCGACATTCTGCTGGAAGGCGCGGACCACCAGGTCCTGCAATTTTCCGGACCCGACCACCGTCTTGGGGTCCACGCGCGGGCGCTGCTGGGTGACGATATCGACGATCTCGACCCCGGCGGATCGCGCCAGCTCGCGTAGCTCGGCGACGTGAATCTCGAGGTCGCCCGCCCGGCGACCCGCCGTGACCGAGACGAGAATCGCGCGTTCGCGGTCACCGACCTCGCGTGCCCCCACGGCTCGAGAGAGATCGGCTTCGCGTTCGCGGATCCAGGTCTGAAAATCGAGGTCAATCTGGGCCGGATGTATCGGGGGGAAGAGCTCGACTCCCTGCTCACCCTCGGCGGTCAACGCCGCGATATGGGCGAGCGTCGGCAGCCCGTCGTCGGCGACGCCGATCGTCACCATGACGTCGAGGCGGAGCAAGAGCAGGTCGGTCTTGTCGTCCCGCGTGATGCCTTCGTCGGCGAGGTGGGTGTGCAGACAGCGGAGACCGCGGAGTCGGCCCCGACCGGCTCGGAGACGCCCCCAGTCGGGCAACTCGGTCGAGTGGGCGTCGCCCACCATCACGTGCTGGACTGCGCCTCGACGGTCGATCAGGACCCCGACCTGACGCCGGGTGTCATGGCTGATCTCGGTCAGTTGCCGCGCAAGCTCATGCGTGAGTAGCTGGTCGGCCGGCACGCGTCGTCGGAACAGGCGTTCGAGCTGACGAACCTGGCTGGGCCTGAGGCCGCCGGTGTTGCCAAAGACCTGGATAGGAGGCTCCTTCTGACGCCGCTACTGGCCGGCCTCGGCGGCGAGGCGGCGATAGACCGCCCGTGCCTCATCGAACTGCGCGAAGACATGGTCGCGCTCTTTCTGGGCGCGCCACCCGGGCCAGGCGTCGGCCATCTCTTGCAGGGTGTCGATCCAGCGTAGCCCGTAGTCGGCCGCCGCGGCGTCTCTGATCGGTTGGTCGCCCACCTGAATCCAGACCGGATTGGTGAACGCCTGGACGTAGGCCACGTCCATCGGGAAACGGTCCCCCGTGGCGCCCTCTGCGCGCAAGTGACACCATCCGCTGCGGCGCACCTGATGTCTCAGCGTGAAGGTGGCCCGACGCCGGTCGCCCATCATCGGCACCACATCCGTCGTCTCGCCGTTGCACACGAGGAAGATACGGTCGAGCTCGGTGATGGATTGAACGCGGCCCTTGATTTCGACCGTGCCGCCGTCCTCCGGGAGGAGCACCTCGTCACCCGGGAACCGGCCATCGATCGTCAGGTCGACCAGCGGACCTGACGAGACGAACGCCCGTCCGGCCCGAAGTCCTTCGAACCAGGCGTCCATGTCGAGGCCGCGGTCACCGGTATGGACGTAGGTTCGCACCGACCCGACCAGCTTCGAGCGATGGAGGTTGCTGATCGAGTCTTCGCCCCCGGTGGCCGTGATGCGGAGCCCGTTGTTCCAGACGGCGTAGAGCGGATAGAAACCGGCGCGAGACGCGTCAGACCATTCGACCGCATCGGTCGTGCCCAAGGCCGCGTCCACCATGAACCCCTTGCCGCCGCCGAGGCCGCGGTCAATCGGGTCGTTTTCGCCCCCAAACGCGTGGACGTAGCCCACGGTGGCTCCCTGCGCCTTGGCCTTGCGGAACATGTCGGTATTGCTCGGGTACAGGCTCTCGATCGCGGTGCCCTCGTAGCCCATTGTGAACGGCGAGAGGAGGTGGTCGCGCATGCCGAACATGAAGACGTGCCCGTAGAACGGCGGACGATACTCTTGACCCACGACGACCATCCGTTCCGGCGTGGAGGTAGAGTGCGGACCGCCCCCCGGTTCGAAATACTGGTAGTCGAGAATCCGATTGTCCTTGTTGGCGACCTGCTCCAGCACGAGGTCCTGATCCTCGGCCGCCGACATCATCATGAGGTTTTCGAGCGTGTTGTGCAGGTTGCCGCCGTAGTTCGAGTGTACGTGCGTCGACGCGCTGTACCAGCCTTCGGCCGCCATGTCCGTCATGCGCTGGAGGGTGACGGTCACCGTGGTGGTCTGATCGGCGGTGATCCGGGCGGTGGTCGTGTCCGGATAGAACTCGAAGCCCTTCACCACCGTCAGTTCGGTCTCGCCGACCGGCAGCTCCACCGAGAACTCGCCGGGCGTGTGGAAGAGATGGTCGCCGCGTCCGCTGAGTCGCGCGTACGCGTCGGCGGGCGCATAGAATTTGCCGTCGGCCGCCGTCAGGTGCACGCGCGACCCGGTGGGCTGGCCGGTGCCCTCGTCAAGCGTCCGTACCGACAGCGTGCCCATCGGTCGCTTCCAGCGACGGTCGGTGATGGCAATGGGCCGAATCTCGCCGCCGTGCGTTTCGAGTAGTGCCAACTGAGGCAGCCCGGCCTCGTTCTGGATGAACGCAATCCACTCGTCGTCGGGAGACCAGCGCGGGTGAAAGGCGTCGTGTTGAAAGAAGGTGAGCTTGTATGGTTCGCCGCCGACGGTGGGCTGGACATACAGGTTGTTGAACTGGTCCGCCGCACCCCGGGTTGATGAATAGACGAACCGTTTGCCGTCGCTGGCCACGTCGGGCCGGGTCCGATAGAGCGTCTGCTCGCTCAGGACCGTGGTGGCCTCGCGGATACCGCCCTCGACCGCCGGCACCCGGATGGCGTTCCCCGAGCCCAACGCGACGTTCCGGTTCGAGACCAGCAGCAACTCATCGTCTCCCGGCAGCCAGGTCGGCGTGAGGTGCATGTCCCACGGTCCGAAATACAACCGATTGTTCCCGTAGTCGTTGTCGGACGTGATCGGCATCTCGTCGCCGGCCCACCGGCCGCCCGAGACCGGTCGCGCCGACAAGTTAAAGAACCCGCGTGGTCTCGTCGACACGTAGGCGATGCGCGTGCCGTCGGGAGAGAAGACCGGGTCGGTGTAGATCTGCTGGTCGTCGGTCAGCGCGCGCGTCTCGCCGGTCTCCACGTCCAGCAATTCCAGCTGCACCCGGTCGCCATCGTAGTCGGCGGTGTATACGATCCATCGGCCGTCGGGCGACCAGTCCGGCGACGAATGATACGCGTCAGGGCTGTAGGTCAGTTCGTTGGCAATGCCCGTGTCTGGGTCCACGCGCCAGATCGACCCGCTCATCGATACCGCCAGCGACTCCCCGTCCGGGGCCCAGGTGGGCGCCCACGGCGTCGAGCTCGGCGCCGGCGGGAAGTAGAAGTTGTGCATGTAGTTCCCGCCGTGCTGAGACGCGGGATAGCGTCCAGCCTGGGCGAGAACATCGACGGCGCCGGTGGCGACGATGGCTATCGTGGCTGCTAGCAGCCCGTGGCGAAAGACCCGCTGCATTCTCCTACCACCGGGACCGGAGCAACTCACGATCGAGCTCCTCCCCAGCCAGATACACGGCCGAGATTTGGCGCGTGGCCGAGATGCCGTACATCGGGTTGGCGTCGAGCACCAGGAAGTCGGCGCGTTTGCCACGTGCGAGGAGACCGGTGTCGACCCCGAGGACCTCGGCCGGTGCGCTGGTGGCGATCTGGATCGCTTTGGCCGGTGAGATACCGGCTTCGACGATCAACTCGAGCTCGTGGTGCTCCATGTAGCCTTGGATGTGGTCTTGGATCCCCGTGTCGGCGCCCAGAACCAGCCGAGCCCCGGCGTCGGACAACTTCTTCAGGCTGCGCAGCATCATCGCGAACGACTCGGCCCCTTGGGCCGCCGCTTCGGGCGTCCGATTGACATACGACTCCCGGATGCGCGTGATGACTTCGGGGGACACGGATTCTGCCAGCAAGGGATGATCGACCCAGGCCGGCGGCTCAGCGTTCCGTCCTCGCTCAGAGACGGCCAGGTTCGGCATCACGAAGACGTCGTTCTCGACGATCGCGGCGACCAGCTCGTCGTCCATCTCGACATCGCGGGCCAGATGGGCGAAACCATCCACGCCAGCGGCTACGAGCTCCCTGGCATCCTCCGCAAAGAAGATGTGAGCGATCACGCGAAGGTCACGCTCGTGAGCCGCCTCGATGATGGGTCCGTAGAGATCCGGACCGAGCTTCTCGACCGACCCCCCTCTGTTGTCAACCCAGATCTTCAGGAAGTCCGCGTTGGTCGCGGCGATCTCCTCGACAAACCCGACCGCCTCCTCCACCGTCGAGGCCCCGAAGGCAGTGGGCCGCATGGTCGGCGCCCCGGGACCGGCCTCGGGACGCGCGATTCCCCGGAACGCGGTGTGGAGGCGGGCGCCGCCGAGGATGCCGGTTTCCTGGTCCGCCTTGATGCCGAACGCCTGCTGGCCCGGGTCGGTCCCCAGAGAGACGATGACCCCGACGCCGTGATACGCATAGCGGTCGAGCTGGTCGGTGATGTTCTCTCGCGTGTAGTTGGCGTTGTCGAAACTGAGGTCGTCGACGAATCCGACGTGCCCGTGCAGGTCGACCAGGGTCGGCATCACGGTCTTGCCGGTCAGGTCGACGACCGTCGCCCCTTCAGGAATCGTGACGTTGGCGGCCAATCCCACGTCGGTGATCACACCCTCATCGACCACCAGCACTCCGCCCCCCAGCGGAGGGCCGCCATCGCCCATAATCAAGGTGGCGCCCTCGTAGGCGACGACTGTGCTGACGGGTTCTTCAGGGGCGCCGCCGGCGCAGGCGGTGAGTCCGCCGATGACAGCAATGACGGCAGGAGCGAAGGACGTTCTCATATGCATGGACTCTCAAATGTGGTCGTGGCGGCACTCGAGCCAGAGACCGCGATTATATCTACGGTTGGCGACCTGTGCGAGGTGCGCCGAACCGTCCCGTGTGCGCCGCGTGGGGTTCGGGGCGTAGCCCCGTCTAAGTTAGGATCCCTTCGTGAGCCACGACTACATCATCATTGGAGGCGGGACAGCCGGCTGTGTACTCGCCAACCGGCTGTCGGCCGATCCGGGCGCCAGCGTGTTGTTGCTCGAAGCGGGCGGCAAGGACGACTATTTCTGGATCGACATCCCGGTCGGGTATCTCTACACGATCGGCAATCCGCGTACCGACTGGTGCTACACGATCGAGCCTGACCCGGGGCTGAACGGACGGACCATTGGTTACGCGCGAGGCAAGGTGCTCGGCGGCTGTTCGTCGATCAACGCCATGATCTACATGCGCGGGCAGAAGACTGACTATGACCACTGGTCGTCGCTCGGCAACCGCGGGTGGTCCTGGGACGATGTGCTGCCGGTGTTCAAGCGGTCGGAGGACTACCAGCACGGCGCCGACGAGTTTCACGGGGTCGGCGGTGAGATGCGCGTCGAGGAGAGGCGGGTCAGCTGGGAGATTCTCGACGCCTGGCGTGATGCCGCCGAGGAGTGCGGCATTCCCAAGATCCCCGAGTTCAATCGCGGAGACAACTCGGGCACCGCCTATTTTCAGATGAACCAGCGCGGCGGCCGGCGCTGGAGCGGGACCAAAGCCTACCTGCGGCCGATCATGGACCGACCGAACCTGACGGTGCGGACCGGTGCGCAGGTCGACCGGCTCCTCCTCGAATCGGGTGAGTCAACCGGCTCTGCCAAGAGGGCGATCGGGGTTGCTCTGGTCGGTGGTGACAGACTCAACGCGCGACGGGAGGTGATTCTCGCCGCCGGCGCCATCGGCTCACCGCAAATCTTGCAGCTGTCCGGTATCGGGCCCGGGGCGGTGCTCCAGGCGCGGGGTGTCGTAGTCGAGCACGACCTCCCCGGGGTCGGTGACAACCTGCACGATCACCTGCAGATTCGGACCATGTACAAGGTCAGCAACACCGTCACCCTGAACACCCGTGTGCACTCGCTGTTTGGCAAGGCGGCGATGGGGCTCGAGTACCTGTTCTTCAAGACCGGGCCGCTGACCATGCCGCCGTCGCAGCTGGGCGCGTTCGCGAAGAGCGACCCGTCGCGCGGGTCGGCGAACATGGAGTGGCATGTGCAACCGTTGTCGCTCGATAAGTTCGGGGACCCTCTGCATACGTTCAACGCGATCACGCCGTCGGTGTGCAACCTGCAGCCGACGAGTCGCGGACACGTGCGTATCAAGAGCACCGACCCGCGCGACGCGCCGGCGATCACGCTGAACTATCTGTCGACCGATGCGGACCTGCGTGTCGCCGTCACGGGTTTGCGGTTTACGCGTCGGATCATGAAGGCACACGCGCTAGCGCGATTCGAGCCGAGCGAGTGGAAACCTGGCCTGGAGGTCGAGACCGACGAGGAGCTGATCGGCGCCGCGCGCGACCTCGGCTCAACCATTTTTCATCCGGTCGGAACGTGCAAGATGGGACACGACGATCTGGCGGTCGTCGACGACCGCCTCGCCGTGCGGGGGGTCGCCGGGCTCCGGGTCATCGACGCGTCGGTGATGCCGCGTATTTCGTCCGGCAACACCAACGCACCGACCGTGATGATCGCCGAGAAGGGCGCGGAGTTCATTCTCAAGGACGCGCGCTGATCGCGACCAGAGAAATGATCAAGCTCTCCGAGAACATCGCCGTCGAGGCACACGAACTCACGGAACGCTTCGTGCGTGCGTCCGGTCCCGGCGGGCAGAATGTCAACAAGGTCGCGACGGCGGTCGAGTTGCGGTTCGACGTGACGAACTCGTCGCTGCCGCCAGAGACCAAGGCACGCCTCATCGAGCAGTTCGGCAACCGGATCACCGCCGACGGTGTGCTGATCATCGACAGCCGCGAGCACCGGACCCAGGGACAGAACCGGGTCGCCGCGCGGGCGCGCCTGGCTGACCTGCTCGAGCAGGCCTCACGGCGGCCCACCGTCCGCCGACCGACGAAGCCAAAGCCGGCGGCGGGTGCTCGCCGGCTCGAGGGGAAGCGCCGACGAAGCGAGGTAAAGGCGCTACGCGGCCGGGCACGCGCTGGGGACGAGTAAGACGTTTCGGGCAGGCATCCAGGCCGCCGGCGCTGCTTCCGCGGTCGCGCCCCGCATCACACCCATTCGGCTGGCGGTGTGATCTCTGCGGCAGGGGTGCCGCCGGCGTCGGGTCGGCCGCTGCCTTCGAGCCGGCTGATGGCCCGCACCGTCATCTCCTGCTCGCACAGGATCTGGCACGACAGCCGTACACCGGTCAGGCCACGGGCGTCGAGGCAGGCTTTCTCCGCCGCCGTCGTCTTCGTTGGTTCACCGTCGAGAAACTCGACTCGACAGGTGGTGCAGCGCGCGTTGCCGCCGCAGGCGTGCATCACGTCAACCTTTGCGTGCTGCTCGAGGGCCAGCACAAGTCGGGTGTTTGCGGGGACGTCACAGCTTCCGTATCCTTCAACCGTCAATGTAGGCATCGCAAGAGTGTACGGGATCCTTCCTCTTGAGGGCGTGGACTTCACTTGCGCAGGGCTACGTCTCGAGCCCCCTGGCGTTCTTCGGTGGGGTGGACGGTGTTGGGGATGGGTTGTACGATCGGCGCTGCGAACTGACGGAGGGGGACTGGGGCCGGCCGATGGACAACGCTGAGGTGCAGCCGCGGGGGTATCGTCGGCCGCGCAGCGATGACGTTCCACCCAACGATACGCCATCCTATCGGTCCACAGCGCTGCGTCATCCCACGCAGCCGCTCGTGATCGTGCCTCAGACGCTGTCTGAGATTACGGGACCGGCTCACGGCGACACGTCGATCCGATCGCTGGACTACGACCTCACACGGCAGCACGCAAGTAAGCCGATCGGAGAGCGGATTGTCATTGCGGGCCGCGTCGTCGACGAGGACGAACGGCCGGTGCCGGACACATTGGTCGAGATCTGGCAGGCCAACGCGGCCGGCCGATACGCGCATGTAGACGACACCCATGATGCGCCGCTCGACGTCAACTTCACCGGCGCGGGCCGGGTGCTGACCGACCGGGCTGGGCGCTATCGGTTCGTGACTGTCAAGCCGGGGGCCTATCCCTGGAACAATCACGACAACGCCTGGCGGCCGGCCCATGTGCACATCTCGGTCTTCGGGCAGAGTTTCCTGACCCGCCTCGTGACCCAGATGTACTTCCCGGGTGATCCACTGCTGGCGCTTGACCCGATCTTCAACAGCATCCCGAGCGAACGCGCGCGTCGGCGCCTGGTGTCGGCGTTCGATCTCGGGTTGACCGAGCCGTTGACGGCCCTTGGGTATCGGTTCGACATCGTGCTGCGTGGGCGCGATGCCACGCCGACCGGTTTCTGATGTCCCGTTACCGCGATCCTCGGACGACCTCGCGGATGCGGCGCTTGGTGGCCAAGGCGCGACGACAGGGCACATCGGGGATGTTCGACCGAGGGGCAACGTTGTCAGGTGGGATGCCCGGCTGGCGACTTTTGCAACGTATTGCGGTTCCAGGGGACTAGCAGCCCGTGGCAAGAGTCCCACTGCATTCGACCGGCGCTGAATCCGCCCGATTTGCGTTGTTCATCGGTCAATTACTGCCGGTATTTTCCCTCTTCTCGCCTTGTTCAGCCGGACCAGCGCCGGCCTCGGTGCGACGCGGGACGTTCACCACGGGCGGCTAGCATGCCGGGACCGACTCCATCACAGACGATCGGACCGTTCTTCGCGGTGCTCATCCCCGGGCGGCGGTCGGTGTCCATCGCGCCGCCGGGCACCCTCGGTATCCGGATCACCGTGACCGGGACCGTTCGTGACGGTCAGGGCGCGCCGGTCTCCGATGCGCTCGTCGAGATCTGGCAGGCGGACGCGGAGGGGCGGTGGAATCATCCGGACGCCCCCCATCGCCGCGACCCGGTGGATGGGTTCAGCGGGTTCGGCCGTCTCCCGACTGACGCCGACGGCCGTTTTGCCATCGAGACGATCAAGCCAGGCCCCGTGCCGGGTCCCGACGACCGGCTTCAGGCGCCGCATCTCGTCGTCGGCCTCTTCGCCCGGGGGGTGATGGCCAGGCTGGTGACCCGCATATACTTCGACGACGAGGCGACGAACGCGCAGGACCCCGTGCTGTCGCAGGTGCCGGCGGACCGTCGGCCGACGCTGGTCGCCGTTCGCCGCGACGGCGTCTACCACATCGAGATTGCGTTACAAGGACCAGCGGAGACGGTGTTCTTCGATGTCTGAGTATTGCCGATCCCACATACCTAACCGTCGTCATGAGCGGTACTAAGTCGACGATGACCGTCGGCGGTCGGTTGCACGACTTGCTGCTGGGTGAGGCGGATGTCGCGGCGCAGTTCGGCGCCTCGACCCAGTTGCAGATGATGTTGGACGTGGAGGCGGAGCTCGCCGAGGCGGAGGCGTCGGTCGGGGTGGTTCCGGAAAGCTGTGTGGCGCCCATCCGCGCGGCCGCGCGTGCCGACCTCTACGATCTCGCGGTCATCGCGGCGGAGATGGCCCATGGCGGGATTCCCGCCGTTCCGGTGGTGCGTCACCTGACCCGGCGGGTCGCGCAGACCGACCCGGTCGCGGCGCGGTACGTGCACTGGGGCGCGACGAGCCAGGACATCATGGATACCGGGTTGGTCTTGCAGTTGCGCACCAGCGTGCCGACGGTCTGCGCCCACCTGGCGACTGCGTCCGCCGCCGCGGCCGAGTTGGCCCGCCGTTATGCGGATACGCCCATGATCGGTCGTACGTGGGTGCAGCAGGCGACCCCGATTACGTTCGGGCTGAAGGCGGCCGGATGGCTTGATGCCCTCATTCGCGTCCGGGCTCGCCTCCATGCTGCCCTTGACGAGGCGTTGGTGCTGCAGTTTGGTGGAGCGACCGGCACATTGGCGTCGCTTGGCACCGACGGGCCAGCGGTAGCCGCCGCACTGGCCGAGCGACTCGGACTCCGCATCGCGGATACGCCCTGGCACGCCCACCGTGACCGGCTGGCTCAGCTGGCGTGTGCGCTTGGGGTGGCCAGCGGAACGCTCGGCAAGATCGCCCGCGACCTGGGGTTGTTGGCGCAGACCGAGGTGAGCGAGGCATGGGAGCAGCCGGTTGACGGCCGGGGCGCCTCGTCGACGATGCCGCACAAACGGAACCCCGTGGGAGCGTCGGTGGCGCTGGCGGCCGCCAGCCGAGCCCCGGGACTGGTCGCGACGGTGCTTGGGGCGATGGTCCACGAGCACGAGCGGGGGCTCGGTGCCTGGCAGGCCGAATGGGACGCGCTGCCGGATCTGGTCGTGATGTCCGCTGCCGGTGGTCAGGCGTTGGCTGGCGCGCTGGGCGGGCTCGTGGTCGATCCGGAGCGGATGCGCGAGAACGCGGACGCGACCGGGGGGTTGGCGCTGGCCGAATCTGTAGCGATGGCACTGGCCCCTGCCCTCGGGAAGGCAGAGGCCCACGCGTGTGTCGAGGCGGCGTGCCGCCGCGCGCGCCAGGAGCGCCGCCCGTTGGCGGACGTGCTCGCCGACGACCCGTTGGTGACGCAGCACTTGGACGGGTCTGAAATTGATCGGTGCCTGACCCCAGAGCACTATCTGGGTGCGGCGCGGGTATTCATCGACCGCGTGCTCGGTCGGTACGCGGAGCGAGGTCGGTGACGGTGGCGGAGGCCAGGGTCATGACGGTCGACGGGTGCCGCCTCGCCTGTGACGTCGAGGGGCCCGAGGAGGCGCCGGCATGTCTGCTGCTGCATTCGCTCGGGACGACGAGCGAGCTCTGGGCACCCCAGCGTGAGCGCTTCGGGCGTGTGTTCCGCCTCATTCGGTATGACGCCAGAGGTCATGGCCGGTCCCAGCCGGCGGTGGGGCCATACACACTGGATCGATTGGGACGAGATGCGCTGGCAGTCCTTGACGCGGCCGGCGTCGATCGCGCGCATGTCTGCGGGGTGTCGCTCGGCGGCCTTATTGCGCTATGGCTCGGGGTGCATGCGCCAGACCGGGTGGGCCGGATCGTCGCGGCCAACACCGCGGCCCGTCTCGGGAGCCGCGACGGCTGGGCCGAGCGGATCCGGGTGGTTCGAGCGGAAGGTATCGCGGCTGTCGCCCAAGGCGGAATCGCACGGTGGTTCACCGACCGGTTCCGGGACCGGGAGCCGGCGACGGTAGAACGATTCCGGTCCATGCTGCTGAGCTGCCCGGTGGATGGCTACGCCGGCGGTTGCGCCGTATTGCGCGATGCCGATCTAAGGGACGAGATCGGCCAGATCGAGGCGGAGACATTGGTCGTCACCGGTCGCCACGATCTGGCGACCCCGCCGGCGCTCGGCGAGCTGGTTCAGGAACGCGTGGTTGGCTCGCATCGGCTTGATCTGGACGCGGCGCACCTCTCGAATGTGGAGCAGGCCGACGCCTTCACGGCGGGCGTGTTGGATTTTCTGTCCGACTAGACAGCGAAGAGACCTTCGGCATCATGGCGCCCGCCGCCGGCGGGCAAAGTGCGATGGGGTTGGGAGTCGTGCAGGACACTAGTCTAGGAGGCTCCTAGCCACGGTTCGGACCCGTGGGGCAAGGCTTTAGCCTTGCCTCGCAGGCCTGAAGGCCTGCGCCACACAACCAACCCAAGTGAGCTCAAGAGCCTCAACCGGCGGACATCAGTGTGACTCTCTCTAGCCAGATTTCACGCGTCGGGTGACACACGCGGTCCGGCCCTGGGAGGC
Organism: Vicinamibacteria bacterium; assembly: GCA_963577695.1. Classification (GTDB taxonomy): domain Bacteria; phylum Acidobacteriota; class Vicinamibacteria; order Vicinamibacterales; family UBA8438; genus UBA8438. The sequence continues at coordinate 3,490 of CAUZAY010000004.1, read as the reverse complement.
TCTACCCGGACCGACCACCGGTCAAGTGGTGTCACACACCCGCGTGATCGTGACGATCGGCTCCAACGGGGTCCGATAGAGCGCGTGGAGGAAGCAGGTCTGTTCCCCCATGTCGAGGCAATGTCGGGCGAAGTCCGCCCCGTCTGGCGTGTCGAGGAACACATGGGTCGTAACGTCACCGGCCGTGCCGGCTCTCCCTCCCTCACCTGGCCGGAAGTGGGTGTCCTGCACCACACGGTAGCCGGGCAAGTGGTGCTTCGTGATCGTCGCGAATCGGCCCAGCTGCGTCATGAAGCAGAAGGCCACCCCGGCCGCCATGTAGCTTGCCGCATCGGGTGCCGTTCCAGAGCCTCCGCGCGCCTGCCCCTCGTCTGACAGGAACTGAAAGGTGGACCCCAGCGGGCGGTGCAGTTGCTGTTCGATCTCCTTCACGCCGTCTGGGCGTTGGCGGCAGATGGCGCGTACGTGTAACTCGCGTCGCTGCTCGGCTCGGAAGCTCGCGCCGGCGCCGCCGGCGACCGGCGTCACCGCTTCGAGGCGTCTGACGTGCCCCCCGTCGGGACCCGCTGCCGATTCGACGCACGAAAACAGACGGTCCGGGTCAGGGGCAGCCGCGTCTGGAAGTGGGGCCGCCCGGTCGAGTGACAGCGGCTCGCCGTTAACCGTCAGGGTGAATCGCGAGGTATGCCGCTCGCGCTGCAGTCCGTTCACCGGCGCCGCCCCGACCGCCTCGGTCACGAGGTCGCTCACCGCGCCATCGTTGGCGTCACTGTCGATCCGCACGTCGAGCGCGACCGGCAAGGCCCCGCCGGTCATGGTGCCCTGGAGAGCCGAGCCTGCCATCGTGTAGCGGTTGTCCTGGGTCAGTGTGAGGTCGCGGATGTCGAGCGATCGCCGTCGCGCCGCCGCTCGCAGTGCGTCCATGTAGGACGACACCATGCCGACCGTCATGAACGACAGGGGGCAGGGGGCGGCATCGAACCCTTCCAGATAGGGACCTTCGTCGCTGGCCAGTCGCCAGAGGCCGCCGGGTCGAGACGACCCCACGATAGCCTCCTTCTGCATGCCGGAGAGCGACCGTGCACACACCCGGACCTGCTGTTCCACGCCGTGGTCGGGCCGAGCCGGGTCCAGCGTGTCAATCTGGTTGATAGCGAAGAAAGTCGGCAGACCGCCCGCGTCTAGCAGGTTCTCGGTAGCGCGCGGGCCGGAAGACGTCGTGCGTTCAATGACCATTTCGAGTGCCGTCCGGGGCGAGTGCGGCTATTGTTACATGCTGAGTCGGACCAAAAGGTTGGCGAACCGACACTCACATGGCTACGTCACAGAACACCCCGCCGTCGACAGCGAGCCAACTGCCCTCCAACTCCCCGAGGGCATTCGTCGGCGTGGCGGCTGCCGCGTTGCTGGCGCTGCTGGTGGTGACCGTGCCAGGCCCGGAGGCCCTGCCAGCAGAAGGTCAGCGGATGGCGGCCATCTTTGCGGTGGTGCTCATCCTGTGGACGACCGAAGCGGTGCCGGTCGGGGTGACGTCGCTGCTGGCGGTCGTCCTCCTGCCGATTTTCGGCGTAGCCGATTTGCCCACCGCGTTCGCCAACTTCATCAGCCCGGTGTTCTTCTTCGTGCTCGCGATGTTCATCGTCGCCCAGGCCTTTATCAGTTCAGGTTTGGATCAGCGTTTCTCGCTGTGGCTGCTATCGAAGGCCGGGACCGACAGCCGGCGGGTCGTGCTCGTCTTCATGGTGGGGACGTGTCTGATCTCGACCATCATGTCGGACGTGCCGGCCACGGCCATTTTCATGGCGCTGGCGCTGGGTCTTTTTGGAAAGATGGGTCTGACGCCCGGCCGGTCGAGTTTTGCGAAAGCCTTGATGATCGGTATCCCGTTCGCGGCGCTCATCGGGGGGGTGGCCACCCCCGCGGGAAGTTCCATCAACATTCTGGGTATTTTCTTTATCCAGGAATACGGCAACGTCACTATTCGATTCCTCGACTGGATGGTCATCGGAGTGCCGATGGTGGTGATCCTGTTGCCCCTGTCCGTCCGGATCTTGCTGTGGTTCTATCCGCCGGAGATGGCCCACGTCACGGCGGTCGGCGACGTGCCGACGGAACGTGCCGCACTCGGACCGGTCAGCGGACGAGAGTGGCGGGTGCTGGTCATCCTCGGCACGATGATCGTGCTCTGGGTGCTCAGTACCTGGGTTCCCGCGCTCAACGTGGTGCTGGTCAGTCTGGTCGGCGCGATCACGATGTTCTTGCCCGGCATGCGGCTCTTCACGTGGAAGGAGGTGGAGCGCGGTATCGGCTGGGAGGCGTTGCTGATGGTCGGCGGGGTGACGGCGTTGGGGGCCGCGTCGGTCGAGACCGGGTTGGCGCAATGGCTGGTCGATGGATCGCTCGGCGGGCTGGAGGATTGGAGCCATGTAGGCATCGTGGCGCTGGTGAGCGCATTCACCGTCGTCATCCATCTGGCGCTGCCGATCGGGCCGGTGATCAACTCGGTGCTGATTCCACCGCTCGCCATTCTCGCGCTGTCAACCGGGCAAAACCCTGCTCTCTACGCCCTGCCCGTCGCCTTCACCGCCTCGTGCGCCTTCCTTCTGCCGCTGGATGCCGTCCCGCTCGTCACCTACACCAAGGGCTACTACCGCATGCTCGACATGTTCACGCCGGGCGTGATTCTCAGCGGGTGCTGGGTGGTGCTGATCACCGTACTCATGGTGTGGCTAGGACCGCTGGTCGGCCTGATCTGAGTTTCCTCGCGAGGCGTCCGTCTGGCGGCGTTGCGTCGTCGGTCACAGCCACCAGCCGGCGTCGCGTCTTTGCTCACATTGAAGATTGCGTGTCGGTCCGAGTACCGCCATCATGGGCGCACAGAATTCATGCCTGCGGGGCGCAGTATGGCTCGGGTACTTTCGGTACGAAGGAGAAACGATGATGAACGTGCACTCGACACATCTGGTTACGACCAATTGGACCCGACTGGGTCGCTGCCTGGCTCTGGGCGCGGTGGGGCTTGGGACGCTGTTCGCACCGACCTGGGCGCAGGCGCAGGGACCGGCTCGACTCAACAAAGTCATCGAGGCGATCGAAAACGGCCAGCCTGCGGTGGCGAATGAGCACTGGCGCTTTGTCGACATGGAGCACTCGCCGTTTTCCGGCGCGCTCGTGCAGGAAGTGCTCGCGGAGATGAACGAGGACCGGGACCCCGACGGCCGGATGCGCCTGGCCCCGATCGTGCGCATCCCACAGGAGGGAGACGAGGACTTCAAGTGGGCCGTGAAGCAGGTGCTCGATATCGGCGGCTACGGTGTCATCTTGCCGCACGTCGACACCAAGGACGAGGCGGTCCGGTTTGTTCAGGCCATGCGTTACCCGCCGCAGAAAAGCTCGTCAGCGCCGTCCGAGCCCCGGGGTGAACGGGGGTGGGGACCTGGCGGCGCGATGCGTCTGTGGGGGATGGGTGGGGCCGAGTACGCCAGCAAGG
>CAUZAY010000003.1:0-47651 GCA_963577695.1 Vicinamibacteria bacterium | reverse complement strand
TCCCGTTTCTCGACGACACGCGTGTCCCCAGACGAATCAGGACCGACGCCGCGCGGGAGGCCAAGCGGTTGGCCGCGCATCCGGCGACGTTGATCATCGCGGTCGGGAACGAGATTCCCGGTGGAATTGTGCGCTGGCACGGACACCAGCGCGTCGAACGTTTTCTCCGGACGCTCTACGACGACGTCAAGGCGGCCGCGCCGCACGGCCTCTTCACCTACGTCAACTACCCGCCCACCGAGTTCCTCCACCTCGACTGTTTCGACCTGTGTGCGTTCAACGTCTATCTGCACGAGGAACCGGTGCTCCGAGACTACCTGGCCCGACTGCAGCACATCGCCGGTCACCGGCCGCTCTTGCTCGCCGAAGCGGGAGCGGACAGTTTGCGAGAGGGAGCGGACGGCCAGGCGCGGATCACGGCGACGCACCTTCGCTGCGCGTTCGAGGAGGGTGCCTGCGGAGCCGTTGCCTACGCCTGGACCGACGACTGGTGGCGCGGCGGCCGCCAGGTGGACGATTGGGCGTTTGGCCTCGTCGACGCACAGCGGCGGCCGAAACCGGCGTTGGAGGCCGTCACGCAGGTGTTTCAGACGGCGCCGTTCCCGGTCTCGATGGCGGCGGTGTGGCCCGAGGTGTCCGTGGTCGTCTGCGCCTACAACGCGGCCGACACGATAGACGACTGCCTCACCTCACTCGAAGCACTGTCCTACCCGCGCACGCAGCTCATCGTCATCAACGACGGCTCGCGCGACGCCACCGCGGCGATCGCCCGGCGCCACCCCGGCGTCCAGGTGGTAGACCTGCTCAACGGCGGACTCAGCGCCGCGCGCAACGCCGGTCTGGCCGCCGCGACGGGTGAGATCGTCGCCTACACGGATGCCGACTGCCGGGTGGACCCAGACTGGCTGACGTATCTGGTGCACCCCATGGTGCGTTCCGACGCGGCCGGAGTGGGCGGCCCCAACGTCGTGCCGGCCGATGACCCGTGGATGGCACAATGCGTGGCGCGGGCCCCCGGTGGACCAACCCACGTGATGCTCGACGACCGGACAGCGGAACACGTCCCCGGGTGCAACATGGCGTTTCGACGCGACGCCTTGCTGGCCATCGACGGGTTCAACCCGGTCTATGTACGCGCCGGCGACGATGTGGACATCTGCTGGCGTCTGCAAGCGAGAGGCCTTCGGATCGGCTTTGCCCCGGCGGCGCTGGTCTGGCACCATCATCGGGCCAGCGTCCAGGCCTACTGGCGCCAACAGGTCGGCTACGGGGAAGGTGAGACCTGGCTCGACGCGCACCACCCGGAGAAGTTTCTGGCCGGCCACATGGTCTGGCACGGCCGCATCTACAGCGCTCTCCCGTTCCTGCGCACGGCGGCGGAACGTCGGGTGAACACGGGGGTCTGGGGTACCGCCGCGTTCCCGTCGGTCTACAGCACGCAGACGCGACAGTGGCACTACCTGCCACATACGCCGGCATGGATGGCGGGCACGGTGGCGCTGCTCCTGATCGGCAACATCGGGCCGCTGGCCGGGATGGACGCGGCCTGGCTCCCCCTGGTGGCCGGCATCCTGGCCCTGCTGACGACCCTGTTCCTCTGCGCTCGGTTCGCACGCCGCTCAGATCTCTCCGGTGTGCCGCGCATCTGGCACTGGCCGCTGACGCCGAGTCGTTGGGTCTACCGAGCCGTGATTACGTGGCTCCATGTCATCCAGCCGCTGGCCCGGGCCCGCGGCCGCTTCCGCGGTCTGTCGCAACCGGAGGCGGTCGCGCCACAGCATGTCACACGTCACCCGTGGAAGACGCCGGTGCCGGGTCCGCGTGACGCACTCTCGGCGGCCCTGGCCTCAACCCGCAGCGGCGCGGAACAGTCGTTCTGGAGCGAGACCTGGACGTCCCACACGACCTTGCTGAGCGAGCTGGTCGGCGTGCTGCGAGCGTCGAGACCAGCCCCCAGGGTAGACGTCGATGACGGCTGGCGCCCGGATCGAGACCTGAGCCTCGCCATTGGCCGCTGGGGCTGGCTCCATGTGGGGATGCTGGTCGAGGAACACGCCGACGGCGCGTGTCTCTGCCGGGTCCGGACGCGGTTGAGACCCAATCTCAACGGTACCCTGCGTGGCCTGGCGCTGGCGTTGCTGCTGGCCGGCGGCATGGCCGCCTCGATGGCGCTCTACACGCCGTCTGTCGGCATCGTAGTGGCGGCGTTGGCCGGGGTCGGCGTCGCGGCTCGGACAGCCTGGCAGGCGACCCGCACGACCGCGGTGCTCGACCGGGCTCTGACCCACGTCACGACCGCGGCTGGACACATCCGGTTACCGATGCCACCGGCGGCGGCACCATCGCCCTCCCCGGCCGAAACCGCGGCATCCGATACGGTGCACTAGTGTCAAGCCTGGTCTCCTGGACCCTCTCGTTTCTTCGACCGTACAAGCGTCGCACCGCCGGCATCGTGGCGCTGACCCTGCTGGAGATCGGTCTGGCCGCCCTGGCCCCGTGGCCGCTCAAGCTCGTGGTCGACACGGTGTTCGGGGAAACCCCGCTCCCCGCATTTCTGACGACCCGGCTGCCAGCGAGCGTGTTGGCGAGTGCGGTGGCCCTGCTCGTCCTCATCGTCCTGGCCGGACTGTTGATTCAGCTGGGAGCGGAAGTGGTTCGGATGCTGCACACTCAGCTTCAGGTGCAGATGGGCCAGCGCATCGTCTATCACCTTCGCGAGACCCTGCTGGAGCACCTGCAGGCGCTGCCCCTACGGCATCATCTCCAGTCGCGGACAGCCGATTCGGTCTATCGACTCGATGCCGACGCGCACTGCGTGGACGACCTGATCATCGGCGGGCTGTTCCCATTGGCGCTGGCGGCCATCAACCTGAGCGTGATGTTCGCCGTGTTGCTCTACATCGATGCCCCGCTCGCCTGGCTGTCGCTGAGTGTGGCTCCGTTTCTGTTCCTGTGCCTGCGGTATCACGCCGGGGCCCTGACCGACCACGCCGAACAGGTCAAGACGCTCGAGTCGTCGCTCATCGAGCGCACGTTCGAAATTCTGTCCTCGATCGCCGCCGTCAAGAGCTTCACTCGAGAACGTCACGAACTGTCTCGTTTCTCGCGGGACGGCCGCGCCACCATGGGCGCCCGGTTGTCACTGACCTGGCGTGAGTCGCTGTTCTCGGTGGCGGTCACCGCCATCACGCTGTCCGGCACCGCGTTGATTCTGGTCATCGGCGGTCTGCACGTGCTCGATGGCCGAATCACCGTGGGCACGCTCTTGGTCGTAGTGGCGTATCTCGCCGCCGTCTACGAACCGATCTCAGAAATCGCGCGGACGACCGGTCTGTTGCAGCAGGCCGTGGTCAGCGCGCGCCGGGTGCGGGAAATCCTGGGACTGGCGCCAGAGGTCATGGACGCGCCCGACGCCATCGACGCGTCCCAGGTCGGCGGCCACGTGCGCTTCGAGGGCGTCGGCTTCAGCTACGACGACGACCGGACGGTGCTCGACGGCATCAGCTTCGAGGCCCGCCCCGGCGAACTGGTGGCCATCGTCGGATTGACCGGCGCCGGCAAGACGACGCTCGTCAATCTCATCCCCCGGTTTTTCGAGCCGCGGGAGGGGCGCGTCCTGATCGACGACACCAATGTGGCGCACTTCGCGCTCCGCTCGCTGCGCGACCGGATCGCGCTGGTGCCGCAGACCCCGGTGCTCTTCAGCGGTTCCATCGCCGACAACATTCGATACGGACGGCTGGACGCCACCGACGCCGAGGTAGAGGCGGCGGCGCGTGCCGCTCACGTGGACGTGTTCGTGCGACGGCTTCCGCAGGGCTATGACACCCCGGTCGCGGAAGGGGGCGCCACCTTGTCGGGAGGAGAACGGCAACGATTGGGTATCGCCCGCGCGTTGCTGAAGCGGGCCCCGATCCTGATTCTCGATGAACCCACATCGGCGATCGATGCCATCTCCGAAGAAGCGGTGTTCGATGCGCTCAGGCGGCTGCGCCCGCGTCACACGACCCTGGTGATCGCGCACCGGCTGTCGACGATTCGCGATGCCAACCGGATCCTCGTCCTGGATGACGGGCGTCTGGTCGCGCAGGGCCCGCATGAGACGCTGCTGGCCACCAGCGAACTGTACGGACGCATGTGCGCCCGGTTGTCGGTCGGGCGGTCACTCGACGAGCCGGAATCGGTCGACGAGCTACTGCGAGAGACCGTGCCGGACGCCACCCCTCAGGCCACGGGTATCGCGGAATGAAAGTGCTGTTCGCTGGCATCATCGGCCGCTACCCCTACGGCGGGGTGGCCTGGTGCTCGCTGATGTATCTGCTCGCGCTACGCGACCTCGGGCACGAGGTGCTGTATCTGGAAGACACGGGCGAATGCGTCTATGACGCGGACCTCGATCAACTCTCGACCGACCCGTCGTATGGCACGCGCTACATTCAGGCGGCGCTCCAGCCGTTCGACCTCGGCGACCGCTGGTGCTTTGTCAACTACGACGGCACCTATCATGGGCTCACGCGAGAGGCCCTCCGTGCGTTCTGCGCCGACGCGGACCTCTACATCAACCTGTCGGGCGGGTCCTGGTTCTGGCGCGACGAATACCAGCGGATTCCCCGAAAGGTCTTTGTGGATTCGGACCCGGTCTTCACCCAACTCGCCATCGCCAAAGGGGTCGAGTGGTATGTCGAGTTCTTCCACCGCTTCGACCGCCTGTTTACATTCGGCGCGAATATCGGCACACCGGCCTCCGATGTCCCGACCGGCGAGTTCACATGGCACCACACCTGGCAACCGATCGTCACGACACAGTGGCGCACCGACACGCCGCCCGCCACCGACCTCATCACGACGGTCATGACCTGGAAAACGGAAAGCTTCACCGACGTCGACGGAAACAAGGACCGCCAGTTCGTCAGGTTCCTCGATCTCCCGGCCCGGACGCCCGCCCGATTCCAACTCGCGGTCAATGGCCCCGACGCGCTCCTCCGTGACCACGGCTGGGGACCGGTGGATGCGATGCGGATGTCACGCTCCCCGTGGGACTACCGCGACTTCATTCAGCGTTCGAGAGCGGAGTTCAGCGTGGCCAAGCACGCGTATGTCTCGCGCCGGTCCGGCTGGTTCAGCGACCGCACGGAGTGCTACCTGGCGGCCGGGCGGCCGGCCCTCGTGCAGGACACCGGCTGGAGCGGGCACCTCCCCACCGGAACCGGTCTGCTCTCTTTCTCGACCATCGAGGAGGCAGTCGAGGGGCTGGCCCGGCTCGACCGCGACTACGTGGCACACGCGCGTGCCGCGCGCGAGATCGCCGACACGTACTTCGCGGCCGAGCGCGTGCTGCCGCCGTTTCTGGAAACGGCGTTGTCATGAGCCGACTGCGCATCGCGATGGTGGCTCCGGTGGCCCAGGCCGTCCCACCGGTCCGGTCCGGTTCCGTCGAGACCGTCACGGCGCTGTTGACCGACGGTCTGGTCGCACGCGGACACGACGTCACCCTGTTCGCGGCCGGGACCTCGACCACCACCGCGACATTGGCAGCGACCCTGGAGCACGGCTATCACGACGACACGTCGCTCTGGCCGTGGGAGTTGTGCGAGCTGTTCAATCTGGCCGCCGCGGCCGAGCGTGCCGACGACTTCGACATCATCCACTACCAAGCGGAGTACGCGCCGATCGCGCTTGCGTTCTCCCGTCTGACGTCGACGCCGCTGCTACAGACGGTGCACCACGCGCCGTCGGCGGAGGAGGTGCGGCTCTGGTCGCGCTTTCCAGATGCGCCGTTCATCGCCGTGTCCAGCGCCCAGGCGAGGCTGCTCGGCGGTCTCTGCGTCGCGGCCACGATTCACCATGCGGTCGACCCCACGCATCTGACGTTTCGGCCGACCCCAGACGACTATCTGCTGTTCCTGGGCCGGTTCACACCGGGCAAGGGTGTGTTGGAGGCGATCGAGGTGGCCACCCGCAGCGGCCGGCGCTTACTCCTGGCGGCGACAGAAAACGACTACTACCGGGAGTCGGTCGCTTCCCACGTTGATGGCCACCAGATCGTCTACGCCGGTGAGGTGGACCAGACTGGCAAGGCGGCCCTGCTGGGCGGGGCGCGGGCGCTCATTTATCCCGTCCAACAGGCGGAATCGTTCGGGCTCGTCCTGACCGAAGCGATGACCTGCGGAACCCCGGTGGCGGCCCTCGACCAGGGCGCGGTGTCCGAGTTGGTCGATAACGGCGTCACCGGCCGGGTCAGCCGGTCGCTCGATGCGCTCATCGCCAGTCTCCCCGCCGTCGAGGCTCTGGATAGGCACGCGGTCCGGACTCGCGCCCTGGCCCGGTTCGGCCCGAGCCGGATGGTCGACGCCCACGTTGAGGTCTACACGCGACTCGCCACCCAGGCCCTCGCGGTCCCACCATGCCCGGCGTGACCGCGGGACGGGAGGCGCCCGCCCCCTCGGTGCTGGCGGTGTTCGCCCACCCTGACGACGAATCCCTCGCCTGCGGCGGCCTGCTCTCCTGGTGCACGGCACTGGGCGTTCGCACCTCGCTGCTGTGCCTGACTCATGGCGAGCATGCCGACCACGCCCGTGTCGACCCGGACGGGGAGAAGCCCACGCCGAGCGCGGCGCCCGAGACCAATGCCGCGGCGTCTCCGCTGGCGGCGGTCCGCGCCCGGGAGCTCCGAGCGGCGGCGGCCGTGCTCGGTCTCGACGACGTCACACTGCTCGCGCACGAAGACGGCATGTTGCCCTGGATCAACGCGGCCCGTCTCGAACAGGACATCCTCGAGACAATCGAACGCACCGCCGCCGATGTCATCATCACGTTCGACGAAGATGGACTCTACTGGCACCCCGACCACATCGCCGTCCACGACCGGACCATTGGGGCCATCGCCGCATGCCAGGCCGGAAGCCCGGCGCTCTACTACGTCTCGCTACCGCCCGGTGCCATGCGCGCGGTGGTCGACCATGCCGTCGCGGTGTCCGCGACGCGCGCGTCGATCGCCGCGTCGCCAACCCACGTCCTCGGTGTGGCGGACGCCGACGCGTTCGGGGCCGGCGCGCCTCCGCCATCCCTGGTGCTCGACACCGGTAGATTCGCCCGCCAGAAGCTGCTCGCCCTGCAGTGTCATCGCAGCCAGATCCGAGACAATGACGCGCTCACCCTGGTGACGCTGGCTGCCTCACCCCGTTTGCTCGGCGTTGAACACTACCGGCGGGCCGAGGTCGGGAGCGGCGGCGAGACCTTTCTCGATCGCCTCGCGCCGGCGCCGGAGCACCGGGCCCGGTAGACTGAGCCGATGCGCACGGCCCTCCTCGACCGGCTTCGTTGTCCGTTCTGTGGCACCCGTCTGGCCCTCGTCGAGACCGGCGCGACCCTCAGCGACGACCAGGTGGTCACGGAGGGCGTGCTCGGGTGCGAGTGCTGCGCCTTTCCAGTGGTGGCGGGGATCCCGGTCTTGCTCGCCGACGAGACGACGCGGACCGCCATGCACGCGCTGGAAGCGGGTCGGAGCCACGACGCGCTCCAGACGCTGTTGGGGCTGGACGACGAACGGGCGACGCGCTTCCGGGCGCTGCGCCAACGCACCGGGGCGGCGACCTATCGGGACCTGCTCGACGTCCTGAGTCCGGATGCGGAGGGACGTTACTTCCTCTACCGATTCTCTGACCCAACCTTTGTGCCGGCCGAGGCGATCGTGCGGTCGCTCGGTCAGAGCCGTCCGGTCTCAGTCGGCCCGATCCTCGATTGCTGCGGCGGCTCGGGGCACCTCTCGCGGGTACTGGCTCAACTCGCACCCACGGGGACACCGGCGCCGCATACCGTGGTCACCGACCTGCACTTTTGGAAACTGTGGCTCGCGACACAGTTCACGGCGCCAGCCGCCGACGCGGTGTGCTGCAATGCCGACGCGCCGTTGCCTTTCGTGCGCGATCTGTTCGCGATGGTCGTCCTGATGGACGCGTTTCCGTACATCTGGCACAAGCGGCTGTGCGCTGACGAGCTCTCGCGGGTCGCGCGTCCCGACGGGGTCGTCGTGCTGCCGCACCTGCACAGCTCGTTGGGCGAGAATCCCTCAGCCGGCGACCCGCTGAGCCCCGCCGCGTATCACGAGCTGTTCGCGGCGCACCGCCCCAGACTCTTCAGTGACCGCCGCCTGTTCGACAGCCTTGTCGACGATGACGTTGTCGATCTAGCGAGCGATCTGTCTCCAGACGTCCTCGCCGACGAACCGTCGCTGACGCTCGTCGCGTCCAGAGACGACACTGTGTTTCGCCGACACGAGGCACCTCGCCCCCCACAGCCGGAGGAACCCGTGATCGTCAATCCGTTGTACACGGTGGTCGTGCGGAACGGCCGTTCGACGCTCACACTCCAGTTCCCCACCCCGGAGTACGCCCAAGAGTTCGACGACTGTCGACGGTACCTCCCAGCCGACATCACGGTAGAGGCCAACCTCTCGTCTCGGCTGGACCCGACGGTGCTCGGACCGACCTACGACGACCTGCGACGGCGGCGTGTCTTGATTGACGCGCCGCCCCGCTATTGTTCATAGACGCACGCCTGGCTTGGATTGACACATGGACAAGAGACCTACCGGATTCATTGGACTCGGACGGATGGGTGCGGCCATGGCCAGGAACCTCGTGAGCGCGGGGGTCCCTCTGACGGTGTACGACATTCGACCGAACCTACCGGACGCGCTCGCCGATCTCGGCGTCTCCAGGGCCACCACCGCCGGGGACGTGGCGGCTCGGGTCGAGCTGCTCTTTTTGTGCGTACCGTCGGAGATCGAGGCGGAGGCGGTACTGTTCGGCGAGTCGGGGGTGAGCTCGGGCGCACGGGGGCCGCTCCCCATCATCGACACCACCACGATGAACCGCGGCGCGGCCCTGCGACTGGCCGGCCAGGCCGCAGCGGTCGGGCTGTCCTACAGCGACTGTCCGGTGTCGGGCAAGCCGTTTCGGGCCGAGAACGGCACGCTGACGATGATGTTCGGCGGTACGCCCCCGGCCTTCACCGAGGCGAAACCGTATCTCGACGTCATGGGCGAGTTCGTCGTCCATTGTGGCGACCTCGGCTCCGGTCAGCTGATGAAAGCGATCAACAACATCATCTACGACGTCAATATCGCGGCCCTGTGCGAAGTGATGCCCTTGGCGGTCAAAGCCGGCCTCGCGCCGGACACGTTGGCCGACGTGCTGACGTCGGGCAGTGCGCGCAGCTTCGCCAGCGAGTACTTCATCCCCCGCATCCTCAGGCGGGAATTTGACGGTGACTTCTCGCTCCAGGCGGCGTTCAAAGACATCGTGAACGTGCAGGAAGTCGCGGCCGATCTGCAGGTCTCCCTCCCGGTGGTCGAGGCCATGGTCGACACCTACCAGACCGCCATCGACAGCGGCTTTGGCGACCAGGCCAAGAGCGCGATGATCAAGACCTACGAGGCACGACTCGGCCTAACGGTGAGCCTGCCACCGAACCGGTGACCGGCCGCATATACTGAGTCGTTCGTGGAGCGTTTTATTTCGTAAGGAGGGGACATGCGAACCGGATGGATGGTCGGCGTCATCGCCGCCGTGACATTGACAGCCGTGTGCGCGCGACCCGGGGTTGCGCAGGCACAACTCAGCGATACGACAGCCTTTCTGGCCGACATATCAAACCAATACCGCGTGGTCCCGAACGTGACCTACCATGTCGCGAACAACCACGAGAACAAGCTCGACCTGTATCTGCCCGCCAACGCAAGCGGCCCGGTCCCGGTGTTGATGATGATCCACGGCGGGGGCTGGGTCGCGGGCACGAAAGAGTCGCAGTTCCTGCGCGCGATGCCGTATCTCGAGATGGGCTGGGCGGTCGTCAACGTGACGTATCGGCTGGTCCAGGTGTCGCGCGCACCGGCAGCGGTCGAGGACTGTCTCTGCGCGCTCCAGTGGATCGCACGAAACGCGGAGAACTACCGCTTCGACCTCTCACGCATCGTGACCACCGGGAACTCGGCCGGCGGACACCTGGCGCTGACGACCGGCATGGTCCCGGCGTCGGCCGGACTGGGTCGCGAGTGCACATCCGGAAGCTTCACCGGTCCCCCGTCGTTGCCGTCGGTCGAGGTCGCCGCCATCATCAACTGGTATGGCATCACCGATGTGGGTGACCTGATGCGCGGCCCCAACACAAAGGGCTACGCCGTCCAGTGGCTGGGTGGCCTCTCGAACCGCGCCGAGGTCGCGCGACAAGCGTCACCGTTGACCTATGTCCGTCCAGGGTTGCCGCCGGTGCTCACCATACACGGCGATGCGGACCCGATCGTGCCCTACCAGCAGGGCGTCCGGTTACACCACGCACTCGAAAGCGCCGGGGTCGCCAGCGAACTACACACCGTACCTGGCGGTGGCCACGGCGGGTTCGACACCGCCGAAACGCTGGCGATCTACGCGACGATCAAGCAGTTCCTGGATCGCCACGGACTGTGAGAGGCGGGACCCGATCATGTGACAGGGGCTCAGCGGATGACCAACTGCACGGCGACCGGATAGTGGTCTGAGGGATACCGGCCACCATCGTTGTGGACCACGGTCTCGGCGCGCCGAACGTCGATTGGACCGCCCACCAGAATCCAGTCGACGCGCTCAGCGAGCGCCTCGTCCGGCGGTCCGAAGTCGCCATAGGTTGCGATCGGTCCGACGCGCTCGGCCGCCGCCACCCACGCATCGCGCAACCCACGGGCGGTGGCGACGCGCCAGGTGTCACTCTCTTCAGCATTGTTGTTGAAATCGCCCATCACGATCGCGGCGGCGCCCGCCGGAAGGGCGGCGACACGGCCGGCGATCAGGTCGGCCGAATCGAGCTGTGATTGGCCGCGCCGAAGCGTGAAGTGGGTATTGAAGACATGCACCTGGCGGCCGGTGGCGCGGTGATAGAACCGGGCCCACGTGACGATGCGTCCGCCGCCCCGACGGCGTCGGCCCTCGGTCCGCCGGACCGGCGGTGTGTCCGGGGTGTCGGTCAGCCAGAAGTTCCCAGACTCGATCGGACTCAGCTCAGCGTACCGGTAGAAGATCGGCGTCGCTTCGCTCAACCCCACTCCCCCGTTGAGCCCACGGTCGATGCCAATCCACCGGTAGTCCGGCAATTGCTGATCCAGATAGTCGATCTGCTCGCCCAGCGCCTCCTGCATGCCGACGACCTGGGGCGCATAGCGTTCAATGGTCTCGACGAGCAGCGCTTTGCGGTTCGGCCAGGCGTTGTCGCCGTCGCGCCCGGCCGCCGTCCGAATGTTGAAGGTCATGACGTCGAGCGACACCTGCGCGGACGCCGTCGACGGCCCCACCAGAGCGGCGGCCGCGGTCACGACTGACGCCGTCATGAGCCATCTCCCCCGCCTCCCCATCATCATCACGGTCCCCCCCCGTCGCCGAACGCGTCCAGCAGGATGGGCAACAGCGTGTCCATTTGAGCCACGGCCTGGTCACCCGGCTGCAGCGTGTCCGTGAACTGATGGTGCCGTGTCAGTCGGTCCATTACCTCCGGCCGATTGGCAATCACATGCACGGGCACGTCCCACGATGCCCCTTCACCGCTGACCAGTGCCGGTGGCTGGTGGTCGCCGACCAACACCATCACGAGGTTGCGATCGGCGCGGAGACGGAGATAGCCGCCGACATTGTGGAAGGCGTACTCGAGCGCTTCCAGATAGCTTGGCGCCAGATTCGTCCAGTCCGGCCAGGCGGACCACGCCCTATCGAGCGCGTCGGCGTCGTACGGATTCGTCGTCAGCACCCGCGCCCAGTCTGGTTGGTACGGGGGGGCCGGCACGAACGGCGCGTGGGTGGAGATGGTGGTGAAGAACACGAACGCCGGCTGGTCACGGGACGGCTCGATTTCCAGCGCATCGACCCGCGCCAGGGCGTATTGGTCGTTGATGTCCCACCAACCGAACTGCGGGCCTCGATAGCCGAGTCGATCGTGGTCGTAGATCTCCTCGAATCCGTAAAACGCCCCTTCCGGCCAGGGCACCAGCATGCCGGGCATGATCGCAACCGTGCGATACCCGCCTCGTCCAAAGAGCTTGACCATCGTGTCTCGCTCTTGCGCCATCAGCCGCACGTTGGTGGCCGGGTCGCGGATCTCCGTGCCGGACAACAGGCTGACATGGGCGAGCCACGACTCGCCGCCGAAGGTGGTGGATTCGACGAACGCGGAGGCCACGAATCGACCGGTCTCGGCAATGTCCTCTGTCAGCCGCGCCATGGCCGGGACCAGTGGACCCGCCAACTCGGGGCGGCGCCAGGCGACGGCCCCATACGACTCGAGAAAGATCACGAACACGTCGGCGCCACCCAGGCGGGTCAGGTCGGATTGGAGCACCGGCGGCGGACCCAGGTCGCGCACGCCGGCGCCGCTCAGATCATAGGCATACTCGCCCAACTCGCGTGCGTAGGCGGTCGCCACCGGGCTCGCCACGCGCACCCCGAGCGGCAGGCGCGCGCCCAACGTCTGGGCCAGGCTCAGCAGGAGCACCGCGGCCGCCAGGGCGCCAAGCACACGCGGCGCGCCACGCACGCGGGTGCCCGCAGCCACGGCGGCGATCGCCCACCGCGCACCCAGATACAGCGACGCCAGCCCGACCAGCACCCCCACGACGAATCCCAGCTTCAGCCAGGGATCCGCCACGACGGCGAACATGGCGCCCACACTCGGCACGTGCTGGAGATCCCAGTACAGATTGATGTTCCGCCCGTAGAGTGACGTCACGGTCACGTCGGTGTAACGCCCGACGACCAGGACAAGCCACAGCCCCGCCAGCCACCGCAGGCCAGCCGCGGACGGCCCGTCCCACCGCCGGCGCGCGACGAGCAACGCGAGCACGCACACGGCCGTCTCGAGCGAGAGGTCGGCGTTCAGGCTGATACCGAGGGTCGGCCAAATGTTGGAGAACGTCAGCGAGACATTGAGCAGCAGGAGCGCCGCGACGAGCTTGACGAGCGTCGCAAGATGGCCCCCCGGAACCGGACGGCGTGGGGCGGCCCCCGTCACGCGCTCCTGCCCACTACTGGTCACCACACCACCCTACCATCGGGCTAGCGATGGAGGCTGTACGGCAACCGCGCGGGGCCGAGCGCCAGGGCCACCAGGCTCCCCACCACCGGCGGTCCGTAGCCATTCGTGAGGTAGGACATCTGAAACAAGATGCCCATCGCAAAATGAAAATTCAGCACCATGAGCACCGCCACGGTGGCGGCCAGTCTCACCCGGAACCCGACCAGCAGCGCGGTGCCGGTCATGAGTTCGCCAATCGGCACCACCCGCGCGAACAACGGTGCCCCCGGAATCGCCACGGCATCCAGATACCAGCCACTGAGTGCCGGCACGGACTCACGCCACCCCCACAGCTCGTCGATCAGCGGCCCGCTGTCGGACATCCAGCCGGTCTTGCCGAGCGCCATGAGCACGAGGAAGCCGCCCATCACGCACGACAGGACCCGCAGGCTGCCCGCAGCCGAGCGTTGCATGACGGCATTGTAGCGGGTCCGGTCCGCTCCGACGATCCGCAACGGCCGGATCGACATCCGTAGAGGACCGTTCAGGATACGATCAGCGGACATGAGCCAGCTTGGTCGAGCGGTCGGCCTTCTCCGGTCACTGGCGGTCTACCACGCGATTCCATTCAGACAACGTCGGCTCCGGCACCTGTACTCGGCATTCGTCGAGCGTGGCGATCTGGCGTTCGACCTGGGCGCCCATGTCGGGAATCGGACGAGAGCCATGGGCGCGCTCGGCTGCCGTGTGGTCGCCCTCGAGCCGCAGCCCCACATCGCACAGCTGCTGCGCACGTTGTTCGCCCGACAGCCAGACATTGAGATTGTCGAGGCCGCGGTCGGCGAACACGGCGGACGCGCCGCGTTGTCGGTCAGTGACCGGACGCCCACGATGGCGACGCTGACCGCCGAATGGCGTGACGACCGGGTGTGCGACCCGGTCTTTGCCGGCGTCCAGTGGAACAGACAGGTCGACGTCGACACCACGACCCTGGACGACCTGATTGCGCGCTTCGGCGTCCCGGTCTTCATCAAGATCGACGTCGAAGGCGGCGAACCGGGGGTGCTCGCCGGCCTCACGCACTCGATTCGCTCGCTGTCGTTCGAATATCTCCCAGACGCGCTCGACTACACGGACGCCTGCCTCACCCGTCTGAACGCACTGGGGCCCTACCGCTTCAACTGGTCCCCCGGGGAATCGTACCGGTTGATGTCCAAGAACTGGCTGTCCGGCGACGCGTTGCTGACCGCATTGGAGACGCCGCTCGCCCGCCGGTGCTCCGGTGACGTCTATGCGCGTCTGGAGCCGGTATCGCAGGAGACCCCGAACCGCGACGCCGCCTAGTAGCGGCCCGTGTGCAGCCCACCATGCCAGAGTTCGACGCCGCCGATGTGCGACGGTACTACGACCGGAACACGGACGGCTTTGTCGCCCATGGGCAGGGCGGTGTGGTCGGCGCATTGCACCGACCAGTCTGGAGCCCGGGCATCGAGAGCCCAGCGGCGGCGTTTCGCTACGTCGAAGACCGAATCCTCGACCACGTACGAACCCTGCCGAGCGGTCCCACTCCGTTGCACGTGGTCGACCTCGGGTGCGGCGTCGGGGCCAGCCTCTGCTACCTGGCTGGGCGGCTGCCCATCCAGGGCACCGGGCTGACGTTGAGCCCGGTACAGGTGCGGTACGCCGACCAGCGCATTCGCGAGGCCGGACTCGACGGACGCGTCGTCTGCCGCGAAGGCGACTTCTGCGCGCCCCCGGACGATGTCGCGCCGGCCGACCTGGCCTACGCGATCGAGTCGTTCGTGCATGGGCCTGACCCGGCTCGCTTCTTCGAGTCGTGCGCCGGGCTCGTGAGGCCAGGAGGCCTGCTTGTCGTCTGCGACGACTTCCGCCGCAGGGTCGACACCCCGACCGCGACACGGGCCATCGCCCGCTTCCAACGCGGGTGGCACCTCAACACCGTGATTCGCGAGGACGAGCTGCGGCGCCTCGCGGCCGACGCCGGTTTCGATCACCTGTCGTCGGACGACCTCACGCCCCATCTTCAGCTCGGCCGTCCACGCGACCATCTGATCGCGTGCTTCGTCGCGCTCTTCGGCTGGCTCCCCCTCGACGGCACCCGGCTCGGTCATCTGGTCGGCGGCAACGCGCTGCGGACGTGCTTGGCCCGAGGCTGGATCGGATACGATCTCGCCGTCTTCCGTCGGCGGCGTCTGGTCGCTCCCGCGTGACGACACCGTGCGCAGGGTCTCGCCGTTCGCGCGGCCGGCCAGACCGCCCCCAGAGACACCACCATGCCCGAGCCGTCACTTCCCTACTGGCACACGCAGACCACCATCGAGGCCGCCGAGCTGGCCGGCCGTGACCCGGTGGTCGTCCTGCCGCTCGCGGCCATCGAGCAGCACGGCCCGCACCTTCCACTCTCGACCGACCTCGACATTGGGCTGGGACTCCTCGCGGACGCCTGTCGGCGTCTGTCACCCGACGTACCCGTGTCGGTGCTGCCGCCGCACACCAGTGGCGCGAGCCGCGAACACGCGCGGTTTCCCGGCACGCTCAGCCTCGATCCGGAACTGGTGACGGAAACGATACGCCAGCACGGCGCCGCCATCGCGGCGACCGGAATCCGGCGTCTCGTACTGTTCAACAGCCATGGCGGCAACACGGGGGCGCTCGATCTGGCCGCGCTCGCGCTCCGGGAAGACCACGGACTGCTGGTCGTCAAGGCCAGCTATTTCGCGTTCTCCCGCCCGCCCCACAGCGCGCTACCGGACACCGAGTGGCGTCACGGGCTGCACGGCGGGGCGGTCGAAACGGCGATGATGCTCCATCTTCGGCCGGACCTGGTCACGAGGGAGGCCATCAAGGCGTTCCGGTCGCTGGGACACGACCTGGAGGAATCAACGCGTCGACTTGGTCCGGAAGGCGAGGCCTCGTTCGCGTGGCTGGCCGGCGACCTGAATGTGGAAGGGGTGACCGGCGACGCCACACTGGCGACGGCCGAGTTGGGGGCGCAGCTGGTGGGCCACTATGGGCAGGTGCTGGCCGAGGTCATCGAGGACGCGCGCGCGTTCCCGCTCGACCGCTTTCGCGACTGACCGGGCGGCCAGTCAATAGTCATTCGCGGCGAGGCCCCGACTAGTTCCCTCGGATCGGCCCCGAGAGCATCTCGGTGAGCCAGTGGCCGGCGCGGTCGACCTTGGCCTTGACGTAGGGCAGGTTGTGCCGATTCAGCGTGCCGTAGAGCGGTTGGCGCTCCGCCACATCGATGCCGCCAGCTTGCAGGGCTCGAACCTTCTCCGGGTTGTTGGTGAGCAACTGAATCCGATTGATCTGGAGATGCCCAAGCATCTCCACCGCGGCGTCGTAGCGGCGTTCGTCCGCCCCGAACCCGAGTGCGCAATCGGCGTCGACCGTGTCCAGTCCTTGCTGCTGGAGGGTATAGGCCCGCAGCTTGTTTCCCAGGCCGATACCGCGCCCCTCCTGCGCCAGATACAGCAACACGCCGCCGCCTCGGGCCGCAAATACCCGAAGGCTGCCACGCAACTGTTGGCCGCAGTCGCATCGGAGGCTCCCGAACAGGTCGCCAGTGAGACAGGCCGAGTGCAGACGCACCGGCACCGGCTCCGGCCAGTCCTCTCGTACTCCGATCAGAATGGCGACATGCTCGAGAATGCCGTTGGCTTCGCGAAAACAGACGAACCGGGCCTCTTCCGCTTCTTCGAGCGGCACTGGCCCGTCGCTGACGTAGGTGACTTCCACCCGGTTGTTCGCGGCCAGTTCCTGGATCTGTTCAATGGTCACGGTTGCAATGGCATCGTCGCCACCCGCGTCATCACGCGTGTCGTCCTGGCCGAGCGCAACGCTCGCCACCGCCGGCAACAGCTGCCCGAGCCGCGCCAAGGTCAGGCCACCCACCTCCGGGATGGAGGCGGCGCCCATCTCCAAGCCGTCCTTGTCTGGTTGATCCAAGCCACTCGACAGACTCCACAGGCCGTCCGGAGTCGTCTCACCGCGCAGCCCCAGACTGACGTCGCCCGTGTGAACCCCAGTGGTGCGGTCGGGTGTCTGGCCTATCGGAGGGGCCGGGGTCAGCCCCATGGCATAGGCTCGATGATGGGTGACCGCAAGACACACCGGGCCGCGTCCATGCCCACGCAACTGCTCCAGCGTTCCGTGCGTGAGGCCCTCGACGGCGGCCAGCAGCACGGCCTCGTCAGACGTCTGGCCACCGGTCACCCGAATGGGGCGACCGCGCCGGAGGTCGAACAAACCCCGCTCTGCGTCTCGCATGCTACCGTCCAACCTGAACTCCGTTCGTGGTCACGATACAGTTATTGCTGAATGGAGACCGCTACGTGCCGACTCTGGTGACCGAATCCAGCGCTTGGAGCTTGATTCGAGCCGTGCCCGCAGCCGGTCCCAGCGCCCAGCCTTCTTCGCGCGTCCATTCTAGTGCAAATGACCCGGTCTGGCTGCAGATCGACGATGCGGGAGGATGGAGCGCTTCGCGCCCGCTCTGCGAGGCGGCCAGGGCGCTCGTCGACCTGTATCTGCCGCTGCAACTGGATGCCGACCTCGTGATCGGCCAGATTGGGCAAAGCCTGGACGGTCGGATCGCCACCGAACAGGGACATTCCCATTACATCACCGGCAAGGCCGACATCCTCCGTGTGCATCGGTTGAGGGCACTGGTGGACGCGGTGGTCGTCGGTGCCGGCACCATCGCCTCGGACGACCCGCGCCTGACCGTGCGGGGGGTCGATGGAGCCAACCCGGTGCGAGTGGTGCTCGACCCGAACGCGCGTCTGTCACCCGAATACGCCGTCTTCAGCGACGGGGCGGCCCGCACGCTTGTGGTCCGCCGGGCATCGCCGGACACGCCCGCCACCACCAGCGACGATGTCATCAGCCTGCCAACGGCGTCCGCCGACGCCCCCCACGGGCCTCCGCCGGGATTCGACCCGCTCGCGGTAGTCGACGCGCTCCGCGCGCGCGGTCTCCGGCGGCTCCTGATTGAAGGCGGTGGCGTCACCGTCTCGCGCTTCCTCCAGGCCGGGGCGCTGACCCGGCTTCACGTCGCGGTGGCGCCAATGCTGATCGGTTCCGGACGCCCGGCTCTCACGCTCCCGCCGATTGGCTCGCTGGACCGGGCGCTCCGTCCACCGTGCCGAACGTTCCACCTCGGCGAGGACGTTCTGTTCGATTTCGACCTTCGCTAAACGACCCATACCTTTCAAGTCGATCTTCATTGCCTGTGTCATCGGAGGCAGCCTGATGGTGGCGGCCCTCATGATCAACCACGCCCGACCGCCGGCCAACACGGGCGGAGCCACGCCCACGTTCACGCAGGCCTCTGGGCGATGCGCGCAATGCCACCGTGAGGAGACCGCCGCGGTCGTCCACCAGTTCGAGCGCAGCGCGCACAGCCAGGCCGACATCACGTGCTACGACTGTCATCAGACACTCGACGGGCAAGAACCGAACGAACACGACAACTTTGTGCTCGCTGGCGATGTCACCTCGCTGAACTGCCAGGCGTGTCACCGCACGGAATACGAACAGTTCGCACGCAGCCGGCACGCGCTGCCTGCCTGGGGAGCGGTGCGCGGCGCCGCCGAGGTATCCGCCGACCAACTCGCCCTGAGCGAGCAGCATCATCCGGGCGCCGTCGATCGCCCGGCCACCTCGAGGGCCCAGCAGCCATGCAGACCGGTTGTCTGGGGTGTCATGCGACCGGCGCTCCGAATCAGGACGGCTCTATCGGCAGCTGTACCGAGTGTCACTCCAGGCATTCGACGTCGATCGCACTGGCGCGAGAACCCCAAACGTGCGGACAGTGCCACATGGGCCCCGACCACTCGCAGATCGAGATCTACAACGAATGGAAACATGGGGCGCTGTTCAACGCGCAGCGCAATGTCCTGGATCTGGGCGTCGACCCAAAACGTCTAACGACGGCCGACATGCCGATTCCGACGTGCGCGACGTGTCACATGAGCGGGCTGGACGGGCTCAAGGTCACACACGACACCACCGAGCGGCTGTCGTACTGGTTGTTCGCGGAGGTCTCCGAACAGCATCCCGGTTACCTCGCGGGTCAGACGGAGATGAAGGAGACCTGCCTGAGGTGACACGCGTCCACGAACGTGAACGGCTTCTACGTGGAAGCCGAGGCGGTCGTGGCGGCCACCAATGAGCGTGTGCGAGCTGCGCGGGATCCGATGGCAGGCCTGCGGTCCGACGGGCTCCTGACTCCGGCACCGTTCGATGAAGCCATCGAGTTTCTGTATTTCGACTTCTGGCACTATTTCGGCCGCACGGCCAAACATGGCGCGTTCATGGGCGGCGCCGATTTCGTGCAATGGCACGGCAACTACGAGCTGCTCCTGAAGATGACGGAGCTCGAAGAAATGGCCTCGGGACTCAGATCCGCTGGTGACTGACCCGCTCTGGTGGGACCGGCACAAGGCGGCGGTGCTGGACACCTTCGTCCTCTCGAACTACGCCTTCCTGGTGCTGGACGTCTATCTCGCGCATTCCCTCAATCGCTTTCGGCACGGGGCCGAGTGGGTGCCGCTCGGCTTTTCGCTCGGCGCCGTCCTGGTGTTGGCGCCGGCCGTCTGGTTCCGGCACCGCCGCCAGGGACACACGCTCATTCACATCATGGGCCTGGGTGTCGGGGTCTCCTCGATCGCGCTCGGTCTCGCCGGCGTGCTCTATCACCTGGACAGCCAGTTCTTCTCCCAGTGGACGATTCAAAGCCTGGTCTACACGGCGCCATTCGTCGCACCCCTCGCGTACGCGGGCCTCGGGTTCCTGCTCTTGCTGAATCGCCTGGTCCCGAGCGCTGATGCGGAATGGGGCCAATGGATCGTCTTCTTCGCGCTGGGCGGCTTCGCCGGCAATTTCATGCTCACCCTCTGCGACCACGCGATGAACGGGTTCTTCCACGCCACGGAATGGCTCCCGGTGGGCACCAGCGCCGCCGCCGTCGGCTTCCTGGCCGTGGTGCTGATGGATCGACAGACCGCGATCATCCGAATCTCGATGGCGATTCTCGCGTTACAGGTGGTCGTCGGGATTGCTGGCTTCTACTTCCATCTCGTCGCCGACGTCAACGGCCTCTCGTCCAGCCTGTTCGAGAATTTTGCACGGCGCGCCGGTCTTCGCGCCCTTGCTGTTTGTTGATCTGGTGGTCCTGGCCGGAGTCGGCCTGTGGGACATGCGCGGCCGGTGTGACACTGTCCAAGATCAAGACTAAGTTACCATCTCAGCCGGAGCCTCACGACCGTCGGATCTCGTTGTGGAGCAAGTCTTTAGACGTTCTGAGCAGGCCTGAAGGCCTGCGCCACAGGGCCTCACGGACCGTCGTGGATGAGAAATTATCAGGTCCCGCCGGTCCCTCGACGGCCCATGGCCAGCACCGCGGCGCCAGGCAGACTGCCGACCAGCACGATGAGGCCGTAGGCGACCGAGATGGTGACCCCGTCGGCAGCGGTCAGGCCCACCGCGCCCCACAACAGGGCAGCCGCGCTCTCGCGTAGTCCCCACCCGGCGACGGTCACCGGGATCAGCATCGTCATCAGGACTGGCGCCACGAGGGGGAGGATGACGAAGAAGGGGGTCTCGACCCCGACGGCGCGCGCGGCGGCGACGTACGTGGCCAGATAAGTGGCGACGATGAACAGGCCGCTCGACAGCTGTACCGCGAACACCGAGGGGGAGAGATGCGCGGTGGCAAGCTCGGCCAGTACGCGGCCGGTTGGAGATTTGGCCGATGATTGCCGCCGGGCCCAGATCACGACACCCACGACGATCACCGCGGACGCCGCCACGGTTGCGAACACCATCGGGCCGGTACGCCGGCCGACGGCCGAGGGCACGGCCAGTAGCGACACCAGGGCCACGGTGGTCATGACCGCCTGCGCCGACACCCTCTCGAAGATGACCGCCCGCGCCGCCGGGCCGCCCGCCGCGGCCGAATCGGGAAGGGGACGCGCGCGCGCCTGTCTCCACGCTCGCGACACGTCGCCCATGACTCCACCTGGCAACACCTGGTTCAGGAAGATCGACAGGTAATACTCGCACCACGCCTCGCCAAAGGGCAGAGGCACGCCCAGCCGACGCGCCGTGAAACGCCAGCGCCACGCCAGCACCGCCACCTGAACGGCGGACAGGCCGAGCGCCAGCCCCACCCACCCGGGGCGCAGTGCCACCAAACGCGCCGCGACGCTGTTCAGGTCGAGCCACCAGGCCACACCCAGCAGCAGAACGAGGGTCAGCAGCACCCGCCAGGAGCCCGGTATTCTCATCGCGGGGCGGGGGGCAGGGCGAGGAGGTCGTGGTGCCCCACGGTGAGCGAGAATCGACCAGTGGCGACCCGCGCGCGTCGTCCATCGGCCCAGCGGCGAATCCGGGCGGAATCGGCCGGGCGAACCGCCGCGGCGGCCTGTTCCCACCCGTCGACCAGCCGTTTGACAATTGAGCGATCGGGAGCGGCGAGGCGCCACGGGCTATCGCGAAGGGTTGTGTGATAGCCGGCCGCCTGAAAGCGACGCTCCGCCACCCGTCCGGCGGCAGGTCCCAGAGCCGGCCCGAACCCCTTGTCGCCGGTCTGATGCAGGTTGACCGCGTCTTGGACGAGTCGATCGTCGGGATCCGTATCACGTGGCGCCACGGCTACCGTGCCCGCCGCCGAGTCGTCGGCCTCTTGGTCTGACCAGTGAATGCGCCCGTTGTAGGTCAGCGCCCACAACACTCCGCACCTGGCCTGGGAGCAGGCCGTCACCACGCGGTCGAGCCATCGTTCGGATGTGAGATCGAGCAGAGCGGAGGCGGTGACCAGATCGACACCGGCCACTTCCTCGAGATCCTGGGCGGCGAGGTCTCCAGGCGACACGGTCAAGCTCCTCACCCGATCCGGCCTGGCGAGCCCCCGGAGCGTGCGGAGATGCTCCAGATCGTGGTCAACCAGCACCCAGGCCTGGCCGCCTGGCAACCGTGGCGCCAGGTATCGCAGATTGGAACCGGTCCCGCTGCCCAGGTCCAGCACCCGCGACCACCCGCGGGTCTGCCATGCGTCGACGAGCGGCGCGATCAAGGCTTCGGCTCGCGACCCGTGGTCGACCGGCTCGCGCAACGCCAGCCAATCGGCGTCAAACGTTTCCATCAGGTGTCAGCTCCTGCACGGCGGCCGCGAAACGCAGGGCGGCCTGGTCCCATCGCGGGAGCGTCTCGGCGTGGCGGCAGGCCGCGGCAGCCAGGGCCGCACGCCGCTCGCCCCCCCCTGGCTCCGCCAAGAGGTCGCGAAGCGCTGCCGTCAGCGCGACATCGTCGCCCGGGGGCACCAGCGCGCCGGCATCACTCGGTACGGTGTGCGGGATGGCACCGCCCGTGGTGCTGACCACCCCCAGCCCCCGAGCCAAGGCATCGCTCAGGGCCATCCCGTAGCCCTCGTAATGCGACGGCAGCACGAACAGGGACGCGTGATGGTAAAGCGCGTCGAGGCGGCCCGCGTCACACTCCCCTATCAACTGCACCCGTTCGTCGAGCCGCGCGTCGCGGATCAGACGGTGCACCACCTCCGCGTAGCCCGGCGCCGGCGCGAGACTGCCGGCACAGACGCAGGTCCAGGGCAGGTGTCGCAAGCGGGCCAGGGCGCGCGCCAGCACGTCGTGTCCCTTGCGAGGCGTCACGGACCCGACGCACAACAATGCGGGAGGCACGTTGCGCCCAGGCCCCACCGCCGGCCGGCATCGATCCGTGCCGGGATACACCGTCCGCACACGCTCGGCCTCCACGCCGTACTGCTCGAGGCGCCGGGCCGTGAACGCACTCGTCACCAGCACGCCCACGCAGGCGGACAACGCGTCTCGCTCGAGCGCGCTGAACCTGTGTCGGGCTTCGGCATCAAGACCGGTCTCGTCGGCCAACGGGTGGTGAACGAGCGACACCACCCTGAGGCGTCCCGCCTCGGCGTGCACCGGCTCCGGGAGCGCGCCCATCGCCAGTCCGTCGATCACCACGCGCCGGCCGGTTGGAATGGCGGCGAGCGTCGACATCAGGCTGGACCGCGCGACCGGGTCCGGGCCGGGAAACGCACCGTCTACGGAGTGGACCACAACAGACCACCCCAGCTCGCGGAGCCCCACCACGATGCGCGCGTCATAGATGTAGCCGCCGGTGCGCTGATCTATTGGCCCCGGGACAACGACGTGCAGCTCCGGCGGTGTCACACCTGGCCTTCGTAGCTCCCCCAGGCCACATGCGATTCGTTCAGCGTGACGCAAATCGCCGTCACCCCGCGCGCACCGTCGCCCAGGGAACCATCTCGTGCCGCCTGCGCCAGACGATCGAAGATGGTCCGGGCGAGGAACTCGGTGGTCGTGTTCTGCCCGGCGAACGCCGGTTCGTCATCCAGATTACGGTACGACAGGCCGGCCAGAATCGTGCGTAGATGTTCGCTCGCCCGGCCGATGTCGACCACCAGGCCGTCGCTGTCCAGTTCCCGGCGACGGAACGTCGCGTCGACGACGTAGGTGGCCCCATGCAGCTGCTGGGCGGGACCGAATGCTTCGCCCCGAAAGCTATGCGCGATCATGAAGTGATCGCGAACGTTAAGGCTGTACACACGTCCTCCGTAAGGTCATGATTCATACCGTATCCGGTGGCACAGCGTGTCCCCCGGTTCTCGAGCCACGGAGGCCATGACCGCCGGTAGCTCGTCGAAGCGGCTCTCGCCCGAGATCAGGGTATCGAGTTCAGGCGCGCGCAACAGGTCGAGCGCCAGCGACAATCGCCGGGCATGAGTCCAGCGCGGAGCGTGCGTTGGAGATAACCGACCCACCTGGCTGCTCCGCAACGTGAGACGCCGCGCGTGAAACCGCTCCCCCAGCGGCAACGCGACCTCTCGTGTCCCGTACCAGCTTGCCTCCACGACCGTGGCTTCGACCCCGGCCACGCTCAGCGCGGTCACCGCCCCCTCCGGCCGGCCGCTCGCGTGGACCACCAGATCCGCATCGACGTCCACGGGCGGTGTCGTCACGCATCGGAGGCCGAGCGCATCGGCGATCGCCGCACGTGCGGGATTCACATCAACGACGGTCAGGTCGACACCGGCCATCTGCCGAAACAGCCAGGCGACGAGCAACCCCACGACCCCGCCACCGATCACGACAATCCGGTCGCCCACCGACGGCCGGGCATCCCAGGCCACGTTCACGGCGGTTTCCATGTTCGCGGCCAGCACCGCCCGACCCGCAGGCAGACCCGCCGGCAGCGGGGTCACGGCGACGGCGGGCACCCGGTAGCGGTCTTGATGGGGGAACAGACAGAACACCGTGCGCCCACGCCACTCCACCGGCCCCTCGACCACATCACCGACGCTGGAGTAGCCGTACTTCACCGGCCCAGGAAACTCACCCTCCTGGAAGGGCGCGCGCATCTCGTCGTACTGGGACGCCGGAACCTCGCCCCGGAAGACCAGTGATTCGGTACCGCGGCTGATGCCGGAGTATCGCGCGTGCACCAACAGGTCGCCCTCCTGGGCTGGCCCCAGCGTCGCCCGCACGATCTCGCCGTGGCCCGGCGACTGAATCCAGAATTGGTGAGCGATAATGGGCTCGGACATAACTGGCTAGATCACGTGGGTCGTGGTTGCCTCGGCGACGACGCGGGCCTCCGGTCCAGGCCGACTCTGCGCGGAGGCGCCTGGAGCGGCCGCCAACTCACTGAACGTTACTTCAAACCAGACGCCAAAACAGATCTCGGCTCCGATATCACGTCAGACCAGACACTCTATGCTCCGCGACCCGACGCCCAGGCGAGCGAGGACCGCCCCCTCGGGACGCCACGGCGCATTCCTCGATCTCGGCGTCGGAGCGATGCTCCTGCTGGTCGTGGCCGGTGGCATCGCGTGGGCGTTCAATCTTCCGCCAACCTACCTGCTTCGGGCGGTGGCGCTGTTCGGGTTGACCTCGGCGCTGCTCCTTCGTCATCTTCCGCCGCAACCACCGGGGACCGGGCTGGGGCCCGCCAATCAGGTCACGCTCGGCCGGGCCATGCTGGTGCTTCCCCTCGCGGCGCTGGTCCCACACCCGGAAGTCCAATTCGACGGAGGCCACTGGTTCATCATCGCTCTGGCCACGCTGGCCCTGTGTCTCGACGGAGTAGACGGCTGGGTCGCCCGACGAACCAACAGCGCCACCGCATTCGGCGCCCGCTTCGATATGGAGCTCGATTCGTTCTTGATGCTCATCCTCGCCGCATTGGTCTGGCGCAGCGGTCGCGTGGGTCCGTGGGTGGTGCTGCTCGGGCTGCCTCGCTATCTATTCGTGGTCGCGGGCTGGCGCCTCGCGTGGCTGCGCGCGCCGCTGCCACAACGATTTCGACGCAAGGCCGGCTGTGTCGTGCAGGGCATCGTGCTGCTGGTCTGCCTGGGCCCGATCATTCCGATCCCACTGGCGATCGCCGCCGCCGGCGCCGCACTGGCCCTGCTGCTCGCGTCGTTCGCCCTCGATGTCGTCTGGCTGTTCCGACAGCGGCCCTCGGGAGCGTCGGCGGCGTAGACCCGACGCACCGTGGGCGATCGACAGCAGACTGTCCTCAGCGCGCGGAACGAGATAGTATCAACGTACGTATGTCTGATATCACATCGCCAGCACGTCAGGCTTCGGGGCGGTTTCTCCTACGACTGCCCCCGGGTCTTCACGAGGCGTTACGTGGCGCGGCCGCCGCGGCCGGTCTGTCGTTGAACGACTACTGCGCCCGGAAGCTTACTGCCCCGCTGGGCGACATCTCGGTGATTGACGGCGGCGCGTACGCGGTGACGCACGCCGCGAGTCTCTTTGGCGACCACCTGGTCGGCGTCGCCGTCTTCGGCTCCTGGGCCAGGCAGGAGGCCTCCGCCGGGTCCGACGTCGACCTGTTGATCGTCGTAGACCCCGTCATCGAGATCACCCGAGCCCTCTATCGTCGGTGGGACCAGGCGGCCGACGCCTGGGACGGTCACCCCGTCGAGCCACACTTCGTCCAGTTTGCCGCCCCGGACACGGTCGTCGCGGGGCTCTGGGCGGAGGTCTCACTCGATGGGATCCTGCTGTTTGAACGCGACCTGACGCTCTCGAGGCGGCTGGCGCAGGTACGGCGGGACATGCTGGCGGGCCGCATTGTTCGGCGCACGGCGCATGGACAACCCTACTGGACGGAGGCGGCCTGACCGAGGCCGGCACAGCAGCGACGACGGATGAAAAACAGAGACCTTGCGGAAGACTACATTCGGCGTGCGGCAGTCCGCCTGCGCGCGCTCGACGTGCTCTTCGAGGCAGAGAGTTGGGCTGATGTGGTCCGCGAGTCTCAAGAAGCGGTTGAACTGGCGCTCAAGGGGTTGCTTCGGCGCGTCGGCGTCGAGGCGCCGCGTCTGCACGATGTGTCGGACGTGCTGCTCGCCGAGCGAACGCGTCTGCCGCCGGCGCTGGCAACCCGGGTTGAAGAACTTGCGGCTGTGTCGCGTGAACTCAGGCGTGACCGCGAGCTGGCGTTCTATGGCGCCGAGGATCTGACTCCATCGACGTTCTACTCGCGCGACGACGCCACCCGGGCGCTGGACGGCGCGCGCGTGGTGGTATCGGCAGTGCTCCCCGTGATTCCGGATCGCGACTAAGGGCTCTGACCAAAATAAACTGGCCATCTTGGGGCGTCGCGGCGCCCGCCCGACAAGGCGCGAGGAGCGCGCATACCGGGAGTATGCAAGCGACGAACAACGTCGGCGGGTGGGATGCCCCGGCGGCCCAGGTGGCCAGTTTGTTTTGGTCAGAGCCCTAAGCCGAAGGACTCGGGCTCAACACCTACGGCGCGGCTTCGAGGACGCGGCGCCACCGGAGGCGGCCGAAGTTGGCAAACTCGCCGCCGTCGATGGCGATGCGCATCTGCACTTCATAGTTGTCAGGGGAGGTAATGAAGGTTCGGCCCGCGAGCCGGATCTGCTGGCCTTGGCCGGTGACTGGCGCGGCCTTCCAGTGGTGCGAGAAATATCCGCCAGGATCGCCACCGACGCGTCCGACTTTCATCTGCTGAACGCCGCGGCTGTCGTCCTCGAGCCGGACCAGATACTGCGCTCGCCGGTCGTACTCCGTGCGCACCGACACCGTCACCGGGGTGTCCAGCGAGGTCGCGTCAATCGTACTTTCGTATGAGCACCCGTCGACATGGCGGACCGTCTCGGTACCGTAGAACTCGCCAGCCTCACCAAGCGGCGAGTCGGGGAGCACGCCTTCGACCTCCCAGCTGCCGACGAAGTAGTGCGGGTCGAACGGAGCCGGATCGTCCCCGTCCCCTTCCACCCCGACCGTGGGGCGACGCAACGCGTTCAAGCCGGCCAGGAGATCTAGCTCTTCGCGCGTGAGACATTGGCCCGGGACGAGGGTCTCTCCGGCGCGCAGCTTCACAATCGGCTCCGCCTCGACCTGGGCCCGCGTCTGAGCCGCCACCGGCGGCGCCAACCCCGCCACCGCGATCAGCACGAGGGACCCGCACAATCGAGCACATCGACACAACACGGTCATGGCAAGGAACCGGCGCTATGGGCAACGGTCGGAGAGCCCGACTACGGTGGTGAGATTGACGCGGGACACGTCATCGCTCTCAATCAGGAGTCCTTTCACAAGGACGGTGCGCCCCGGGCGCAACTCGCCGGTGGCATTGACCTGATCCGCTGACGTGAAGTCCGCCCGATTCCCGGTCGCCAGCAACCCCTCGGCATCGAGAAAGTCGGCGACACCGACCAGTTGGAGCTCCCGTGTCCCGAGTTCCAGCGCCGCCAGCACGGCGTCTACTTGATCCTGGTTGAAGACCCCAGCGGGACTGACCACCGGCTCGGAGGCGCGCGTCAGCCACCAGCCGTTTCCAGTTCGCTCTTCAACGCAGCCGACCACCTGCACCATCTCGACCTGCGGCTTCCGTCGCGCCGCAGGCTGCGCCTGACCGGTGGCCGCGACCGACGCAACTGGCCCAGCTGGCCACAACGCCAGCGCCACGACTATCCCCAGCCCAACCCGGTGGCACATCGATCTGGCTCAGTACTAGTTTTCGCTACTGGTCTCGTCCGCGTTTGTGTACCGCACGTTGGTCAGATACATGTCGTCCCAGCTCTGTTCCGACCAGTACACTTCCTTCTGCGGTGCCGGATTGCGGCGGTTGTTCCGGGAGTTGTCGTATCGGGCAATCGACTTGACGGTGCTTCCGGCCGGCACGCGGAGGGGTTCGGCCAGCTCATACTCGAACTGCCAGTCGAAGTTGTAGTTCGGGACACGCAGCAAGACTTCTTCCCGTCCGTCCGGATAGGTCAGCAGCCAGGTGAAGTCCTTGCCACGCACGTGCGCGTGGACAAACAGGCTCTGAATGACCGCGTCGTTCTGGAAGGCGCCGACCCCGGTCACCGTCCAGTTCCCTGCGTTCGGCGGAATCGCGTCCAGCGTCGGGTTCAGTCCCTGACCGACCTGGCGGGGACCGGCGAGCGCGCGCTCCTCCGCCGTCAACGGGGGCGCGGCCACGAGTTGCCGACCCTCCGAGGTCGCCTCTCTCAGACCCAGACTGCGGACCCGTTGGGTGCTTTGTTCGGTCGCAATCCATGCCCCAATCGACGGTCGCGCACGCTCCAGTTTGCCGGTGGCCTGATAGTGGAGGTTCCAGATGACATAGTCGAAAAGGTCGCCGCGAATCTCGCGAACCTGACCGGCACGGGCGACGTCGGCGCCAACGCCTGGGATGTAGGGCCCGAATCCGGCACGTTGGGCGGCCGCCTCCTCGCGTGCCTCGGGGTCCAGCGCGCGCCGCCCGCCCTGGGGCCGTCCCGCCGGGGTGGCCAGCGCGGCCGGATCGGCGTCCGGGTCAGGCACCGGCACATAATCCACGATCGGCCCCCCGGACCACGCCGGACCGGTGCCCAGTACCTTGCCGGGCGGCATGTTCACGAGCCCGGTCGTGATGTGATGCGTGGCCGCGTAGTTGCCCGGCCGCACCTGGGTAGCTGACACCCGCAACACGTCGTTGAACGGCAATGGCGTGTACAGGTTGAAATTGGGGGTCTCCCCGTCTGCCGGCACTTCCCACGAAATCGGAAACTCGATCACATAGTCGGGCTCGGTCCCTGACGGATGACTCCATCCCGCGTCGGAGAACCGCGGCGCCTCTGGGGTCGGGCCATCACCCTCGGGCGACCCTGCGTCCACCCACGCCGAAATCGTCGCAATCTCGTCGTCGGTCAAACTGATGTCGTTGGAAAACGTGCCGTAGCTGGGGTCGGCGAACCAGGGCGGCATCTCGCGCGACGCCACTTTCGACTTGATTGCCCGGGCCCAGGGCCGCGCGTCCTGGTAGGACAGCAGCGACATCGGCGCCACCTGATTCGGTCGATGGCAACTCGCGCAATTCTCGAGCAGAATCGGGCCGACATCCTGGTTGTAGGTAGGTGACTCGGCCGCGGAGGCCGCCGGAATACCGGCCCACAACAGTCCCAACACCGTCACACTCACCGCGATTCGTACTCGCATGATTACGCTCTCCATACTTTAGACGGGGCTGCGCCCCGAACCCCACGCGGCCGCTCTGCGGGGACCCCGAGTGCCCCACTCCGCGGCCGCGGCGCGCGCATTGTCGCGCGCCCGACGCGATTGGCGACAGGCCTGCTTGTTGCTGGCCGCACGCTCAGACCCCACGGTCGCATGGTAGACGACTTTTGTCGCGGGCCCAAGCCCGAATCGGCCATCTCACGCGGGCACTGCAGTCAGTATCCCCCGGCAAAGCCGGGGGCTTTAACTGTGAGCCGCTCAAAGCGGCCTGACGTGACCGCGACGCGGTCACTTGCGCCATCTGAAGGTGGCTCCCCTACTCCAACGGCAACTTGTCGAGTCGCTGATCCTCTCGCTCCTGCTGCTGGATGTATGCCCGGATCACGCCTTCATCCCGACCGACCGTCGACACGAAGTACCCGCGCGCCCAAAAGTGCTGTCCGGCGAAATTGCGCCCCCGGTCCGCAAACTCCCGGGCGATCTGGATCGCGCTCTTCCCCTTGATGTACCCGATCACCTGTGACACCGAGTATTTCGGGGGAAGCGACACCAGCAGGTGCACGTGGTCCGCCAGCAGGTGTCCCTCCTCCACCTGACTCTCGCGGTGCCGGGCCAACTGCCGGAACACGTCGCCCCAGTACGCCCGGAGCTGCCCATCGATCGCCTTTTTCCGATACTTCGGGATGAATACCACGTGATACTGGCAATGCCATTTCGTATGATTGAGACTTCGGGAGTGCGTCCTTGAGGACTCCCTCTCGTGATGCTTCAGCGGCTCACGGGGGGGAGTTCCTCACACGACTCCCGGATACGTCAAACACTGCCGGCCGCCCCGGCAAAGCCGGGGGTCTCCCACGGCAACTAGAATGACGCCCGTGGTCGCGCCGCCGCGACCGAAACCGATTGACCCGGCTCGGAGGTAGACATGCGACGCCTGATGCTGACGCTCGGTATGACCATGCTGACGTGGTGCCCAATCACCGATGCGGAGGCCCAGACCGAAGGGACCTACATCACCACCGCCGATGTGGACGCCACGGAAGCCGCGACACTGGCGAGGCTGCGCGAAGATACCAGCCGCACAATCAGCGACATCATGATTCGTCACGTGGACGTCGGCGATCAGCAGCTTGGCGTGGCGGTGGTCCAGCGGACCAAACGCGCGGCTGGTGGACCCCTTCGCGGCATCATCCATGTCAAGCTGGACGAGATCTACTACGTGCTGTCGGGGGAGGGCACGATGGTGAGCGGAGGACCGATCACCGAGATGAGCGAGACCAACAGCGCGTTGCTCGGTCCGATGCAGGCCGGCCTGATGCAAGGTGGCACGGCACAACAGATGGGACCAGGCGACATGGTGATCGTGCCAAAAGGGGTCGCCCACAGTTGGAGCGAGATCACCACCGATACCATCAGCTATCTGATCTTCCGAACCGACCCCGAGAAGGTGATGGAGCTGAAGTAGTCCTCAGACTACTCGGGCGCGGCGGGCGCGACCGGTGGCGAGGACCCACCGAGAAACAGGCGCTCGCCACCGGCGACCAGGAAGTTCCGGCCGACCCCTTTCGAGCTCCCGTCCTTGGCGTAGTAGCCCTCGACGGTCAACTCCGTGCCGATCGTCAGGGTGTTCTTGGTCACCCCGTTGCGAATCAGCTCGTTCGGGCTGCCGCCTTCGATTCTCCACGTCACGACGGCGCCCGCATCGTCCTCGATATCGATGTGGAACCAAGAGTGCGGGTTGATCATCTCCCACTTCACGAGCTTCCCGGTCAGCTCGAGCGGCTTCGCGATGTCGAACTCCGCCGAGAACGCATGGTGGGTCGAGGCGGACGTGCCCATCAGCAGCACGCCTATCGCGACCGCGGCACAAGTGAATTTCGCACGCATAAGCACAACCTCCTGGATCTCCCCGCGGCTCATCGTGGAACCGGTCCGCGGGCCGGCGGGCCTGAAGGCCCTTGCTACGAGTGCACGGCCGGCGCGACACCACCAGGCGCCGGGGTTACGGCTGTTTGCGGAGATGACCGTAGATCAGGTCTTCGACAAACTCGACGCAACGGAATTCTAGCAACTGCGCATGCTCTTCGACGCGCCGATACAGCGGCATCCGCATCGTCCACGGACGAGTGAAGACGTTCGGGTCCTCGATGGTCACCTCGTATGTGAGCGTCTCCGGACTCCGCCGCGTGAGGCGCTCCACCACGTGCAGCGCCTCTGAGTGAAAATTGCCCGACCGGTCGAACCAGGTCATGCCGTTGAACCCGGTCGTGTCGATGACCAGCGTCTCGCCTTCCCAGTGCCCATTCGACCACCCCATCCAACTGTCGGCCGGCGCCGGCATGTGGTCATCCATGTAGACCGTGCGGACGGCCCCCGCGAACTCGTGCAGAATCATGATGTGTTGCTGGCTCTGCAGAATTTGCACCGGAAACGGCATATACATGCCCCGCGGCACCCCGGGGAGATAGCACTTGATGGCGGGATCGCGCCGCAGGCGGTTCGCGCGGTTCTCGTCGCGTTGGGCCAGCGCGTCGGCGGTGTAGGGGATGACGTCATCGACGACCACACCGAGCCCGGCGGGGACCGCCGACAATGCTCCCAGGTCGCGGACGACACTGGGGCCGGCACCATGCGGCTCGACGTCCCAGTGCGCTGAGTTCAATGCCTGCCAGAGACCGTTCAGATCGGGATTGCCGTCAGACCCGCGCGGCGCACGATACTCGGTGGTTTGCCCCCAAACCGGAACCGATGTCGCGGCACACACGATCGCGCACGTCACGACCGTGACCCCGGCGCGCAACGTGGCCTTCTCCCACCGCATCAACATCACCGGCCCCGGCCCGGCTCGGCCGCCTCGGCGGCTTGCCGCTCTTCCATGCGCGCGCCAACGAGCGTGTTGTACAGACCGTAGTTGCCCTCGTGGCACGCAAACTCAAACAGCGGCCCGCGCGAACGCTGCATCGGCATCTCGGCCGTCCAGGGCGTGTCCCAGGTGCCCGGGTCGTCCACCGTAAACCGGTAGTCGATTCGGTCCTCGGCCACCCGGGTAAACCGTTCCGTCACCGTCATCCGCGCGCTGGACCCCCGGAACGGGTTCTTTGCGTTGAAGTTGGAGGTCTCGACGACAAGGGTCTCCCCGTCCCAGTACCCCCGCGACACGCCGACCCACTGGCTGAGGCCGCCGGCAGGCGCCTCGCGGTCGTCGAGTGGCACGACCCGCGCGTCGTGAATCATCTCCGCCAGAATCATCACGTATCCGGGTGCCTGCACGATGTGATAGTTGCTGTTGTATCCGCTATTCATCATTGGTGGTCCTGCCGGGACCATCATGATGCAGCGGTCGTCGAGCTGGTTGGCCTCGGCGGAATCCCACCGCCCACCAAGCCGCTCTTGCGCGGCGGCCCGCTCGGCCGCCCGTCGCTGCCCCTCGGCATTGACCGGAGGGATCTTCCCATCCGGAGGGTCGACGATCAGGGACGTCCGCAGGTTCTCCGCGCGCGCCGCCTGGCTGCGGTCAAGCCCGAACTGGGTGAAGTCATAGTGCACGTCGGGGATCGTACCGGGGTCGGTCTGGGCGCTCTCGCGGGTGGCCGCACCGCTTACGCGGGCCGCCAACTCCTCCGGCGTGTAGTACACAGACGTCTCGCCGTCGGGGCGTTCCAGGCTGGTGTAGGTCTGGTTCGACCAGAACCCTTGCAGGTCCGGTTGGCCGTCCGGCGTCCGCGGCGCAACGTAGTCCTGCGCGGCGCCCGTGCTTTGAGCGGCGGCCACTCCGGGCACACCTACTGCCACGGCCGCAGCCAGCACGACCGTCGGCCCAAACGTGACGAGAGTGCGACGACGCATCTGAACGCTCCTCTCCAACTAGTGCCTGACGGGAGACCGCGGCCATTATCGCCCAAAGGCCAGCACGGGACAAAGAATTGCGCCACGGCGTCAGAGTGAATGTGTCAGGAACGAGACGAGTAAGATCCGCGGATGGCCCCGGCACGCGCGGTCGCGCTCATCCCGATTCTGGCCGTCAATTTCATCGGCGCCGACCACGTGGGTCTCACGGAGGACAGCAACGATGCGTTACGAGTTCCTGATCGACACCTACCGCACCGAGATCGATAAGGTGGTCAGCGTATGGGCGATGTTCGACGACGCCGACCTGCCCGTGCGGCCTCATCCAGTCGACCCGCGTGGGCGCAGCGTCCTCGAACAGATGGTGCACCAGAGTGTCAGCGAGTACCTCTGGTTCAGCACCATGCTCGGTATCTCGGTCACTGACAACCCCTTGCCCGGCACCGAGACCCGACAGGCATTCATGCGTCACTACGCCGACAACCCGAACCGTCGCCTGACGGCACTCCGGGAATGCGATGACGCCTGGTGGGAGACGAGCGTGCCGTTCTTCGAGGTCCCGCGGTCGCGCGCCTGGATCTGGATCATGACCCGTCGCATCGCGCACACCGCG
This sequence comes from Vicinamibacteria bacterium, assembly GCA_963577695.1. Classification (GTDB taxonomy): domain Bacteria; phylum Acidobacteriota; class Vicinamibacteria; order Vicinamibacterales; family UBA8438; genus UBA8438. Next base: position 13,592 of record CAUZAY010000003.1, on the reverse strand, counting down.
CACCACCGCGGCCAGCAGATGGCGTTGCTGCGGATGCTCAACCTCGACCTTCACAGCAACTACGGTCCCACCGCCGACACGGGCGGTCTGATGCAACACCAGGCCCCGGTGGTCTACGCCTATCCGGACCTCGACACCCTGCTGCGGGAAGAGGCAGGCGGGCGCGACAAGAGCCCGCTGCCGGGGCCTGGCGCGCGACCATCGACCGAGCGGCCAGACCGCTAGGTTTCCTGGCGATCCGTCCGTGTGGACGGCGTTGCTTCCTCGGTCACATGCCGCCTGCATGCTCCCTCGTCGCGCCTGGCCACACGAACGGCTTGCCAGGAAACCGCTCCAGACGTTTTTCAGCACCCCCTAGCTTTTTCGGGCAGGGCATCCCATCTGGCGTTGTTGCTTCGAAAACCGGTCCAACCCGTTCTTCAGCACCCTCCTAGCTGATCGGGGTTGGTGGCCGCCAATGCGCCGGGTCCCCACCGAAGGCCATCTGCCACTATAATTCATCGAATCTCATGACTGACAGCCCCGTCATTCCCCCGTCCGGCCCACCGGAGCCCGGCACCAACCCGACACCAAGAGTCGGCGCGGCGGCGGGTGGATCCGCGAGCCGGTTCAAGATGTTTGGGGTACCGGTGGGCACCACTGTCGCCGGAGCGGCGGTGCTGGCGTTCCGCGCGTGGAGCAAGCGGCGAGCGGAGCGAAACAAGACGGCAGCCACACCGCCCTCGCCACCAGCCCCGTTGGAGCCATCTGAAAGCCAGGCGCTGGCGTCGGCCGGCGATGGCGATATCTCGCTTGCCACGCCGGTGGTGCAGCGCACGAAAACCACCTCGGCCCCGGCAACGCCAGCCGTGCCGCTCGCCGCGGACGAAACCGAGGCCGAGGTCCCAGTGGAGGAGGCTGACCACCCGGACGCCGCCGGGGGCCTGGACGTACCAGAGGTCGCAGACACCTCCGAAGAGGCAGGTGACACCCAGACGCCCACACCGCCGGCTCCGCCCGCGCCGGTGCGGGCGGCCGACGCGACCGTCGCGGCCCAACGGGCCGCGCTCCGCCTGGGCGGCGGCCAGAAGCGTATCGACGCGCAGCACGCCCGAGGGAAGCTCACCGCGCGTGAACGCATCGAACGTCTGCTCGACCCCGAGTCGTTCGAAGAAATGGCGCCGTTCATCCAGCATCGCCACGCCGGATTCGGGCTCGAAAAGGAGCGTCACCCCGGCGACGGCGTCGTCACGGGATTTGGCTTGATTGAAGGGCGGCGGGTGGCGGTGTTCGCGCAGGACTTCACCGTGCGCGGTGGGTCGTTTTCGGAGGTGCAGGCGCAAAAAGTGGGACGCCTGCTGGGCTCCGCCACGACCGCGGGTCTGCCGATTATCGCGATGCTCGACTCCGTCGGCGCCCGCATCCAGGAAGGGGTCTGGAGTCTGGCTGGCTTCGGAGACCTGTTCTGGCACAACACGCAGGCCAGCGGCGTGGTACCGCAGATCAGCCTCATGCTGGGGCCCTGTGCAGGCGGGGCCGTCTATTCCCCGGGCTTGACCGATTTCGTGATGATGACCCGGGGCAGCAGTTACATGTTCATCACCGGCCCGGATGTCATCAAAACGGTGACCGGCGAAGAGGTCGACGTGGAAACGCTCGGGGGCGCCCATACTCATGCCGCCACCTCTGGTGTGGCCCACTTCGTCGCGGACGACGAAAACGGGGCGTTCCAACTCACGCGGCGACTATTGGGTTATCTGCCGTCGAACAACGCCGACGACCCACCGGACCTCGAACCGGACGACCAGCTTGCCCCGAACGACGCCGCCCTGGACGACGTGATCCCCGAGTCGGCCGCCACGGCCTATGACGTCCGAGATGCGATTCGACTGATCGTGGATCGTGATTCGTTCCTCGAGGTGCACGAGGAGTTCGCGCCCAACGCGGTGGTCGGGTTCAGTCGCCTGCACGGCCGGGTCATCGCGCTGATCGGGAACCAGCCGACCTATCTGGCCGGCGTGCTCGACATCAACGCGTCGGACAAGATTGCGCGGTTCATCCGGTTCGCCGACGCGTTCAACATCCCCATCGTAACGCTGGTGGACTGCCCGGGGTTCCTGCCCGGTGCGGAACAGGAGCACCAAGGCATCATCCGCCACGGCGCCAAGATCGTCTACGCCTACTCGGAGGCGACGGTCCCGAAGGTATCGGTCGTGCTGCGCAAAGCCTACGGCGGCGCCTACATCGTGATGAGCAGCAAGATGATTCGCACGGATGTCTGCTTCGCGTGGCCGACCGCCGAGATCGCGGTCATGGGTCCGAAGGGCGCCGTGAGCATTCTCTACGCCAAGCAACTGGCCGCCGCGGCGCCGGCAGCCCGCGATACCGAACGCGCACGCTTGGAAGGTGAATTCCAGGCACAGTTCAACTCGCCGTTCGTGGCCGCCTCGTCGGGACACATCGACGACGTCATTTATCCTCGGGAAACACGCGCGCGGGTCACCGCGGCGCTCGAGTTCCTCAAAGACAAGCAGCCCGCCTCGTTGCCCAAGAAGCACGGGAACATTCCGCTCTAGCGCCGTCATGACGGAACAAATGGAGACGGTGCTCTGGATCTCCGGCGTCGGTACCGGGTTGCTGTTTCTGGCCCTGGTCGGTCTCATCGGTCTGATGTATCTGCTGACAGCACAGTGGCTGTTTCGCCCCGCCCCGGTCGCCGCGACGCCCGATGCGGCGCCCCCCGAGTCGGCCAGCGCTGACGCGGTAGACGACCGGAATGAGGAAGAAGAGGAGCGCGACCGGCAACGACGCGCGGTCGCGCTGGCGGTGGCCATTGCCTGCTCCCAGCCTGAACGCGCACCGATGCTCCTGACCGCGGTGGCGTCCGACTGGCGCCGCTTGCACCACAACCGGAGACTGAGCCAGCCACGGTCGCGCGCACGGACGAGGATGCGAAGGTGAACCGATACCGAGTCACTGTCGACGGGCGGATCTACGACGTCGAGATTGACGATCCACACGCGCGCCCCGTAACGGCGCGCCTGTCCGGATTCGCCTTCTCGGTCGATGTCGAGCCGGTACGCGAGGTGGAGGACGACAGCGCCATCGACGATGCGCCGACGCCGCCCGAGCCGACCGGCAATCCGGCGCCAACCACGATCGGCGACACCGCCGTGGGTGGACCGCAGGCCATGACGGCGCCCATCCCCGGCGTGGTCGCGGCAGTCTCCGTCAAACCGGGCCAGACCGTGGCTCGGGGCGACGAACTGGTGACACTGGACGCGATGAAGATGCTGAACGTCATCCGATCGCCCTGGGACGGGACCGTGGCCACCGTGCACGTCGCCACGGGGAGCAAAGTCGTCCAGGGCGAACCGCTGGTGACGTTCGTGCCGACGTAGTACTGGCAGCGACGGTGGCGGCGACGGCGACGGCAATACGAAGCGTCCGGTCACCGCACACCGATAACAACAGACAACGGTCCCATCCGACGCGATTTTCACACACACCCCCACCTCTATGATTCCCTCGATCGGCCCCGAGACGCTCTTGATGTACGCGGTGGGCGGACTACTCATCTACCTGGCGGTCGCCAAGAAGTACGAGCCGATGCTCCTGCTCCCGATCGGGTTCGGGGTCATCCTCGGTAACTTGCCGAATTCGCCGATGAACCAGCCCGGGGGGATGCTGCATATCCTGATCGAGTTCGGCATCGATACGGAACTGTTCCCACTCTTCATCTTCATCGGCATCGGCGCCATGATGGACTTCCGTCCGTTGCTGTCGCAGCCCTACTTCGCCATTCTCGGCGCAGCGGGACAGCTCGGCATCTTCGCCACGCTCATCCTCGCTACCCTGGTCGGATTTCCGTTGAACGAAGCGGCGTCCATCGCGGTGATCGGTGCGATCGACGGACCGACCAGCATCTACGTGTCCTCGCTGCTCGCCCCGCAACTGTTGCCCGCCATTGCGGTCACCGCCTACTCCTACATGAGTTTGGTACCCATCATCCAACCCCCGTTGATGCGGCTCTTTACTACGAAGGCGGAGCGGCGGATCCGCATGGAGTACGCACCCAGACCGGTGCCCCGCAGCGCGGTCATTGCCTTTCCGATCGTAGTCACCATCGTGGTCGGAATGCTCGTCCCGGCGTCGGCACCGCTCGTGGCCACGCTCATGTTCGGCAGCTTGCTCAAGGAGTCGGGCGTGGTCCCGCAACTCGCGAGCACCGCCTCGAACGAGCTCGCGAACCTGTCGACCATCTTTCTCGGGCTCACGGTCGGCAGCCTGATGCAAGCGGACACGTTTCTCCAGGTCGACACCCTGCTGATCCTGCTGCTTGGGCTGATCGCGTTCGCATTCGATACGGTCGCCGGCGTCCTGTTCGGCAAGGGTCTGGCCTGGGTCACCGGGGGCAAGGTCAACCCGCTGGTCGGCGCCGCCGGCATCAGCGCCTTCCCGATGAGCGGTCGCCTGGTGCAGAAAGTGGCTCAAGAAGAGGACTTTACGAACCATGTCCTCATGCACGCGATGGGCGCCAACACCGCCGGACAGCTGGGGTCCGTCATCGCCGGCGGCGTCCTGCTCACCCTCGTCACGATGTGGGGCTGACGCCCGTGTCGTGGGGTCCCCACCCCACTCGTTGTAAGCTATGCCAATTGCACGTCCACAGGGAGACCAGACCATGCGCCAGCACTCAATGGTGAAGACAGCGTTCGCCTGCGCTCTCGTTGTCGCCGCCGCGGCGGTCACGATTGACGGCCAGTACAGCCTGACTGTCAGCAAGGACCGGCTGCTCAACGCGCAGAACGAGCCGCAGAACTGGTTGCTGATGAACGGCGACTACGGTTCGCAGCGGTACTCGAAGCTCACCCAGATCAATCGGGAGAATGTGAGCACGATGCGTATGGTCTGGGCGCTCGCAATTGGGGGCATGCAGGATACCGGACGAAACGGCCCGGAGGCCGAGGTCAACCCGCTGGTCGACAATGGGTTCATGTACACCACCGACGGCTGGGGCACTATTTACAAGATCGACGCCAGACAGCCTGACCGTGGCGACTATGTCTGGATTGCCGACCCGGGTGTGGACCACGAGGGCAACGTCTCGCGAAGCCGCGGCATCGCGCTCTGGGAAGACAAAGTGCTGGCGAATCTTCCGGACGGTCGGGTGATCGCCGTCGACCGTGACAACGGCGAAATCATCTGGGACGTGGAGGTGGCCGGCGTCACCGAGTTCGGCCGCCGCGAGCGTTTTCTCACCGCACCGCTCGTGGCCGACGGCAAGGTGCTGGTGCAGAACGGCGCCGGCGATGGCGGCACCCGCGGATGGGTCGCGGCGCTGGACGTGGAGACCGGCGAGGAACTGTGGCGGTGGTACACCGTGCCGGAACCGGGCCAGCCGGGCAGCGAGACCTGGAAAGACGACCACAACGCCTGGAAGACCGGGGGGGGCGGCGTCTGGCAGACCGGCTCGTACGACCCGGAGCAGAATCTCTACATCTTCGGCACCGGGAACCCGTATCCGATCTACGACCCTGAGTTCAGACCGGGTGACAACCTCTACACGAACTCGGCTGTCGCCCTCGACGTGGCCACCGGGGAACTCCGCTGGCACTTCCAGTACACGCCGAACGACTCGTGGGACTACGACGAAGTGGGCGTGCACATGGTCTACGACACCGAGATCGATGGACAGATGCGGAAGGTGGTCTCACACTACGGCCGTAACGGATTCTTCTATTCGCTCGACCGCACCAACGGCAGCTTCATCCGGGGCGCCAAGTATGTGAACGACCTGAACTGGACCGCCGGTCTGGACCCGGTCAGCGGACTTCCCGTGGACTACGACCCGAACCTCGACGTGCAGATCTACAACCCCGAAGCGCGCGCTCTTCGCGCCGACCGCGACAACATGAAGCGCGCGTGTCCGACCTGGCACGGCGGGGTGGCGCACCAGCCGTTGGCGTTCAACCCGGTGAAGCAGATTGCCTACGGGGTCGGCACCGAGGGCTGTTTCACCCAGAACGGCGCCGCCGTGGCCTCGGCTGGTCCGGACGGCAACATCGACAATAGCGCGAGCGAGCGCCGCGAGTACACCAGCGATCTGTACTACGGCTCCATCACCGCCTTCGACGCCGACAAGCACGAGGTGAAGGCCAAGGTCGTCACCGACATCGAGGTCCGGTCCGGGATCACGGCCACCGCCGGCGGGCTGGTGTTCAGCGCGCTGCAGGACGGCTGGGTCATCGCCTACCACGATGAGACCCTCGAAGAATTGTGGCGGTTCAACGTGGGGACGCCGCTCAAAGGCGCCCCGGTGACCTATTCGGTGGGACCGAAACAGTTCGTCGCGGTGCAAAGCAGCGGGCGCCACCTGCACCCGGTGAAGTACGACAACCTCGAGAGCTCGAGCTACCTGTTCGTCTTCGCGCTGGAGTAGGTTTCCTGGCGAGGCGTCCGCCTGGACGGCGTTGCTTCTTCGGTCACGCCCAGCTGCCGGCCGTAGCAAGGGCCTTTAGGCCCGCTGAGCGATCAGCGCCCCTGAAGGGGCTTACTACGATCCCACGGCCACGATTTCCTCAGGAGGCGAACGCCTCGCCAGGAAACCGCCCCGCTGTCGTGGACGCAGGCCTTTGGGCCTGCGTTCGCACCTCTAGTTCTGAAGATCGGCGCACACGTCGATATCTTCACCCCAGAAATCGATACAGGTGGCCCGGTCCATCTCGCCCTTCCCGATCACCTTCGTCATCAGAAAGTCGGCCAGCCGTTCGACCTCACGGTTCTGCAACGTCGCCCCCGCGTCGGGCAGCTCCAGCCCCATCCGGTCCAAGTCCGCCTGGGTCCGTCCCAGACATCGATCGTCCTTGTAGGACATCCGGTCGAAGGCGGGCATCTCTCGACCGGGTAAGCCGCACTTGATGACGAAGATGAGCCGCTCACGGTCCAGGGTGCTGGCGCGGAGGTCGGCCCCGTCTGGCGCCTGACTATCGAGCTTGTCGCCATTCCCAGACCAGCCGTGACAGGCCTGGCAGTCCGCCTTCTGGTGATAGAGCCGCCGGCCGGAGGCGATGTTCGCCTCGGTCGGTTCCTGCGCTCGCAGGTTCGGTCCGGAGGTCACGGCGAGCAGCACGCCGCTGGCCGCCGCCACCGCCAGCAGCCACCTGGACCGCACTGAGATTCCGTTGCTAGACACAGACTCTCCTTCTGTCGTGGACATCGCACGCCGGCCCCTATGGTACCGCACTCACTCAGCGGCTCCATCGACGTTCCGGTCGACGCCTGACGGGTCGCTGACTTCCTCACGACGACGGTTCCAGACGACGGACGTTGAACCTCCCGCCCGCCAGCAGTAAAATCAACACTGAAACTGAAGACCGATGCTCGGATGCCGGCGAGATGAACTGGCGGAGAGCGTGCGTGACGATGTCTGGAATCCTGCGAACCACCGGAGACCACAGATGACCACTCGATGCCTGACGGCCGTCGTCGTGACTGCTACCGCGCTCGCCGTGTCGCCCGCTCCCGCAGTGGCCCAATCGGGGGACGCCCCGGCGCCGATGCGCACCGCCGAGGGGCATCCGAATATTGCCGGGATCTTCACATTCCGCACCCTCACTCCCCTGGAACGTCCCCTGGCGCTGGCCGACAAGGACGCCCTGAGCGACGAGGAGGCGGCGGCCTGGGAGGCCTCCGAGCGCACGCGGCTGAATCGCGACCTGTTCGACCCAGAGTCGGGCGCCCCGAGCGCCGGCTATCAATCACGCGCCGAGGGCGGCGTCCTGTCCTACAACGAATTCTGGTACGAGCGCGGGATCGAGCTCACCAGTGACAAACGCACCTCGTTGGTAGTCGACCCGCCGAGCGGCCGCATTCCGTACACTGAGGACTTCAGACAGGAGAACACGATTCGACGCCTGAACCTGCGCAACGGGTTCGCGGATCACTACACGGACCGCAGCTTGGGCGACCGGTGTCTGATGGGGTCCAATGCCGGTCCCCCGATGCGTCCCGGCTCCTACAACAACAATACGCTGATCCTGCAGGCCGCTGGCGTCGTGACCATCGTCAACGAGCACATCCACAACACGCGGGTCATTCCGGTGACCGACCGGGCCCACGGTGACATCCGTCAGTGGTCCGGCGATTCGCGCGGTCGGTATGACGGGAACACGTTCATCGTCGAAACAAAGAATTTTTCCCGGGCCACGAACTTCACCGGCTCATCGAAGGACACAATCCTCATCGAGCGATTCACGCGGCTCGATCCCGACACGGTGATGTATGAGTTCACCATCGAGGATCCGAACAACTACACGCGTCCCTGGAGCGCGGCCATCCCGTTCCGCCGGACCGACGGACCGTTGTTCGAATATGCCTGCCACGAAGGCAACTATGGCTTGACCGGCATCATGGCCGGCGCGCGCAAGCTCAACACGCAGGCAGTCGAAGGCACGCGGTAGCCCGTCAACAGCGGGCGGCTGCGCGACGATCCCGCCTCTCGAGGGCACGGCCGTCGCTCAAGGTTGGTTCGCTCGGCTCTCACTGCCGGACGGCGAAACCGAGCGACTGCTGCGCCGCTTGGTTGTTCCGCGGCTGTATCCCCGTGGCGTCCAGTCGCCATTGGTCCAAGAACTGCCCCGGTGCGACCAACTCGACCGCCGCCTCTCGAAGGTAGGCCTCGAGCGCGCCACCCGCGAACGGCCGAGCCAGGCCGTCTTCAAATGGGTCCCATAGTCCGTCCCAGTGAATCGGCAAGTAGGCCTTCGGCCTGAGAAGCGGCACCACCAACCTGGCAACCCCCAACCCACCGGTGCCGATCCACACATCTACGCGGTCCAAGCCCGCCTGTGCGAGCGCCGCCCGCAGATTGTCGATCGGCGCCCCGTGATCGACCCCGTCCACGACGATCGGCACATCCAGATCCACCGCGCTGGCCGAGCTCTGCTGAAACCAGCTGAACGGTCCGCCGGGGCCTTCGACGACGAACAGAAAACCGCGAGTTCCGCCGCCATTCGGGAAATCTTCCGCAACACCGGGACGAAGCCCGCCGCTCGCCGCATCGGGCGTCGGCACGCCGTCCAGCTCCACCGGGTTGTGTTGCTCCGGGTTGCGATCGGGGTCGCCGCTGTGGTTCCAGCGCACGACATACATCGTGACGCCGGGACTCAACACGATGGCCTCGGCCCCCTCCACGACGGTACAGCGATCGGCGGGAATGTTCTCAGCCTGAACCTGGAAGCAGGTGCTTCGAGACCCGATGATGGGCGCCTGCGTGAGGCCTGACCAGGTGGCGGTATCGAAGGAGTGGTCCCAGTGACTGTGGCCGGTCAGCAGGAGCGTCACGCGTGGCGGTCCCCCAAGCGCGACGAGCACATTACTGACCGCAGTGATGTCCGGACGATACGCCCGGCGACTGCTGGCCAGCCCACTAGGCCCACCGAAGAAGGCGTCTTCCGGAATACGGCTAATGTAGCCGTCCGTCACGACGCCGACATCGCCGATCTGATAGTGCAGGTTGGCCATCGACATCCAGGTAATGTCGACGTGCATCGGTCCGTCCTGCGCGATCAGGGTCGCTCCGGCTACGAGGCCAAGCACGACGAACGCAGCAGATTTTCTGTTGGCCATAGCGTAACCTCAGAGTCTCCGGCCCGGCCCGCATTCACCGCCAGGCGGTCTCACGACATAACCTTATGCTAAACCGCCGGCCTGTCATGAACCCCGCACACCCCTCCCTCCAGCGTGCCGCCCTCAGTATCGGTCTCGTCGTGGCCTGGTGGGTCGGCGTCGGTCTCTTGTCACGGGGGACCGATGCGTGGGCAGACGTCTGGACGGAGCGCTTGTTTCTCAGCGGGCTGGTCCTCACCTACGGGGCATGCTGGTTCGGTGGGTCTGGCTGGTCGTCACCCTGGGCATCGCCCTGGTCAATGCCCCGCCGCACCCAGCTCCGCGCGATCGGCACAACTCTGACCCTCGTCGTGCTCGTGGCCCTGCTGGAGCTTCCGGCCGCGTTCGGCCTGGTGAGCTACGCCGGTCTCCTTGAAGCGACCGCTGTAACCGATGCGTTCGTCGCCGATGCGGCGCTCTCCTTCCGCCGACCGCCCCAGGCTTCCTGGGCCGGCCGAGTGCGAAGCGACCTCGCCAGTTCATGGAACGTTCCGCTCGCTCCGCGGAAGGAAATCTCCTTCACCACCGACGCGCGCGGGTTCCGCAACACGATCGACCGAACCCTCGCGGACGTGGTCCTCATCGGCGACTCGTATGTCGAGGGCTGGTATGTCTCAGACGACCAGACTGCGGCGACCGTGCTGGAGCAGCGTCTGCGTCGGCCGGTGTCCAATCTCGCCGTCTCCGGATACGGGACGCTCCAAGAGCTTGAAGTGCTCAGACGATACGGGCTGCCGATGCGGCCGCGGCTCGTGGCCTGGTTTTTTTTTGAGGGCAACGACCTGTATGACGACCAGTCGTTCGAAGACACGTTGCTCTTTCTCGAAGACCACGAGGTTGAAGACCTCGGGTTCGACCTGGGCCTCCGCTTCGACTGGCCCCGGTTCCGGCGCGCGTCGCTGGTTCGCAACGCGCATGGATGGCTGAGGCAGGCGGTGCACCCGCTGGTGGGCCAGCCACTGCCGCCCCACGGCTGGTTTCTCGATGACGCCGGTACCCGGCATCTGCTGGCCTACCATGACTATGCGGCCCTGCCGTTCACCGAGTACGAGGCCGAGCGCTTCGACACGACCAAACAGGCCATTCGGGACGGCGTGGCGCTCGGTCGCGGTCTCGGGGTGGTGGTGGTGCCGGTCTTCGTGCCAATGAAGTTCCGAGTCTACGGCGAGCACTGCACGTTCGCGGCTGAGAGCCAGTGCCGGCACTGGCGGCCCTGGGACCTGGTCGAGCGATTCAATGCGTTCTGCGCCGATGAGGGTCTGGACTGCGTGGACCTGTCCCCGCTCATGCAGGCCGAGGCGGCGGCGGGACGACTGCTCTATGCGCCGGAGGACAGCCACTGGAACGAGGCGGGCCACGAGTTCGTGGCGGCCCAGCTGCAGGCCCTCTGGCAACGGCTGGAGTTCGGATCGCCGTAGCGACGGACGCCGCGAGTCCGACTAGAATCGGCCTGTCATCCCGTCCTGCGCGGGGCGTGAAGCCCGGCGACGGAAACGGGCGCTCTGACCCGGCGCGATTGTGTTCGTAGCAGGGGCTTGAGATCAGCGCCCCTGAAGGGGCTTGCTACAACGGCTCGGTACGATTCCTCAGGAAGCCAGGAGGCACCAATGACGCAGTCATTCGACACGCTGTTACGGCAATACGAAGACGGGACGCTGACCCGCCGCCAACTCCTCGGCGCGATGACCGCACTGGCCCTGCCCGCCACGGCGGGTGCGCAAACCAACCGTACCGGTATCAGGGCTCGTTCGTTGAACCACGTGAACGTCGGGGTCAGCGATGTCGGGCGTTCCGAGGCGTTCTACCGGAATCTGCTCGGGCTTCCCGCCCGTCGCTACATCGTCGGTGACGCCTATGCGCTCGACTTCCCGGACGGCGGTCTCATCAGTCTGTGTCCAACTGAAGGGGGCAACTGCAGCCTCACCGCCGGCAACGCCGTCGCCGGAGAGATCGACCATTTTGGCGTCGGCGTCGAAGACTTTGACGCCGAGCGCGTCGCCTCCCAACTCGAGGACGCCGGTGTGGAAGGGGTGCGTCAGGCCGGATCGACCAGCGTGATCGTTCCGGACCCCGACGGCCTGATCGTGCAGCTCTCGGCGGTGACCGAGCGGTTCGAGGGGACTCCGCCGAATCGGGGTTGCTAGTGCCCTAGCGCTGGGTTTGGTCTCGCTCGTGCACTGTCAGGTCAGTGGGACGTGTGGCCCGGTTGACGCGGCCTGTTCGCGGAAAAACACACACGAACGGAAAAATTCCCCACCTCGACGCTAGCTCTAGCAGCAATTCGTCCCAGAGCACGAATGACAACCGCCACTACCGCACGACTCATTGCCGCCCTCTGCACCCTGACATTGCTGTCGGAGTCGGCCCCGGCGCTCGCCCAAGACTCGCTGCAGCCGCTGGGATGGGACGAGCAGATCAAGCTTCCAGAGGCGGTCGACCTGAACGCCGACCCGCACATCGTCGAGGTCACCCTGGAGGCACGGGTGGCCATGGTGACCATCGCACCAGGAGTACCGCATCAACGACCGCCCCGGGTGGAACGCCACGCCGGTACCGGCGAGTCCGGGCGAGGTACTACTCTGGACGGTTGAAAACACGACCAAATGGTCACCCCCCTCCACCTGCACGGGTTCTTCTTCCTAGTGTTGGACGAGAAGCAGGAACCGGTCCGACCGCTGGAGTGGAAGGACACCGTCGACATTCCGTTCGAGCAGACCCGGCGATTGAGCTGGGTGTCGGTGGCCTGCCAAACCTGTCCCATCCCTCCCTCGCCGATGAGGGTGGTCACGTCGTAGTGGGCTATGCGGGCGCCAGGACGAACTGACATGAGGACCTGAGTAGAACCGGTCAATCGCTCGACGGACCGCCTAGTTGCCGCCGACCTGGTACGAGCGGTCGAACAGGTCGAGTTTGGCCTCCCGCACCTTGCTGATGGCGGTCGTCCCGTCGGTCGCGAAATGGATGGCCGGCTCTGACGCTCGGTCATACTTCGGCCACTCGGGGAGCCCTTCGCCGTTCGGGTTCCCGGTGGTGGCGAAATTCACCCAGTATTGCGACATCTGGTCGGACAGCTGACGGTCGCGGTCGTTCCAATCGAGGCCGACGAGTCCGACGTTGGCGAACGCGTAGGCGAGGTCGCCCGAGTGATAGGCGCCCGCACCTCGGCGTCCCGCCGCATAGTCGAGCTCCGGTGCCTCGGGGCGATATAGACGGAAGACCGGAGGGGCGTGACTGAAATGGTAGAAGTAGACGTCGTTCGTGTCGCCGATCGCTCTGGCCCAAGCCCGCATCTGCCAGGTGAAGGTGCGGTCGGTGGCGATGGCCTGCCCGGCGGTCTTGGTTGACGCCGCCACGTCGTCGGCATAGGCGGCCAGCACAGCGTCGCCCTGGGCGCCGTACTGACGGCGGATAGCGGCCACGAATTCGTCGTGTGGCGGCTCGGCCATCCCGGCGAACAGCGTCGTCCCTTCGTCCGACATCGACCCGAGCATGACCGGCACGTCATTGTGTTCGCCGGCGGCGAACAGGTCATCGGTGAGCTTTGGCAGGACCCAGCCGTCGACGACGATACCGGTCCCGAGTCCGGCGGCCGTCTGGGCCGCCATCACCGCTTCCGGCGTGGCTGCGCGCAACCCCGCCGCCGCGTCAGGTCCGTCGCCGTCGGCGCCCAGTTCGCTGGCAATCGCCAGTCCGGCGTCGTGACCGGAGCTGCCGGTGGCCACTCCGCCGGTCTCGGCCAGATGAGCCCGGGGCGCACCGAAACAGCCGCCCGAATGGCCAATGGCCCTGTGGAACAGGCCTCGCGCCAGCGGCGACGCCTGCAGGGCGCACACCGACCAGGACCCGGCTGACTGCCCGAAGATGGTGACGTTGCCCGGGTCTCCGCCGAACGCGGCGATGTTGTCCCGCACCCACTGGAGCGTGGCGACGTGGTCGAGGATGCC
>CAUZAY010000002.1:0-53194 GCA_963577695.1 Vicinamibacteria bacterium | reverse complement strand
AGGCTCCTCGGGTCAGCCTCCAGCTCGACATCTCCCGCCGGCATCCCGCCGACCGACAGCATGTAGGCCATCACATCGACGTTCTCCTGATCCGTCAGTGAGTTGGGGTTGTCCTCCGGCATGGTGACTCGGGCGTAGGCGAACAGGGTGGCGAGCGACCGTCCCTCCCAGATGCGGAGGAACCGTGCCCGCGCCAATGGCGGGGCAGACCGCATATCCGGATCGTCTGGAGCGCCATTCAGCCTGCGGCCATGACAGAACGCACAGGCGCCCGTGTACACCGCCTCGCCGCGGGTCGCTTGTACCTCGGTGAAGACGCCGTCCCACGCGGAGACCATCGAGTCGGTGTTCTCCGAGCCCTCGAGCACCGCGGTCACGTCTTCTGTGGTCACCCCGCCAAAGTCGTTCGCCCATGCGTTGCGGATGTAGTGCGCCAGCGACGCAATGTCCTCCGCGGTCAGGGCCGGAAACGGAGGCATACGGCTCGTGCCGATGGTGATACTACGGACTATCCGCGCCGCGTTCCCGAGCTTGTCATTGCCGCTCAACGCTGGGAACGTCGGCGGGTTGCCGGCACCTGAGTCCTGGTGACACAGCGCGCAGTGCTGCTCGTAGAGTTGCTGCCCTGGCTCGGATCCCGGCTGAGCGACGGCCGCTTGGGCGATGACGGTCGCGAGACCGAGCGTACCGATCACGAACTTCAGCATCGGCGGTTGCGCTCCCGTGTGTTGGCAGGTCTGGAATTAGGACCCGTGCAGAACTTATTCCTGCACGGGTCCTTAGATCCAGATGTCAGCATCGGAGAGCTCCCGATCGACCGCGAGATCCGCCCGTATGGTGACGTCGGCCTTCAGGTCACAGTCGCTGCGGAAGGGGAAATATTTCTTTCCGGAGACAAAGAGGGTGTACGCGCCGGCCGGCACCCTCACCCGCGCCACCCCCTGCTTGTCTGTGAGGGTCTTGTAGGGGTGAACGACCACCTTGGCCCCTTCGACGGGCGTCTGACGGTCCACGTCTACGGCGACGACCGTCAGGAGGCACTCGGGGGTGGGAACGGCTCGCACGCCAAAACGGGCGACCCCTTCGGCATGCGGAATGTCCAGGGCAGTCGCCGGAGCCGTGGCTTCCCAGGTATAGAGCCCCTCCGTGTCCGGGGCGCTCAGCTCCACCTGTGCATAGTGGAGCCCGGCGGTGTCGGACCATGGCTCGCGGCCGGTCGTGGCCGACGCCCGCCGTGTCCCGTCGTGGTCACGCACCTCGACCGTCCACCCGTCGGATCGGCACGCCGACGAGCATGTGACCCCGACCTTCAGCGTGAAGGTCTCGCCGCATTCGATGGTCGCTGGCACGTCCCACACCACGACCCGCGTGTCGTGCCGCTGGTTTTCGGCCGTGGTCTCGTCGTTTTTAGCCATGGATGGGGCTAGCTGGACGGCTCTTCGACGGCATGCGTGCCGGCGATGTAGCCGTGGACGTGACCTTTGCCCAGGCCATGCTTGTTGAACCCTCCCACGGCCTCGCCCCCCGCATAAAGACCGGGAATGACCTGGCCCTGCATGTCCACGACCTGCTGTCGGCCGTTGACCCGGAGGCCGCCGTAGGAGTCGTGCCAGATCACCATGATCGAGAGCGCATAGAACGGTGGCGTCATGACGGGACTCATCGGAGCCTCCGCCTCGCGCTCGAATTCAGGATCGGCACCCTCCCCCACGTAGCCGTTCCAGGTGGCCACGGTCTCGGCCAGGTATTTCAGCCGCACCCGCTGGAACTCGTGGCCCGCGTACATCTGGTCGGCCAGATCCTCGATGGTATCGGCGCGGAAGAAGTAGCCGTTGTCTGAGACGAAGGGATAGCGCAGCTCCCATCCATTCCGCTCGACCGCATCCTGATCGAAGACCGCCCAGAGTGGCCCCGAGAAATAGTCCGGAGCCTCCGATCCTTCGTTCATTGCCAGCGCGGCATCGAGACCGTGGTCGTAGTTGTACATCTCCCGGACCCACTCCTTGCGGCAATTGCGCCAGTCGAGCGGCGTGTGCGCGAGCCCCCGCCCCGGAGCGCCACCGTCGCCCGGGTATGCGCTGGGGCCGGGCCGTCGGGGCAGACGGACCTCGTTGAAGAACCGCTTCCCGACCTGGTTCACGGCGATGAGCTCTTCGAAACCCGCGTTGCCGACATTGAATCCGGAGGAGCCGCGGAAATCGAACGTCGGATGACCCGGCATCATGCCGGTATACGCATCGCGGGTCCCGAGGCGCGTCGAAATGTGGAACGTGGTGAAGTACGAGAGGTTCTGCTGCATGCCGGCCAGGTTCGCGCCGACCCGCAGGCCCGCGATGAGCGCGGAGCCGTCCTGACCCCCAGGGCCGAGCAGGGTCTGACCACTGGTCGGGAAGGCTGGCTCCCGCAAGGCGGGGTAGAACATGCTGCGGACTTCGGGGTTGCCCGCATGACCGCCGCTGGCGAGGATGACGGCCTGGCGGGCCCTGATGGTCACCGTTTCCCGCCGCTCGTCGACATTGCCGTCCTGCCACAGGCTTTGCAGGAGTTCGCCGGTCTCGGGGTGCTGCCGCGGCGAATAGTGCGCCGTGATCCCGAGCACCCGGCCCGAGAAGGGTTCCTCACGCACGATCTCGTCGAAACGCCGATGCAGCATGAACTCGACGCCCTTCTCCCTCGCCGAGAACTCCAGCGACCGGGAGAGGGCGGCACCGTTCGCCACGGCGTTGGGTCCCACTGAGCGGCTCGCGTTGTTCATCTGCACGGGGGCAAACGCACTCGACCGCTCACGATCGGCGACGCCCGCGTCCTCGGCGGTGATGGTTCCCGCCTTGATGTCGGTCTTGTCGCCCAGCATGAGGAAGCAGGTCGCCAACCGCGCGCGCGACAAGCCTCCTCCGCCATGCGTGCCGCGGACCCTCGAGAACCGGACGTAGTTGTCGATCAGGAACTGCCGGGTCGCCGGACAGTTCTCAGCCCACGCCCGCGCGAGCTCCCGTTCGTTGTACCGGTAAGGGCTTTGGCCTTTGGGGTCGACGACCGACCAGTCGGTGATATCCGTGAAGAGCAGCTCGATGCTGTCGTCCAGCTCCTCCGGGTCCTCGGCCGGGTCTACGGTGACGAGTCCCTCTCGGTCTCGCTCGCCCTTCATGTCTCGCTGCTGTACCGGGTCGCCCCCGCCGAGTGACATCCGGCCCGCGCTGTGCAGCATCCGGCCGCCGAGGTCGAAGTTCTGATCGACCACCAGCACGCTGGCCCCCAGATCCTTCGCACGAATCGCGGCGGTCAGGCCCGCACAGCCACCTCCCGCGATCACGATATCGACGTCGTAGTCCCAGGTCGTCGGCTGAGCGCCGGTCTCGGAGCCCTGCGCGTGCGTCGCGTCCGACCCCAGCAGCGCGCCAGAACCCAGCCCGGCGGCCACTCCGGTCTTGACGAAATCTCGCCGGTTCAGACCCTTCTCTGTCGCGAGCTTCGGGTCGTGGTCGGGATGGTCGCCTTTTGTCGCCATGTCTGTTTCTCTCCGCACCGGCCGCCACGACACACGACCGACGGAGTCAGCCGGCGATCCAAAGCCGTGACGCTCGACCACCCTAGCGCGGGACGCAGCGCTCCTGCAAACCGTCCCCCGTATCAGCGGCGCTCGGCCTCTCCGGTCATGGGGACGAACAGCACCGGCAGCAGGTTCCTCCGGGTAATCCCGTCGTCGCCGCGGGCGATCAGGGTCAGTGACTGTCGGTCCTGTCCCACCGGAATCACCATGCGGCCCCCTGGCGCCAGTTGGGCGATGAGCGGCTCGGGCACGTGGTCCGGGGCCGCGGTGACGATGATGGCGTCGAACGGGGCTTCGTCTGGCCAGCCTTGGTATCCGTCACCCACCCTGGTCTCGACATTCGAGTGGCCCAGGTCGGCCAGTGTCTCGCGGGCGCGCGCAGCCAGCTCGGGCACGATCTCGATGGAGTAGACCTGTGCGGCCAGCTCGGCGAGGACCGCGGTCTGGTAGCCCGAGCCGGTGCCGATCTCCAGCACCCGCGTCTCCTCGGTCAGCTGGAGCGCCTGGGTCATGAAGGCCACGATGTAGGGCTGCGAAATGGTCTGGCGATAGCCGATCGGGAGCGGACGGTCCTCGTAGGCGGCGTCTTGCTGGGTGGCCGGCACGAAGCGGTCGCGAGGGACCCGGCGTATCGCGTCAATCACCCGTGGGTCGGTGATGTCGCGGGCCAGCAGCTGTTGCTCGACCATGTCCAAACGCTCAGGCCTCCGATCCGCGCGTGGTTGCCGAGGGCGGCGCTCCGGTGCCCCGGCGGTCGCGGCGCTGTCGACCGACGGGGCGTGGCCGGCGGCCCACAGGAGTCCGAGCAGCGAGACAGCGACCGTCCGGCCGAGCCGCGCCCACATCTGCTGACCCCGTCCCACGCCTCTGTTCATGCTCTTTGTGGTCACCGTCCGCCAGACACACTCCGTGCACAGAGTCTACGACAGAGGCGCGTTCGATCTGTTTCCTGGCGGCTGCGCAAGCTCGGGACTGAGTAGGGCGAGGACACTCGCCTTGACCTGGACTCTCAGGAGAGGCATTCTCGGCCCGACGTGTTCGGCAAGGTGCGCGACGGTCTTCCCAACGGAGAGAGCAGCCAATGAAACAAGCACTAGTCAAAACGCTAACCTGTGTAGCCGTCGCTGCGCTGTGTGGCACGCCCCAAGCCGTTCTGGCCCAGGAGGGCACCCGGCTCAACAAGCTGATCGAGCTGTTTGAGAACGACCAGTCCGCATTCGGTGTCTTGTCGTTCGACTACTCCTTGAACAATGCCCGCGCGATGGCGACCTCCGGTCTCGATTTCGTATTCATCGACATGGAGCACGCGCCGTTCGACGTCGAGCGGTTGCGGTTGTTCTTGCTCGGCATGACCAACAAGCGAGCGATCAACGAGGGTGGCACCCTGCAACCGGACGTGGTGCCATTCGTGCGCATTCCCGCCGCGGGCGGGGCGGAGGAGTTGATCGCACAAGCCAAGCAGGTCTTGGACGTCGGTGTCTTCGGCATCTTCTTTCCGGCGATTCACACGCGGGAAGATGCCGAGCTGGCGGTGAGAGCGACGCGCTACCCGCAACTCTCTGGCGCGCCGGACTATGAACCCCAGGGCCTGCGAGGTCGCAATCCATCCAACGCGCAGTGGTACTGGGGCATTCGTGACTATCACGCGAAGGCGGATGTCTGGCCACTCGACCCGCAAGGCGAACTGCTGTCAATGATGTTCATCGAATCGGCCGAAGGCGTGGAGAACATCGACGACATCATCACAGTGCCTGGATTGGGTGCCATCTTCATTGGCCCGTCCGACCTGAGCACGTCGATGGGTTTCGCGAGTCCGGCGGCTCCCGAAGTCGAAGCGGCGATCCAGACCGTGCTGCGGGCCTGTCTCGACAACGACGTGCCGTGCGCGATCACCACCGGTGCGGGTTCCGTGCAGCAGCGGATCAATGAAGGCTTTCGCTTTGTCACGGTCGGTGCCGATGGAGGTCTCAATGCCGGCGCAAGCAATGCGCTGCGGTTGGGACGGCAGGCAGCCGGTCGCTAGGTTTCCTGCCGAGGTGCCCGTCTGGACGGCGTTGCTTCGTCGGTCGCCCCCGCCCGGCTGGCCGGGGCGGCCACCTGCATGCTCCCTCGTCGCGCCTTGTCAGCCGAACGCCTCGGCAGGAAACCGCTCTGATCGTTTTTCCGCACCCTGCTGATATGGCGTTTGAGTTGGGATACGCCGCCTGGAGAACAGACTACGGGACGGGCACCAGCGTTTTCAGCTCCTCGAACCAGTTTTCGACGACGATGATCTCAGGCACGGCGCCGTCTTCCCCGACGCTGTGCACTTTGATCATCAGAAAGCGCTTCCCGTCCGGGGACACGTCGTAGTAGCGGGAGTTGGGTCTGAGGACACACGCCGTGCCATCGAACAGGACCTCCGGATTGCCGTACGCGAACGTCGCGCCCTCGCCGCGGACCGGCACCGCCACCAGACTCGGCGCTGGGTCCGTGTAGAACAGTTCCTGCCGGTCCGGGTCCGGGCTCCATACCGGCTGGGTGCCGCCGGTGGTCGACACTTGCCACCGTCCAGCGTCCACGTCGGGAAACGGTCGCACGTAGATTTCGTTCCGCCCCGACTCGTCGGATTGGTACGCGATCCAACGGCCGTCGGCGGAGAACGTGGCACCCCGCTCGTTGGCGTTGCTGACCAGCAGCTCCTCGACCACTCCGTCGCCATCCGCGTGAGGCCGGCACCGGTCTGCATCACGACGTGCTGCGCATCCGGAGAGACCGCAAGAGGGTAGATTCCCCGCGGATGGTCCGTCAGCCGCTCGACACAGCCGGTGCCGTCGGCCGCCTTGGCGAACACCTGAGTCGCCTGGCGCCGAGACCCGAACAGCACCCACTGGCTATCCGGCGTCCAGATGGGACCGCCGTCGCTGGCTGATTCGAAGGTGAGCCGGGTCAGCGTCTCCCTGGCGAAGTCCCATGTCCAGATGTCAGCGGCCTGCTGATCGACGATTTAGACCGCCACTCGCGTACCGTCGGGCGCGACCCGGGGAGCAGCGTAAAGGCGCGGCTCCGTGGCGAAGGCCTCTTCCGCTCCGTCTCGATCAACCCACACCAGCGACCGATTGCTGTTCCTGACGGAGCCCGCCAGATACATCAGGGTCCCATTCTTCGCGACCGCCGCCTGGTCATACCCATTGTTGTTGCTGACTGGGACGTCTTCCAGCACAGGCACCGGCAACCCGGTGACCTCCTGTCGATCGGCATCGAACGGGACCGCCCAGAGAGCGTTGTCGCGTGCAAAGATGATGTGTCCCGTTGACACGTACCGCGGGCGAGTTCCCTGCAGCGAGAGGGATCGTCGGTCTCGAGTGTCCAGCGCCACGCGGGCAATCTGGTCGCCATCTGCCCCCGTTCGCACCGTGAACAGCGCCGCCTCGCCGTTCGGCAGCACGTCGGGAGCAAGATGCGCGACTTCTCCCTCCCCCAGGGTGGTGAGGGGTTCCGATACACCGCCAGCCTGTGCGCCCTCGCACAGCAAGACGACCTTGCGTTGGAGTGGCTGGCGACCGCCGTGGATCAAGGGTTCATCAATCATCCGCTGCTCACCCAGCTCGATCCGTTTCTTGAGAGGCTACATGGCAACCCGCGTTTTGAGACGCTCATGAAGCGAGTCAAGCACGAGTGGGAGACGTTTGACGACAGAGACTGAGCGGTGAAGGCTTCCGCGGCTACTCGTAATCCTCGGCCGCGAGCGACAGCCGCACGACCTCCACGTCGTTTCGCACGACGACGTGTCGGTTCGCGAACGCCGGGTGTGCCCACAGCACCGCGCGGTCGTCCCAGCGGCCAGAGGCGCCGCCGCGGGTGCGGGTGGTCGGCTCCAGCAACAGTGTCCGGTCGACCTCTTCGTACCCGGCCGGTGTGAAGCGGGCGATGATCAGTTCGCCCGTCTCGTTGGTGACGAACCAGCGGGCGCCGTTCTGGACCAGGTACGAATTCGCCCAGCGCTCGTTCGGCGTCAGCCGGTCGGTCGACCAGAGTCGCGTGCCGGTCGCCGCGTCGACGCCGCGGAACTCGCCGTAGCTGCTGAGACCGTAGATGGTGTCGCCCACGACCACCGGCGTCGACAGCGTCGCCCCTTGCGGTGGACGGTCGGTTCGGTTGGGGTTCGCGCCGTCCCAGAGCAGGCGCGCCGCCGGCCGATCGGGATTGAGCGCCAGCATCAGACCGCCGCTCTCCACCTGCGTGACGAGCAGATACCTCCCGCTTCTCACGGGTGACCCGATCGTCAATCCGCTGGGGACCGAGAAGTCGTGCTGCCACCAGATGTCCCCAGTGGCCGGATCGAGCGACGTCACCGCCGCCGCGTGCCAGACAATCAACTGCCGCTCGCCGCCGGCGGTAATCACGATCGGCGAGGAATAGCCCGGCTCCGACGTCGTCTCGATCGCGCGCCACGCCTCTGCGCCCGTCGCCGTGTCGAACGCCACCACCATCGCATCTGGCTCACCGCCGAGCACGACGATCAGGTGGTCGCCCTCGACCAGCGGCGACTGCGACACGCCGAAGACCGGCACGGTCACCGCAAAGTTGGCGACGGTATCCACTCGCCAGACCAGGTCCCCCGTCGCGGTATCGAAGCACGACAGCATGCCGGCTGCGCCCAGGATGTATACCTGGTCGCCGTGCACCGTGGGCGTGGCCCGGGGGCCGGTCGCAAACTTGACGTTGATGTTGCGGTAGGTCGCCGGCCATTCCCGCGTCCACAGCTGCGCGCCGCTCGCCTCGTCGAGCACGACGAGCCGCTCGTGGCCGTCCAATGTGCGGCTCCCGGGTGTTTCCTGGTAGTCGAGGACGAAGACGCGACCGTCCGCGACGGCCGGCCCGGCGAAGCCGCCGCGTACCGGCGCCCGCCATTTCACGATCAGGCCGTCGTCGGCGAAGCGCTCGACGAGGTCGGTGTCCCGCCAGACCGCGTCCCGGTCCATGCCGCGCCACTGCGGCCAGTCCTCAGCGTCGAGCGCGAGCGTGGCCAGCGCGACGACGGCGCACGTGACGGCGGTGGCCATCCGGCTCGGGGGGCGACGGTTAGACATCGGTTACTCCACGTCAGTTCGTCTGGACGAGGCGCCCGAGTTCCTCAAACCAATCCAACACCACCATTAGCCGCGGCGGCTCGATCAGCTCGAGCGACACGAAGTATGTGCCGTCGGGTGCGATGTCCCAGGCCGCGTCCAGGCCGTCGAAGAGCTGGACCGGGTTGGAAAAGGAGAGCTCCGAGCCGTTGTCGGTGACCCGCACTTCCATGGCGCGTGTGCCTTGACGGTAGACGATGCGGTCGTCGGCCACCCAGACGGGGTGGCTTTCTCCGCCGCCACGGCTGATCTGCTGGAACCAGTCGCTGCCGTCTTCGCGCCGGGGATAGGGACGCACGTAGACCTCCGTGGCACCGAATTCCTGCGAGTCGTACACGATGTGCCGGCCGTCTGGCGAGAACGACCCGTCCCACTGCATCCCGGGGGCCGCCAGGAAGTGCTCGGGCTGTTCAGAGTCGTCCTCAGTATAGACCCAGAGGTCCTGTTCGTCGCTCGGTGTCGACACGACATATTTGCCGGACGGGTGGGCGTCGCTCGCGACTTTGTAAGGCTCATCGAAGAACAGCGGTCGCGCCGGGGCGCTGGCGTCCGCCGGGCGAATCAGGAGATCGCCGGCACCGAGCGTGTCGGTGGTCCAGACGACAGAGCGGCCATCGGCCGACCAGATCGGGTGCTCGTTCCAGTCCGCTTCCTGTGAAATGGCCCGGAAATTGTCGCGCTCCAGGTCGTACACCCAGACCTCTGAGCCGCCGCCGACCTCGGAGACAATTTGGGTCACGAGCTGCCGGCCGTCGGGTGACAGGCGGAGGACAGTGACGAAGCGGCGGCGCGCCTCCTCGAGATCGTGGTCGGCCTGGAGCCCCATCCAGAACTGTTCTGATGTGCCGAAGTAGCGTGCCAGACGCAGCGCCGTGTCGGCGGTGATCGAACGCTTCGCGTGCACGATCTCGTTGATTCGACGCGGAGGTACGCCCATCGCCCTGGCGATACGGTTCTGACTGAGCCCCATGGGGACCAGGAACTCTTCGAGCAAGATCTCTCCAGGATGCTGGAACTCGGCCGCTCCAATAACCGGGGCACCGGCGGCGTCCCGGTCGAGCTTCGTGTCCCTGGCCTGATAGAACTCGCCCATGCCGCCTTCGCCGCTCTTGGCGGAGACCTCGTAGACGCCGAGGCGTGGGCCGGGGGAGAGTGGCATGAGTCGACGAGAATCAGCCGATGGTACCTGCGAGGCTGTCGAACACGTGGTAGCGAAGATACGAGTCAGGCGGCCGACAGCTTTTGAACCCGGAGCTTCTTTCGCTTTCGCTCGGCGTGCCAGAGATCGTATTGAACCTGCTGATTCAGCCAGCTCTCTGCAGTCGTATCGAAGGCGAGCGAGAGCCGCACGGCCATCTCCGGACTGATGCCGGCCCGGTTGACGATGCTCGACAGGGTCTGTCGACTGATGCCGAGCGCCGTTGCTGCGTCCGTTACGTTGTTCCGCGGAGGGTTGGGTACCGTCACTCCGCTGCTACAGATGCGCCCATTCGCAGGGCGGTGGCTTCAAGTCTCCGGTCCAGAGTCCACAACCCACACCCGGCCAGAAGCGTCGACGCCAACAGGTGCATGTCGATCCAGCCGAGGCCGTGGCCATGGAGCTTGTGTGCGCCTGCGAGTTCGAGGACTTCCTCATGCTCGGCAAGGGGCACCCCGGGGAGAGCACCGAGCAGGCGGAGAATGCGGTCGCGTTCGGTCAGGTTGCCGCACGCCAGTTCTCCGATGATGAACGGATGACAGAGTACGCGTGCGTGGTCCAGCAGACCGGCAAGGCGGTCGTTACGGCGTCGCAGATGGTCGACCCAGACCGACGTGTCCACCAGCGTCATCAGGCTGCCGGAGACCGGCGTCGTGGAATGGGCTTGAGCTGCGGTTCTGTACTCCCGAGGGCGGCAAGGCGGCGAGCACTCTCCTGCGCGATCAGGGCTTCAAGTCCTCGGCGCACGAGCGCCGTCTTCTCGCTCGTGCCCGTCAGCTTGGCGGCACGGTCCAGCAGTTCGTCGTCGATATTGAGCGTGGTTCGCATATGCACGAGTATGCATGTGTTATACATACACCGCAACCGTCGGATCCGCGCTGCCCATCTCGCCTTCGCCGATCTTGGCGGAGACCTCAAATTCCCATGTCCGTTCCAGAGAGTGATTGGATTATGTCGGCTGGGTCAGACCGCGTTTGAGGAACAGGGGAGGGACAACGAGGTCGGCGTCGAAGATGGCGACAAACTCGGTCATGCTGAACTCTAACCCCACAACTTGCGGCTGAATGGTTCGACGCGACCATGGTCGTACAGCAAGGGATGGTCGCAATCTTCTGCCTGCAAGAGCGGGCCGTCGATGTCGACATACTTGCAACGCTGCGCGATTACATAGGCCGGCGCCATGGCGAGCGACGATCCGAGCATGTTTCCGACCATGAGGTCGAAACCCATGGCTAGCGCCTGTTCGGCAAGCGCGACGGCCTCCGTGAGTCCCCCAGTCTTGTCCAGCTTGATATTGATGAGCTGGTACAGGCCGCCAAGCCGGTCAAGATCTGCCCGAGAATCGCAGGATTCGTCGGCACATAGCGGAAGCAGTGACTCGTAGCCGCGAAGCGCCTCGTCGTCGTCGGTCGCAAGCGGCTGCTCGATCATCTCGACCCCCAGGGCCTTGAGCCTTGCCGAATACGTGTCGAGATCGTCGACAGTCCACGCCTGGTTGGCGTCGATCACGATGGCGGCGTCGGGGGCACCTCGTCGAATGGCGGTGATCTGCTCGATCGGGTCGCCGATACCCACTTTCACTTTGAGAATCGGAAAATCACGGTGCTCGGCCGCGTCTTGTTCCGTCTGCTCCAGCGACGCGAGGCCCACCGTGTAGACGGTTGTCACCGGGTGCGGTTGCCAGTCGAGCATGTGCCACACGGTTTGCCCGGACTGCTTTGCTTCGAGATCCCAGAGTGCGCAGTCCACGGCATTGCGTGCGCCACCGGGCGACATGATCTGCTGCAACTCGTCGCGACCGATCCCCGAGGCAAGTTGTGGTACGACCGCCTCGATTTGCGCCGCGATGGATGCGACGCTTTCGCCTTTGTAGGTCACCCCGGCTGCCTCGCCCGTGCCCGCGTGCGTGCCATCCCCGATGCGGCAGATCAGTGTGTCGGCATGCGTATGTTCCTCACGCGAAATCTTGAACGGCTTTCGCAAGGGCCAGCTCTTCACTTCGAGCGCGGTGTCGTATCGCACGGTGTCTCCGGTTAGAAGTGTTCGTCCAGATAGTCAACGATGGGTGCAACGCCGGTCGCGACCGGGTCGACACATGGCAATCCCGTCAACTTCGAGAGGTCGCGCAGGTAGGTGTCCCGTGCGTCGGCCCCTAAACCGGAGGTATTGATACTGACACCGGCGCAGCGGATGCGGGCGTTGGTTACGCTACCGCACACGATCGTGTGTTCGATCAGGTGTGGAATGCTCGGCAGGAGGCAGTCGGGAAACGCGGCGACGTATTCCCGCCCGGCCTCGTGGCACACGACAAACGCGTCTGGTTGCGATCCGTGCAGAAGCCCGAGCGTGACCGCGGCGTAGCCAGGGTGAAACAGTCCGCCTTGGCCCTCGATGACGTCCCAGTGGCCGGCCGCGTTGTCGGGCGACAGAACCTCGGCCGCACCAGATACAAAATCTGACACGACGGCGTCGATCGGAATGCCGCCGCCCGCGATCATGATGCCGGTCTGACCGGTGGCCCTGAAATCAGCCTTCCAGCCGCGGTCGGTCATCTCCTTGGCAATCGAGAGCGCGGTAAATTTTTTGCCGACCACACAGTCGGTGCCGACTGTCAGCAGGCGTTTCCCGGTCCGTTGCGCCCCGGTACCGACCGGCAGGTCGGCCGGCGGCGACCGCACATCGATCAGGCTGACGCCGCCGTCTCTTGCGGCTGCCGCGAGCCCCGGCACGTCCGTCAGCGACGAGTGGGTGCCGGCGCATATGTCGAGCCCAGCGGCGGCCGCCTCGAACAACGGCGCAACCCAGTGCGGCGGAATGGTGCCGCCGACGCCGGCCACGCCCCAGATCATCGTCGCCGCGCCAGCCGCTTTGGCCTCGGCGGGGGTCATGTCCGGAAGACCCAGATCCACACCTGATCCGGGCAGCCGATACTGGCCGGTACACAGCGCCGGGCGCCAGTGGGCTATCCCAGCGCCAGTCTTGGCGTGCAGCCTCTCGGGCTCATCGCCAAGAAACACAAGGTAGGGCGCTTTGATCCGTATCTGCATTCGAGCCTTGCAGGGTAGTGGCCACCGACAAACAGTGCGATCCGAACCGCCGCTGCATGGTCAGAATCATAGACGACTCTGCGGACACCACTGGCTGCTAGGCAACCACTGTCGAGCGTATCGCGAGCTATCGGTGTGGTCTTGTGCGGTGCGTGTCGGTGCCATCAACCGGGGCCAGCAGTCCCACGAAATAGAGCAGCAGTCCCACCGCCAGGATCACGGCCGGTGTCGCCGTCGGGATGTCGGTGAGCCGCTCCTCCCAGCCTCCGAGCCGGGTCGACGTCAGGTTGAGTGGAATCTCGCCGGACAGCATCCGGTAGATCGGGACTCCGATGCCGATGGCGATGCCGGCCAGCACGGCGGCCCAGGTCGGGCGATCCCGCCGCGCGTCGACGGCCGTGCGATGGTGGATCGCCGGGCCGTCATCGAGACGCGCGATGCGTGTGATGATGCCGGCCGTCAGCCCAGCCGGCAGCCGGACGTCCGGTAGCCCGGCGAGCTCGAGCGCCACGGCGCGGGCCGCCGCCAGTGCTGGTCCACATGTGGGGCAGTCGCGGGCGTGACGCTCTGCCCCCTCCAGTTGGGTCGCCGGCCGGCTCCGGCGAGTAGCCGCCCACCTGCCGCTATAATCCACCGACAGTTCGTACCCCGCCTGCTTTGGGGTCGCGGCGGAGTCACCATGACAATCAAGCAGGTTGCCGGGTGCGTGGTCGGTGTGCTTCTGGACCCCTAGGTAGCCGTGTCCCATGGGTAGCGTGAGCGTGGCGGTCACCGGGGCGAACAGCTCCGTGGGTACCGTACTGCTGACCCGTTTGCTTGGCCAGGGCGACATTCGTGTCGTGGCCGGGGTGCGCTCCACCAAGGCGCTGGAGGGACTCCCTCGTTCACCCCGACTGACCCCCGCGATCATCGGCTACGACCGGCCCGAGAGCCTGACCGCCGCGCTGCGCGACGTCGACTGTGTCGTGCATCTTGCCGGCGTTCTCTTCGAGAGCAAGGCCACCGACTATCAGACCGCCAACGTGGGCACTACCCGGGCGCTCGTCGCGGCGGCGCAAGCGACCGGCGTGGGCCAGGTCGTGTTCATCAGCTCGCTGGGCGCCGACCCGGACTCGACCAACGGATATTTTCGTTCCAAGGGCGAGGCTGAGAAGGTTGTCAGCGCCGTGACCATGGACGCCACCATCATCCGGACGCCGCTGCTCTTGGGGCCCGACACGTCCGGCGGCCGCGCGTTGTTTCGCACGGCGTTGCAGTCGTCGGTCAGAGTGCTGGGTGGCGGGGCGCACCGGCTGCGCCCGCTCGACGTCGACGATCTGTGCCACGGTATCTGTGCCTGCACGCAACGGCCGGTCCCGGGCGTGAGGACGCTCGAGCTCGTGGGGCCGACCACCCTCACGTATCGGGAACTGCTCGAACAGATGGCGGGGCTACAGGGGCACGAGCTCACGGTCGGCTCGACGCCGGTCTGGCTGGCCAGGTTCGGCGCCGGTCTCGTTAGGCTCACACGCACCGGCGGCATGACGCCGACGGTGATCGATGTCATCACCTCGGATGAGATGGTCACCCACAACGCCGACGCCGACCTGGGAATCACACTCACGCCGTTGTCGGACACGTTGGCCAAGCTGAAGGATCACGACTCATGACCGCGCGCCAAACCGAGCCCCCCGCACCGGACGCGCCACCGGGAGGGCCACGCCCCAGCCGCGGGATGGCCGGTCGCCTGGGCTTCGTCGCTCTCAGCCTCGCGTGTTTCGCCTACCTGTACTACCGTCTGAACGGGGCCGCGGCTCGTGAAGGGCTCTCACTCGTCGATTACATGGTGCAGGTGTTCGACACCGTGCAATGGGTGCCCTGGATCGGGCTGATGGTCGCCTACTCGGGGTTCTACTTTCTGATCGACACCCTGGTCGCCACTCGCGCGCTGACCTGGTTCATCAAACCGATCCGATACCGGGACATCCTGCCCATCCGCGCCAGCGCCTACATCATCTCGATCTTCAACGAACAGATCGGGAAAGGCGCGATGGCCTACTACCTGAACAAGCGTGACGGCGTGCCGGGGTGGGAAGTCGGTTCGGTGATGCTGTTCGTCATGTTCTGCGAGGTGTTCTACCTGCTGACCTGGGCCACGGTCGGGTTCGTCTTCAGCGGCGCCGCGTTGCCGGAGGTCTTCGGACTCATCCCCTACATCGCGGCCGCCGCCGTGGTGGTGTTCGCCCTGTGGGTCCTGTATTTCCGGGGCACGATCCTGCCTGGCAACCAGCTGCGGGAGAAGCCGATCCTTCACGCTTTCAAGATGGCCAGGCTCAAACACTATGCGCTGTTTCTGTTGCTGCGCTCGCCCGCGCTGCTGTCCGCCGTGGTCGTCTACACCATCGCATTGCGCCTGTTTGGTATCGACGCGTCCTTTCTCTCGCTGCTCGGCTATCTTCCCGTCATCTTCTTCGCCGCGGCCGTGCCCACCCCGATGCGTGCGGCCGCCATCACGTTCTGGGTCATCTTGTTTCCCGAGAACGAGGGACAGATGGCGGCGTTCGGATTCGTGCAGCACAACTTCTTCATCTTGTTCAACGCGCTGATCGGCGTGGCGTTCTGGCGTCGGGCGCAACGTGATCTGTTTGGGTAGTCGACCGTGGCGCACCTGCTCACGGCCGTCAGATTGGCGCTGGCACTGCCGTTGGCCCTCGCGTTTGCCCGGCCGGCGTTTCTGAGCGCCGGCCTTCTCGCCGGGCTGCTGGGCATAGCGATGGCCAGCGACTACCTTGACGGGATCGTGGCCCGTCGACAGGGCACGGCGTCAGCGGCTGGTCAGGTGTTCGACCACGGTACCGATTGGTTGTTCGTGACAGCAGGATCGACTGGCGCTGCCATGGCCGGCGCCGTTCCACTGATACTGCCGGTGCTGATCACCGTCGCCTTCGCCCAGTATGTGTTCGACTCCTACTGGGTACATCGTCAAAAACGGCTCCGCATGAGCGCGATCGGACGATGGAACGGCGTGGGCTACTTCGTCCCGCTGGTGCTGCTCGCCGGCGCACGTATCGACCTGGGGCCCGCACTGACATCGATATTGACGCTGACCGCCCGCTTAGCCAGCTACGCGCTGGTCGTGTCCACGCTCGTCTCTATCGTGGACCGCGCCACCGCAGCCCGCCGCGCGTGAGCCTGGTTTTCCGACGAGGCGTCCGTGTGGACAGCGTTGCTTCGTCGGTCACAGCCCGCCTGGCTGCTCCCTCCTTGCGCTTTGCCACGCAGACGCCTCGTCAGAAAATCTAGGTCCGAGACTGGACGCGGAATGACCACCAGCCGTCTGGGCGCCGCGCGTCGGCCGGCGGCGCGGGGTTGTCCGCGGCGGCCATCTGCTGGAGTTTGGCCACCCTCGCACGCCAGGCCTGGTCGAGCTCGGCCGGATCCAGAACTCGTCTGACCGTCACGGGGTAGACGGTCCCGTTCAGCCGGAGTCTGGCCCTACCATTCTCGACGGCCGCGTTCGACCACCGTTTGGTGCCGCACTGTGAGCAGCTCAGATACAGGTGTCCGGTGGGCGTGGACATGCAGTTCAGATTGATGGCGTGCGGCAGGAGGCCGACGCTGATCTGGATCTGGCACAGCGGCACCTGATTGGCGAATGCCCAGTCGTTGACCGGCGCCTCGGCCGCGGTACCGAAGAGGTAGGCGCCCGGAGCGCGATCGCATGGACAGGTATACGACCAGCCCAGGAATCCCAGCGCCAGCAGCGCCACCACCACCGCAGAGCCGATGACGGCCGGTTGTCGATACGACCGTGTGACTGGTCCGCTTGCCGGTGTCTCACTCATCAGTTCGCCTCCCTCTACCTGGTCGTGCGGGCGTTCACTGGCGCTTCGCCAACAGGGTCGGTCTCGAGCCCTGGCCTGATCAGCGTGGGCGAGCCAGAGCGGGCCCAGCCCGGTGCCGGTGTCTGCACCACGGGACCCAGATCCGCCGCGTGAAAGGACCGCGCCACCTGCGGAGCCGGCGGTTCGCCATACGAGGTGGAGCGCTGTTTCGGGGTTCGACCAGCCCCAGAGATCAACGCTTCCATCTGTTCCGGTGACAACTCTTCACCGAACCCCGCGCCGGCGGCCCGGGTGATGCTCTCGTTCATGAGCGTGCCGCCCAGGTCGTTGACCCCCGCTTCGAGGCACGCGCGCACGCCACGTGGGCCCAACTTGACCCACGAGGCTTGAATGTTCGGCACCAGCGGGTGCAACGCCAGTCTGGCCACCGCATGCATGAGCAGCGACTCTCGGAACGTCGGGCCACGGCGGGCTTGCCCCTTCAGATAGAGCGGCGCCTCCATATGGACGAACGGCAGCGGGACGAACTCGGTGAACCCGCCCGTGGTGGCCTGCAGATCTCGGATGCTGGTCAGATGACGCGCCCAGTGCCGGGGACGATCGATGTGCCCATACATGATGGTGGCCGTCGTTCTGAACCCCACGCGATGCGCGGTGTCCATCACGTCGAGCCACTGTCCGGACGAGAGCTTGTCGGGGCACAGCGTCTCCCGTACCTCGTCGTGCAGCACTTCGGCCGCCGTGCCCGGGAGCGTCCCGAGTCCCGCCGCCTTCAGTTGCCGGAGGAACGCATCGAGCGAGATGCCGAGCGTGGCGGCGCCTTGCCAGACCTCGAGGGGCGAGAAGGCGTGCACATGCATGTCCGGCACGGCCGCTTTGACCGTGCGACAGATGTCCAGATAGGTCGCGCCGGTGTACTCGGGGTGGATGCCGCCCTGCATGCATACTTCGGTGGCCCCGCGTTCCCACGCTTCCACGCTGCGGCGGCCAATCTCTTCGAGGTCGAGGTCGTAGGGCGCCCCGCGCAGATTCTCGCTGAGCTTGCCCTTTGAGAAGGCGCAGAACTGACACTTGAAGTAGCAGACGTTGGTGTAATTGATGTTGCGATTGACGACGTAGGTGACCTCGTCGCCATTGACCTCACGGCGTAGCGCATCCGCCGCGCGCACGACGGTGACGAAATCGTCGCCTCTGGCTGAGAAGAGCTCTGCAATCTCGGACTCGTCGAGCCCGTCGCCACGAGACGCCAGGGCGCAGAGCGCCTGCATCCTCGACGTCGGGACCGGCGCCTTCGCGTCGTCCAGGCGGTCGAGGAGCGCCGCCGGTAGCACCGCGTCGCGATCGCCAGGCGACCACGTCCCCTCGCGCGCAAACCCGTCCGCTTCGGAGGCCTGCACGACGGCCGTCCGGAGTCCTTCCGCCACCCAGGTGTCGAGTTGCCGCACGTAGGGGGGATACACCGTGAGCCGCTCGGTCAGCACCTTGCCCTCGCGCTCGGTCTCGCGGGCCAGTTGCTCGAGATGTGGCCATGGCGCTTCCGGATTGACGTGGTCGGGGGTGACCGGCGACACACCGCCCCAGTCGTTGATGCCGGCCCGAATCAAGGTGCCGAAGGTATCCGGGCTCAGGTTCGGCGGCGCCTGAATCGCCATCTCGGGGCCAAAGATGACTCGGGCGCAGGCAATCGTCCACAACAGGTCGTCGAGTGTAGGTTCGGGGGCCTGCGCCATCCGAGTCTGTGGCTTGGCCCGGAAGTTCTGAATGATGATCTCTTGGATGTGCCCGTACTCGTCGTGCAGGGCCCTCAGCGCCAGCAGCGAAGCGATGCGCTCTTCCCGGGTTTCGCCGATCCCGATCAAAATGCCCGAGGTGTAAGGAATCGCCAGCTCGCCCGCGAGACGCATCGTGGCCAGACGGGCCTCGGGGTCCTTGTCGGGTGACCCGTGGTGCACTTGGCCCGGCTCCAGCAGACGCGGCGACGCGCTCTCGAGCATCAGCCCCTGCGACGGGCAGACCTCGCGCAGCCCGCGCAACTCGGTCTCCGTGAGGACACCCGGGTTGGCGTGGGGCAGCAAGCCGGTCGCCTCGAAGACGGCGCCGGCGGCGGCCACCAGATACGAGATGGTCGTGGGGTGTCCCAGCTCGGCAAGCTCCGCTCGCGCCTGTGGGTACCTCAGCTCCGGTCTGTCGCCCAGTGTAAAGAGCGCCTCCCGGCACCCCGCTTCGGCGCCACGCCGGGCCACGTCCACGACCTCGTCGAGCGTCAGATAGGCCCGCTCACCCGGTCGGGGGGACTGGGCGAACGTGCAGTAGTGGCAGACATCCCGACACAGCTGGGTCAGCGGGATGAAGACCTTTCTGGAATAGCTGACCGCCTGGCCGAATCCGGCATCGCGGAGTGCCGCCGCCCGCTCCATGAGCTGGGGCAGGTCGTGTTCACCCACCAAGGCCAAGGCGGCATCGTGGGACGGTCGAGTATCGGTGCGAGAAGCCATCGTGGGTTCAGCAAGCTCGTCCAGCTGACGGTCCGCAGACGCTTATAGTACGTCGAGCCTGCGGTGTGCAGCCAGGCAAGAAGGTGAGAGCAGCGTGAGTATCGCGACATTTGGCCAGGTCGACCGGTGGAGCCACACTCAATTGCGGACCTGTCTCGCGGCGGCGGAGGCCCGCGAGGGTCGGGAGCTGCGTGGGGTGCTGTGTGCAGACCACCACCCGGGCTACAGCCAGCCGATTGGTGGCGTCGTCGCCTATCGCCACCACGTGTCGCCGTCTGGCGTGGGCTACGACATCGCCTGTGGAAACCTGGCCGCGCGGACCAACATCCGTATCGATACCCTGAAACCGGACCTGCCTCGCGTCATGGATGAAGTCTGGGCGCGTCTGAGCTTTGGGATAGGACGCAAGAACCCGGAACGGGTCGACCATCCCGTGCTGGACGAGATTGCCCACAGCCCCGTCTCCGAGCAACGGCGCATGGCGCCGCTCGCGGGCAGTCAGCTCGGCACCGTTGGTGGCGGGAACCACTACATCGACCTGTTTGCCGACGAAGACGGTTGGGTCTGGATCGGGGTCCATTTCGGGTCACGCGGGTTTGGTCATCGAACCTGCACGGGCTTTCTGGCGCTGGCTCAGAACCGGGCGTGGGATGACAAGGTCACAGGTGGTGGCATGGACGCGCTGCCCGTGCTGATCGACACGCGCACCGACCTGGGGACTGACTACGTAGCGGCCATGGAGATAGCCGGCCGGTATGCGTACGCCGGACGCGAGTGGGTCGTGGACCGCGTGGCGCGGATTATCGGGGCAAGCCTGACCGACACCGTGCACAACCACCACAATTTCGCTTGGCGGGAGCGCCACGACGGCGAGGACTTCTGGGTGATCAGGAAGGGCGCCACCCCGGCGTTTCCGGGACAGCGCGGATTCGTCGGCGGCTCGATGGGCGAGATCAGTGTCGTGCTCGAGGGACAGGAGTCACCGATGTCCGCGCGGTCGCTGTACTCAACGGTTCACGGCGCTGGGCGCGTGATGTCCCGGACCGAGGCAGCCGGTCGCGTGAAGCGGCGCACGCAGTGGGCCTGCATGCGGCGTGACTGTGACGGGTCGCTTCCCATCCGGACGGCGAAGAGCTCTGACGGGGCCAACCCGCGCTGTCCCACCTGCGGTGGGAAGACACAGAAGCATCGGACGCGCGAGGTCGTGAAGACTGGCAAGGTCGACTGGCCGTCGGTGCAGGCTGAAGTGCGCGCCCGAGGCGTAGAGCTGCGCGGGGCCGGCGCGGACGAAGCCCCGGAGGTCTACAAGCGGCTGCCGGAGGTGCTCGAGGCGCACGGCGACACGATACGTGTGCTGCACACGCTGCAGCCGGTCGGCGTCGCCATGGCCGGCATGGAGGAGTTTGATCCGTATAAGGATTGAGCGCGATTCTGCGGCGACGTTCAGACCGCGACGTCGTGCTCCCGCAGCACGTCGTTCAAACTCGTCTTGCGGTCGGTCGATTCCTTACGCTGACCGATGATCAGCGCGCAGGGGACGCCGAACGTACCGGCTGGGAACGTGCGCGGCTGAGTACCCGGAATCACGACCGAGCGAGTCGGCACCCGGCCGCGGTGAACCACCGGTTCGGGGCCCCTGATGTCGATGACCGGCGTCGACGCTGTCAGCACCACGCCGGCCCCGAGAACCGCTTCCTTCTCCACCCGCACGCCTTCGACGACGATGCAACGGCTCCCGACGAACGCACCGTCTTCGACGATGACCGGGGCCGCCTGTAGCGGTTCGAGGACCCCTCCGATGCCCACACCGCCCGAGAGGTGCACGTCGCGACCGATCTGCGCGCAGGAGCCGACCGTGGCCCAGGTGTCGACCATCGTGCCGGACCCCACGTATGCCCCGATGTTGACATACGACGGCATCAGGACCACGCCGCGCTCAAGATGGGCTCCGTAGCGGCACAGCGCGTGCGGGACGACGCGCACGCCAGCTTGCGCGAAGTTCTTCTTGAGGGGAATCTTGTCGTGGAACTCGAGGCCTCCGACCTCGATGACCTCCATCGACCGCAATGGGAAATACAGCAGGATCGCCTGCTTGAGCCAGTCATGCACCACCCAGTCTCCGTCCCTGGGTTCGGCGACCCGGAGGGCCCCGCTATCGAGGCGAGCGATGACCGCGTCGACCTCGGCTCGGACCGCTTCGCGCGCCTCAGGGGTCCCGGCCGCATAGGCGCTCCGAATCGCCGTTTCCAGCTCCTGCGTCGACGTGTCTCGAGAACTCATGGGCGTGCTCACGGTTGGATCCTCTGCAATCTCGCCGCGGCGTCGCGGCTGTCGTCTTCGGTGCCGACCAGGGCGAAACGGACGTGTCCCTCTCCGCCCGCTCCCAAGAACGCCCCGGGCGTGACCAGCATGTCCTCTTCCAGGAGACGCTCGGCGAAGCGAATCGAATCACCAAAGCCCTCGGGCACGCGCAACCACAGATAGAAGGTCGCGTTGCCACCGTCGTGGTGCCAGCCGCGGCGCTCAAAGGCCTCAAGGAAGCACTCCCGACGTCTGCGATAGCGGTCGAGGATCTCCTGCACGTGCGTGTCGTCGTCCCACGCCGCGGACGCGGCGTCCTGGACGAAGGCCGGGGTGGCAACGCCGACGCTGGGTCGAAATTTTGCCAGGGCCGCGATCAAACTGGGGTCGCCGACGACAAAGCCACTGCGATACCCGGTCATGCACGAGCGCTTGGAGCACGAGTGGAAGGCCAGCACACCCTCGAAGTCCGGTGCCTCTTCGGGCACCAGCACCGACGGGTGCGGCGCCCCGAAACAGATATCCGCGTAGCACTCGTCTGAGGCGAGGACGAAGTCGTGCTCACGCGCGAGTTCGCGCATGCGCGCGTACCAGGCTGCGTCCGCTTCGGCCCCGGTCGGGTTGTGGGGGTAGTTGATCCACATCATCGCCGTTCGCCCCAGCATCTCCCTACCGAGCGACTCAGGGTCTGGTCGGAAACCGGACTGCCGAGTCAACGTGACCGCGTGAACCATGCCCCCGGCGTAGCGAGCGCCCTCGACGTATACCGGATAGGCCGGTTCAAACACCACCACGCCTCGTCGCGTTCCCCGGGGGTCGAGAAGCGCCAGGTGCGACGTGAAGATGCCTTCCTTGGTCCCGGTGACCGGGAGGATGTGACGATCGGGGTCGACGTCGAGCGCGAATCGCCTTTTCAGATAACCCGCGATGCTGACCCGAAGCTGGCGCGTGCCCTTCACCGTTGGGTACGAGGACACCTCGGGCACCGCGTCTGCAAGGGCGCGGCGGATAAATCCCGGAGTGGGGTCCCGCGGGTCGCCTTGCCCGAAGTCGAGCACGGTTCGACCTTGGTCCTGCCGCCGCCGCTTGATCTCGAGGAGCCGGGCGAAGGGGTATTCTCGCTCTTGCTCCAACAGCGGATTCACGAGACTTCCCGGACTTCCTGGAGGAAACGCTCGAATAGGGCGG
Source organism: Vicinamibacteria bacterium (assembly GCA_963577695.1). Taxonomy (GTDB): domain Bacteria; phylum Acidobacteriota; class Vicinamibacteria; order Vicinamibacterales; family UBA8438; genus UBA8438. The sequence continues at coordinate 30,480 of CAUZAY010000002.1, read as the reverse complement.
CGCTTTGGGTCATCGCATCGATCGTGGCGTACTCCTCCTTCTGGTGAGCCTGCGCCGGGATGCCCGGGCCGCAAGAGACCGCATCGATGCCCCATTCACTGAAGCGTCCGACATCGGTCCACGCTTGTTTGGCGCGGACCGCGCCGCCCGCGGCGGCGACCAGGGCCTGGCAGAAGGGATTCTCGGAGACCACGCGGCCTGCCGGTGACAGGTCCGTGATCTCGATGTTCCCCACGTCCCCGATGAGCTCGCGAACCACGGCGACCGCTTCCTCGCGGCTGCGATCCGGGGCGAAGCGAAAGTTAACGTTCATCCTGAGCGTGTCCGGGATCACGTTGCGGGCGTCACCGCCGGTGATCGTGGTGGCGGAGATGACCTCGCGGTAGCGCAGCTGTTCGCCATAGTCGACCGATCGCTCCGGCACCGCCGCGATCCTGTCGATCAACGGGCCCGCGGCGTGAATGGCGTTCTCGCCGAACCAGGGCCGCGCCGAGTGGGCGGCCTTCCCACGCACCGTCACCTCGGCGTGGAGATTCCCGAGGCAGCCCAGTTCGATGGCGTTCTCGGTCGGTTCGACGCAGATCGCGAACCGGGCGTTCTGGAGCACCTCGGGAAGCTCCCGCTGGACCACGAGCAGGCCAGATTCCTGGTATGCGACCTCCTCGCAGGTGTAGAAGACGAACACCGGATCGACGTGCAGGGTGGCGGGGTCGAGGGTCTCGATCAGATCGAGGAACACGGCCAAGCCGGCCTTCAGATCCGTCGCGCCGAGGCCATAGACCCGGTCGTCCTCGACGCGGGCCGTCTGGTTGTCGTTGACCGGTACGGTGTCCAGGTGCCCGCAGAAGATGATCTTGGGTTTGCCGGCGACCGCGGGGAAGCGAAAGGCCACCTCGTCGCCAGCCCGTAAGACCTCGCCATGGGGAGACTGCCGCAGCTGTGCCTCCGTCCAATTCGCCAGGTGGTGTTCGTGGTGACTCACCGACGGAATGTTGATCAGATCGACGAGAAGCGCTCGGCGTCGATCGACGCGGGGGACGGACGGACTCGGGGAGGTCATCGCATGTTCCGGGAGGTGGCGTGAGAGCGACGATTATAGAATGAACGTGCGGTTCGCGGTGTCCCACGACGAGGGATGGCGGTCGCCATATTGACAGGCGCGTGATTATAAGTGCACGATAAGTGCATGGCTGTAAAGACAATCACGATTGATATGGAAGCCTACGACGTGCTGTCGCGACACAAGCGGGCAGGCCAGTCGTTCTCCAAGGTCATCAAGGAGCACTTTGGTGGCCCTCGGACTGGCGCGGAGTTGAAGCGTGCCCTCGCGCGGGCGGCACTTACCGCCGCCGAGATCGAGGCGATCGATAGGCAGGTTGCCGAGCGTCAGGACGATCCCGCCCCGGCGGCGACCCTGTGATCCACCTGGATACCTCGTTCCTCGTCGATCTGCTTCGGGAGCGTGCCAGGAGCTCGGACGGACCGGCGACGGGTGTTCTGGACTCGCTACTGCAGGAACCCCTGGCTATCAGCGTCTTCGTTGCCTGTGAACTTGAGGCTGGCGTCGAGCTCGCGCGCGACCCGCTCTCGGAGCGCACCAAGGTCGCGGAACTGTTGGCGGGACTCTGGGTGGACTATCCGGAAAAGCGATTTCCAGCGACCTACGGCAAGCTGCTCGCGGCCACGCGACGGTCGGGCGGCGCCGTCCCGACCATGGATCTCCTGATCGGGACCACGGCCGTACTGGCGGACTCCGTGCTCGTGACGAGAAACCCCCGGGACTTCGAACGGATTCCTGGGTTGACGGTTCGCGCGTACTGACGGCGGTCGGCGCGGAGGCAAGGCCGGCGAGCTGTTCCCCGGTCGATCCATCCGCCCCGCGTCGTGGGCTACTGCTGGTGGTTCAGTCCGAGGCCTCGGCGACTAGCTTCTCGGCTCGCTCCACGTGCCACGGCATGCCGATCTTCCGGTAGACCTCGAGCGCTCGATGGAGAAGCTCACCGGCTCGGACGCGATCCCCCGGCGAGTCGTGGTCCACGAGCATCCTCGCATACCAATACCGCGCCTCGGCCTGCTCGCTGACGAACGGCATCTCGTCCGCCAGACGCACCGCGGTTTGGTAGTGCGTCTCGGCGGCGTCCCACTTGCGACCGGCCGCAGCGGCGATGCCGGCGATCGTCTCGAGCAGATGGCTCACCTCGAACGTCACAAGGGTACCGGTAGCGATCGCCTCGAGGGTGAGATCACGACGCCGGCAAGAAAGGCGACGGCGGTATCGCACGCCACCACCACCGTCGCGCTGCCGGGCACATCGCTCTGATCCGGGTGGAGGTAACTTCCCAGCCCGAAGGCGCTCCCCACCCCGACGCCAATCGAGAAGAACGCCTGACCGAGGGCGGCCAGGACAGCCGCCGCGTCAAGCTTGGAGAAGTCGGGTTGGAGATACCAGACAAGCCCTGCGCTAGCGCCCGGGAGCGCCAACGACCGCGCGGCCAGCAGGGCCAGCATCAGGAGCAGCGCGGGCATCGCGACCTTTGCCAAGCGCTCCAGGCCACGTGTCAGGCCGCGTGCGACCAGCACTCCGGACAGTCCTATTAGGAGTCCGGCCATCGTCACAATGGGGAGGGGGCGCGCGACGAATGCGCCAAAGGCGGCCTGGACCTCGGCCTGCGTGCCGCTCGGGAAGGTGCCGCGAACGACCATCCATAGATAGCCCGCGGTCCAGGAGAGCAATACGAGGTAGGTCGCGACAATGATGAAGGTGGTGCCGATCCCGAGCCACGCGAAGACCATCCACGGGCTGCGCCGACCGGCGACGGCGGCCATGCCGGCCACCGGGGAGCGCTGCGTCTTGCGCCCGAGGCTGGTCTCGGCGGTCAGCAGCGGGATGCCGATGAGGATGACGAAGCCGAGGTAGACGATCAGAAACGCGGCCCCGCCGTTCTCACCCACGACGTAGGGGAAGCGCCAGATGTTGCCGAGGCCGATGGCGAAGCCGGCGGTGGCCATGATGAAGCCGAAGCGGCTTCCCCAATGCTCGCGGGCCGGCATCGTTCGGTTAAGGATCCGCTGGGACGAGCGCGGGCAGGGCGGGCGTCGATGGCGGCGGTCGCCGATGTGAGGTGGCCTGCTCAAACGCATAGGCAAGCCCGATCAAACGGGCTTCCGCGAACGGTCGCCCCAGTATTTCCAGCCCGACGGGCAGTTCATCCGGGGTGAAGCCGGCCGGCACGGTGATGGCGGGCAGCCCGCTGTGAGGGCTGAGCCGACAGTTGTCTCCGCCTTGCGGCCTCCCGATGACGGCCGCCTGCTGCCGGATCGTGGGATAGATGAGCGCGTCGAGCTCCAGTTCGTCCAGCGTCTCCACCACCCGACGCCGGATGGTCTCACGGCGGCCGAGCGCCTCACTGTACACCTCGGTGTCGAGCGTCTCTACCTCGTTGGATCGCATGAGGCGCTCTTCCACGTCGGGGTGGTAGCGTCCGTCGGCGAGCACGTCTGCGAGCGACGGTGCGCCGGGGATCGCCTCGAGGTAGGCGTTCAGGCTGAATTTGAACTCGTGGCTCAGCACCGTGTAGCTGTCCAGCAGGTCGGCCAGCCCCTCAATCTCCACACCTAGCACTTCAGTGCCGAGCCGACGCAGGTCGTCGACGGCCGCGTCGATGACGCGCGCCACCGGCTCGTCCCCCGGGTCTTGCCGCATCAACATCGTCAGCACTCCGACCCGTGCACCCCGGAGCGCGTCACTATCCAGCGCCGCCGTGTAGCTTGTTGGCACGTTGGCGTCCGCCTCGGCGGTGGTCGGGTCGGCCGGGTCGGAGCCGACCGTGGCATCGAGCACCAGGGCCAGGTCGGTGACGGTCCGCGCGAGCGGCCCGGCGATGTCCAGCGTCTGCGACAGGGGCACGACGCCGTCTCGACTCGACAAGCCGGACGTCCCGCGCAACCCGACGAGACTGTTGTGCGCGGACGGAATCCGGATCGACCCGCAGGTATCGCTACCCATCCCGGCCGCCGCGAAGCTGGCCGCCACCGCGGCGGCGGTGCCACCGCTGGATCCGCCCGGATTGCGGGTGGTGTCGTAGGGGTTCAGGGTCTGTCCACCCAGAGAGCTGACCGTCGTGATGCCTCGGGCGAACTCGTGCAGGTTCGTCTTGCCCAGAATGACGGCGCCCGCCTCGCGTAGCCGCCGCACCTGGAAGGCGTCGTCCGGCGGTCTCACGTCGGCCATGGCGAGCGACCCGTTCGTGGTCGGCAGACCCGCTATGTCGTAGTTGTCCTTGATCAGCATGGGCACGCCGTGTAGCGGTCCACGAGGCCCTGTCTCGCGGCGCTCGGTGTCGAGCGTGTGAGCGGTCGCCAGCGCGTTCGGGTTCAGCGCGATGATGCTATTGAGCGCCGGCCCGCGGTCGTCGTACGCCTCGATTCGGGCCAGATACCGCTCGACCAGCTGCTCGGATGTGATCCGACCCTCGTCCATCGCCGCGCCGAGGTCGGCGATCGAGGCCTCGACGACGTCGAACGGCGCGGGAGGCGCAGATGCCGAGCAGCCGGCGGCGCCGGCGAGAAGGAGCCCAGCCAACCGTGCTCGTATGGTCATGCGAAGGTCGCTACGGTAAAGGAAGTCGGAATTGGAGCTGGCCTCAGCGAGGCCAGGCTCGGATCACCGGCTCAGTATCCCACGGTCGACGGAAGACGTTGGCCACCGGGCGGACCACTCGAGGGAGTGGTTCTGCGGCTCGGTGCCAGTGAGTTCCGACGACTGACCTTGACAGTGCCAGGAATCTTGAAGACAGTTCGGATCGGCATGAACCCGCCGAGAGGCACGAGGGGACGACGAATGACGAAAGTTGAGCGGCCTACCGAACCAGGGACACGTGGCTTGAACAGTGTCCTGCGAACCTGTGTGTGTGGCGTCGTCTCCGCCTTGCTGCTAGTGACGGCGGCGCCCGCGTCCGCGCAGCGCTTGACCGGGACCGAGAACGGGGAGTGGCGTTATCTGGGCGGCGATGCAGGGCACACGCGTTCCTCACCCCTGGACCAGATCAACGGCGACAACTTCGGTGACCTCGAAGTGGCGTGGCTCTGGCGGGGCGACAATTTCGGTCCCAATATCGATTACTTCAACCGGTCGACCCCGATCTACGTCGATGGCGTGCTCTACACCGTGGCCTCGCCGCGGCGACAGGTGGTGGCGATCGAGCCCGCCACCGGCGAGACGCTCTGGACGTTTCGCGAGCCCGAGACCATCAGGCATCTCCGCTCTCCCCGGCAGGCCTACGGGAAAGGCGTCGCCTACGCCGAGGTGAACGGCCGCGGGGTGATTTTCGTCACGAGTCCGGCGTTCTTCCTGTGGGCGCTCGACGCCAAGACCGGCCGACCACTCGAGAACTGGGGGACGGCGGTGCCGCTGGATGGCTTTCCTGATTCGGGGGGCCTCGACCTGATACCACCGCTCGTGTCGGACTGGGGACGATGGCAGGACCGTACTGCGAGCTACGACGCCAATTACGGCATCCCGAGAGAGCTCGGCATGGTCACCGCTTCGGCGCCGCCCATTGTCGTCAACGGCGTGGTGGTCGTGCTGGTGGGGCACCAGCCCAGCTACGGCCAGACCCGGATCGAGAACGTGCCTGGCGACATCATGGGATTCGACGCGGCGACCGGCGCGTTCAAGTGGAAGTTCCACACCATTCCTCGGCCAGGCGAATTCGGTCATGAGACGTGGGAAAACGACGCCTGGCAGTGGTCCGGCGACATGTCGACATGGGCCCCCGCGTCCGCCGACCCCGACCTGGGGCTGGTGTATCTCGTGACCAACGCGTCGACCGTGCAGGGGTACGCGGGCCACCGCCCCGGCGACAACTTGTTCGGTGGCTCCGTCCTGGCGCTGGACGTCCAGACCGGCGAGCGCCGGTGGCACTTCCAGATTCATCGCAGCGACCAGTGGAACTACGACCTGCCGACCCCGCCCATGCTGATGGATCTGACGGTGGATGGCCGACAGATTCCGGCGCTGATTCAAAACACCAAACAAGGGTTGATCTTCGCCTTCAATCGCGAGACGGGAGAGCCGATCTGGCCTATCGAGGAGCGCCCGGTCATTCAGACCGAGGTGCCTGGCAACTACACTTCGGCCATGCAGCCGTATCCGACCAAGCCGGAGCCGGTGGACCGGATCGTGTGGGACGGGCTGACCGAGGAGTACCTCGTCGACTACACCCCGGAGATGAGGCAAGAGGCGCTGGAGATCTTGAGTCACTACCGCGCGGGCGGCCTCTATGTGCCGGCGCTGCCTCAGGACCACGACAACCCGTTCTACAACAACGTGGGCTGTCTGGGGGGCGGTAACATCATTCCGCATCCGCCGGTGGCAGACCCGAGCACCGGGTTGATGTTCTCGTCTCATCGCCGCACCTGCAACGCGCCGACGTTCATGGCGCCGACCAACGGCGTAGACCAAGACGACCCGAACTACGCCGTCCCCGGCGTCGGGGGGGCCACTCCCAACAAGACCCCGACGACCGGGACGACGGTGGTGCCCTGGCTGCCGCGCGGAGCCAGACGGCCCACCGCCGAGCAGGACCCGTTCGTGTCGCCGACCGGGCTGGCCACGATCGAGGGTCTGCGGATTTACAAACCGATGGACAACCAACTCTCCGCCTATCAGATGAACACCGGCGAGCGCTCCTGGTCGCTCCCGGTGGGAGAAACCGCGGCCGTGATCAAGGGGCATCCACGGCTGCGCGGACTCGACATTCCCAATGCCGGTGGGGCCGGCTGGTCGATACAGATGGTGGCGGGAGACTTGCTGGTGCAGACTCGAGCGCTCAGTGAAGGGGTCCGCCAGATCGTCCCCGACGCGCCGCTGGAGTTGCATGGTCGGGACAAGCGGACCGGTGAGATTCTGGGCAGCGTGCCGCTGCCGGCCCCCGGTCAGTACGGCATGATGACCTACATGCACGATGGCACGCAGTACATCGTGGTGCAGATCGGCAGCGTCCACACCGACTTTCCCGGCTCGCTGGTGGCCTACGCGTTACCGTAACGCGCGCACAGCGGGAGGGAACCGCGCCAGAGGCCCCCCGGCGTTTCGTGTGCCTTGTGTTTGCTGACTAACTCTGTACTCTAGAAAATCGATCTCTCAATAGTACCCACACCGCTTGCAAGAAATCACGGGCCTTGACTTTCTTGCCATCTTCAGCCGATCGACCGAGATAGGTGACCGGCAGCTCCAGAATTTCGATTTTCATTTTCAGGAGTTGGGCGGTGATGTCTGGTTCAAAGTCAAAACGATTGCATCGCAGTTCCATCTTCTTGACTAGAGAAACCCTGACCGCTTTGTAGCACGTCTCCATATCAGTGAGACTAGCGCCATAGAGAATGTTGGTCAGAGTGGTTAGCGTGCGATTCGCGGCCCAACTCAAGAAACCCATGCCTTCTGGGCGCCAGGCCTCTTTGAAGCGACTCCCATACACGGCGTCGGCTTGATCTGTCAAAATGGGCTCAACGAGTTTCTGGATTTCGTCTGGGTCATACTCGTTATCCGCATCCTGAACAATGACAATATCGCCTGTAAGGTGCTTTATGCCTTGACGAATGGCCGCGCCCTTACCCATGTTTACATTGTTTCGGAAGACAGAAATCAGGTGTCCATGTTCTTGTCGTTGGATGCGCTCAAGTTTTTCAACAGTACGGTCTTGGGAGCAGTCGTCTATGAGAACAACTTCATACGGGCATGGATATTGAACGGCTACCACGCGAGAGACTAGCTCTTCGATGGTGCTTTCTTCATTGAAAACAGGAATAAGAATCGACAATTTCATTCGGTTTCGCCAACTCCTGCGCCAGTACCTTCAACGCCGGCCGCTTGAGATCTCACCTATCAGAGGCCGCTAGTCCTGATTCTCCAGCCGGTCGTAGATTCGTTGGACCGTCAGGGGGTCGACGCCGACCTGGCGAATCGGGATCAACGTGTGGTTCGTCAGGTCGATCGTCTGCGAGGCGTCCGTCACGTTCACGCCGGCCTCATGCTTCGCGGCCGTCTTCTGCCACAGATCCCGGTAATACGCTTGCACGAGATCGATCCGGTTCAGATCGGTCACGGCGCTACCGTGGCCCGGGACGAACACATCGAAGTCCAGCGCCTTGAGGTTCTCCAGCGTCTGGGGCCACTCGTCGACGAATCCATCACCCAGGTACGACGGTCCTCCCAGGGCCATGTCACCGGTAAACACGACCTTGTCGTCGGGGAAGTAGACCGCGACGTCGCCACCCGTATGGGCCCGGCCGAGGAACCGGATCTGGATTTCGCGACTCCCGCGATGCAGGGTCATCCGGTCGTTCATGGTGACCGTGGGCGGAACCGGCGCGATCTCGTCGAAGTCCCTGACGTGCGCGGCGAAGAGTTCGAGGTCGGCCTCGAGCTGGGCCCGCTCAGTCGCGTCGCTGGTCTCGGCAACTTGTGCCCTCATTCGAGCCAGCCGGGCGTCGTTCCCCGCCAGGCCGCGGGTGTACGTCCCTTCTTGGAGAGGGGCGGCGGACATTGTCGCGTAGGTGAACTCGTGCCCGATGATCGGGATGTCCTCGAACTCCTGGTTGCCGTGGGCATGGTCCCAATGGTGGTGCGAATTGATCAACACCGTGATCGGATTGGGTGTGAGCGTCTTGACGGCCGCAATCAGATCACGCGCCTTGGACGGTGTGACGTGCGAATCGACCAGCACGACGTCGTCGTCGTTCACGATCACGAGCGCGTTGCTGTTGAACACGGGATCCGTCGTCTGCGCGAGGTAGATGCCGTTTCTGATCTCGGTGAAACGGTGTGTATCGGTGGTGGGCTGTGCCGCGATCAGCACACCGGCCGTCGCGCAGATGGCCACGCTTGTCAGCACGCGGAACATCGAGGAGCGTCTAGTCATGGGGTCTCCGAACCTGTCCACGCCGAACCGGCGCTGGCTATCCACTTTCACTAGCTGACGGTGCTCAGACGCTGGGCGGCCTCTTGCGTGTCGGCGGCCGAGACGTCGAGATGGGTGACGGCGCGCACGTGGGTCTGGTCGAGCGCGGCGAGCTTGACCCCGTGCTCAGCCGCGAGCCCGACGAAATCCGGGGCGCTCTGGCCCGTCACTTCGAACACCACGATGTTCGTTTGCACCTGGGTCGGGTCGCAGCGTATCCCGTCGACGACTGACAGCGCTCGCGCCAACGCATGCGCGTTGTCGTGGTCGTCGGCCAGACGCGCGACATGGTGGTCGAGCGCATGCAGACACGCGCCGGCCAGAATGCCCGCCTGCCGCATGCCGCCGCCGAGCATCTTGCGATAGCGGTGCGCGCGCGCGACGAAGTCGCTATCGCCCGCCAGCACCGACCCGACCGGTGCCCCCAGACCCTTCGAGAAACAGGCGCTGACGCTGTCGACCGGCCCGCATAGGGTCGCCGGTGGCGTCCCGGTGGCGATGGACGCATTCCAGACGCGCGCGCCATCCAGGTGCAGGGAGAGCCCTCGGGAGTGCGCCGCCTCGGCGATGGCCTCGACGTCGCTCTGTGGGAATACGCGACCGCCGGAGCGGTTGTGGGTGTTCTCGATGGTCACCAGGCGCGGACGGGGGAAATGCTGATCGCGCGGACGGATGGTGTCCACGAGTTGTTCGGCCGTGAAGAGACCGTGGCGACCGACCACGGTGAAGGTGACGCCGGCCCACGCTGGTCCCGCGCCCGATTCGTAGTACAGACTATGGTTGCCGTCCCCGACGAACACCTCGTCAGCCCGGTCGCAGTGCGCCAGCAGGGCGATCTGATTCGCCATCGTGCCACTGGGCACGAACAGCGCGGCCGGTTTCCCCAGAAGATCCGCCGATCGCTCCTGGAGTCGCGCCACTGTTGGATCTTCTCCCCAGACATCGTCACCGACCGGAGCCTGCGCCATCGCGCTGCGCATGGCCGCGGTAGGCTGCGTCAAGGTGTCGGAACGCAAGTCGATGATCGGGATCACGGTGGACTCCGGGGGAGAGGGACATCGGTCGCCGGCATGGGACCGAGCGGTTTGACGTGTCTCCACGAAACTCCCCCTATATGATGGTTCCTGAACGGAGGTGTGCGATGAAAATCTTTGCCTGGATCGTTCCGGTTGTGATGTTCGTCCTGCTCGGCCTCGGCCATGCCGCGGCCCAACCGGCGACCGTGTCGGGAGACCTGCTGACCGACTGGCAACAACAGAAACGGTCGATGATGGCGATCGCCGAGGCAATGCCGGAGGCGGCGTTCAGCTTCAAGCCGACCGAGGCGCAGCGCACCTACGCCGAGCAGATTCTGCACATCGCGGGCGCGAACGTGTATCTCATGCAACACCTGGGTGGCGCCGCCGCGGCGCCGGACGTGGACACGACCGACTTTACGGTGTTTGGGCTGTCGGCCACATCAAAGGCCGCGGTGCTCGAGGCGCTCGGCGTCGGGTATGACTACGGCATCGCCGTGCTGCAGGAGTTCTCCGACGAGCAGCTATTGGAGACCGTCGCCGGGCCGAGGTACCTGGGAAACGTCACTCGAGTGAAGATGGCGTACTTCACGCTCAGCCATGCGATGGACATCTACGGACAAATGGCCGTGTATCTGCGCCTCAACGACGTGACCCCACCCGCCAGCCGTCGGGGCGGGGTCTGAGGCGGGACGCTGGACGCGAACGACCACTAGTCACGCGGAGGACCGCGCCTTGACCTCGACAGGTGCCTGTGCCACCGTGCTGTGTCACAATTCACGATACACGCGCCCTGCACGCCGGCGGGCCTGAGGAGATTTCAGATGATCGATCGACGACTTCGTGTAATCGCTGTTCCCGTCATGGCGCTCGTCGCCACGGTCGCGGTGGAGACTTCGGCCGCCGCACAGTCGACCCCGTGGGGCGATCCGGATTTGCAGGGCACCTGGACCTCGTCGGGCGCCACGCCGATGGAGCGGCCTGACGATTTGCAGGGGCGTGAGCTGTTGACCGACGAAGAAGTCTCGTCGATTCGGGCCCGGACCGCCGCGCGCGACCTGGAGTTACTGAACGCACCGGCGCAGCGGACCGAGGTGAGTACCAACCCCGGCGCGTACAACAACTTTTGGATGGATCGGGGCGCCCGTACGAACCGCACATCGATGATTGTCGATCCGCCGGACGGTAAGTTTCCACCGTTGACGCCCACGGGTGAATGGCACAGCGAGACCCAGCTCAAGGCTCCCGGAGGTGCGGAGAAGGACGATACCTGGGAGGATCGGCATATCTGGGAGCGGTGCGTCACCCGCGGCGGGATGCCCAACGCCATGTTTCCCCGGTCGTACAACAACAACATACAGGTGTTTCAGGCGCCAGGGGTTGTGGTGATGCTGATCGAACAAGTTCACGAAGTTCGCGTCGTGCCGCTGGACGGGCGCCCGCAGGTCTCCGATAAGATCACCCAATGGAACGGGTTGTCTCGTGGGCATTGGGAAGGCGACACGCTGGTGGTGGAGACGGCGAACCTGGATGGTCGCGTGAGTGCCCTGCAGCCCTGGTCGGTGTTCAGCTCGCACCAAGGCTCGGGAGAGGGGTTGACGCTCGTGGAGCGTTTCACCCGGGTGGCCCCAGACACGCTCGAGTATGAGGTCGAGGTGACTGATCCCACCATGTATACGCGACCGTGGACCGTCAACTACCCGTTCACGCAGATGTCCGACCTGATCTACGAGTATGCGTGTCACGAAGGCAACACGGGCATGGAGGGCATCCTCTCGGGTGGACGCGCCGAAGACGCGGCCATCGCCAAGTAGGGCCCGCGGGCGCACTGACCTGTGGTGAAACGGCGCTCGGCCCTGGTCGCCGCGTTGGTGGTCTACGGCCTGCCGTCCGCAGGGCTGGTCGCCGGTGACGATTGGCCCATGTGGGGCGGGACGCTGTCTCGCAACATGGTGTCGGTGGAGACCGGGATCCCGGCCGACTGGGATGTCGCCTCGGGCACCAACGTGAAGTGGGTGGCGGCTCTGGGGGCGATGACCTCGGGCAATCCGGTCGTCGCCGACGGCAAGGTTTTCGTCGGCACCAACAACGACCATCCACGCGATTCTGACGTCGTCGAGGACAAGGGCATCCTCATGGCGTTCCGCGAGTCGGACGGCTCCTTCCTGTGGCAGATGGCGCACGACAAGCTGTCTGCCGGCGAGGCGAACGACTGGCCCTTCCAGGGTGTCTGCTCGTCGCCCAGCGTCCACGGCGACCGGCTCTACTACGTCAGCAACCGCGGCGAGGTCGTCGCGCTCGACACCGACGGATTTCTCGATACGGAGAACGATGGACCGTTCACCGGCGAGGTGCGCGACGGCCGGACCGATGCCGATGTGGTCTGGACCTACGACATGATCGGGGAACTTGGCGTGTTTCCCCACAACATGAGCAGCAGCGCGCCGGCCGTGTATGGCGATTTGGTCATCGTCAATACCTCCAACGGTCAGGACGAGGACGGCTCCGTGCCGTCGCCGGAGGCTCCGGACCTCATCGCGCTGAACAGACACACCGGCGACCTCATGTGGCGGGCCGCGTCGGTCGGGGAATGGATTCTGCACGGCCAGTGGTCGTCTCCGGCCGTGGCCGAGATCGGCGGGGTGGCTCAGGTGGTCATCGGCCAGGGCGACGGTTGGGTGCGCGGCTTCGATGTCACCGATGGGGCGACCCTCTGGGAGTTCGACACCAATCCGATCGAGGCAGAGTGGCCCCTGACGCGGAACAACGTCATTGCCACGCCGGTGATCTGGAACGATACGGTCTTCATCGCCAACGGACAGGACCCGGAGAGTGGCGAGGGCGCTGGCCGCCTCCATGCCATCGATGGGACGCAGCGCGGCGACATCAGCGAGTCCGGACTGGTGTGGCGGACGGAGAACATCCGCCGCTCGCTGTCAACGGTCGCCATCGACGAGGGACTGCTCTATGTGGCCGACTTCAGCGGCTACCTGCACTGTCTCGACGTCGCCACGGGCGAAGAAGTATGGGTGCATGACACGTTCGCGGCGGTCTGGGGTTCACCGTTGGTCGTCGATGGGAAGGTCTATCTGGGTGACGAAGACGGCGACGTCGTCGTGCTTCGGGCGGGCCGCGAACTCGAGAGACTGGCCGAGCCAAACCTCGGGAGCGCCATCTATGGGGCGCCGATCGCGGCCAATGGCACGCTGTTCATCAACAGCATCAGCGAGCTGTTCGCGCTGTCCGAGTCGTAGACGTTCCCGTCACTCCCACCCTGCGAGCATTGGGGACTAGTTCCCCTGTCCGCCAATCGCGTAGAGCGTGCTCCCGGCCCGAATGTAGAGGTGCCCCTGCGAGACCGATGGGGTGCTGAGCGTGTAGCCAGGCAACGAGTTCGTGGCGAGGATTTCGAATTCTCGCCCGGCCCGGTACACGGTGGTCACCCCGTCTTCGCTGGTTGCGTAAATCTTGCCGTCAGCCAGAATCGGTGAGGCGCTGTAGGTGCCGGGTTCAATACGCTGGTCCCCGTACACCGTCTCTCCAGTAGCCATGTCGACGGCGTGGACCACGCCGTTGTCCTGCACGACATAGAGCAGCTCTCCGTCCGAGACCGGGGTCGGTACATCGGGACCGTCGTCGAATGACCAGATGCGATGCGTGGTCGTGATGTCTCCGCGGCCGCCGGCCTGCAGCGCCAGCATCGGTCGTACGCGGGTGGGCGCGATGATGACCTCGCCGACGATCAGGGGCGACGCGATGAGTCGGTAGGCGCCGTTGTTCCTCGGGTTCAGACCGTTCGAGCGCCACAATTCGGCGCCGGTCTCGGGGTCGTGGCCCGTGACCACGTCACCACCCGTGAGGACAATTTCGGTCGTGCCGTCGTATTGCAGCAGGGCCGGTGTCGTGTACGAGTCGGGCGACTCGCGCTGCGCGTCGGTGGGGCGCTCGACCATCCACACTGTCTCCCCAGTCATCTTGTCGATACGCAAGACATACGAGGGGTCGTCGGTGCGCATACCGTGGAGCACCTGCACGTACAGACCGTCCTCATGCAGGAGCGGCGAGGACGCGAACCCCCAGTTCAGACCAAAACTCCAGTAGTCGTCCGAGATGTTGCGTGACCACCGCTCGTTGCCGTCGAAATCGAAGGCCCGCAGCCATCCGGTCCCGGTCATAACCCAGACGTGCTCGCCGTCTGTCACGGGCGAGGGAGACGACATGTTCTGCTTGCGCTGCTGGCGGTCGTTGTCGCTGAGATGTTGCTTCCAGACCACCGACCCGTCGCGACGATTGACCCTCCACAGTTCGACGCGCCGAGTCTCGGTTTGCGCGGCCTGCGTCTCGACCCGAGCGACCGGTGTCACTGGAGGCGGGGCGCTTCCGCCCTGCGGGCCGCCACCTGGACGGTCACGCCCACCACCGGGGGCGCCGCCGTCGCGCCGCCGTCCGCGCCCGCGTCCCCGCCCGCCGAAGCCCCCACCGCCGCTGCGCTCGAGATACGACACGTTGAGGAAGATGGTGTCTTCCCACACGATCGGCGTGGCGCCTGTCCACGAACCGTCCGCGACCTCGAGCGTCCACGCGACGTTCTCTGTTGCGCTCCAGGTCGTCGGCAAGTCGGTCTCGTTCGTCGTGCCGTCGAGGTTCGGGCCGCGCCACTGGGGCCAGTTGTCCGCCGCACCGGCCTCGGTGCCGGCCGTGCCAACCACGATGGCGAGCGCGGCCGTCGCCGAGACCACGAACGATCGAACCTGTGTCTCGCTTGTTCGCTTCAAAGCCGTGCTCCTCACCGTCACCTGACCGATCCCGTTGCCTATTCTGGTCCATTTACGACCACGAGCGCGAGCCTGTTTACCCGTTGCGGGGTAAGGGCGCGGCCCCGACGCTTGTCTCTGTGCTTGATTTGTTTATTGACAATATATTGTCATTATGGTCTTATGTTGTCGTTATGTCGACGAACCTGCCCAGCCCCACTGCCTCTCCGTTTGACGCCTCGGGCCTCTCGACCGCGTCAGGAAGCGGCGAGGCGCTCCGCCAGCTCGTGCTCGAGGTGTTCCGGTTGAACGGCGCCCTGCTCCGCCACGGTGCCGCGTTGACGGCCCCCGTGGGACAGACACAGGCTCGCTGGCAGGTGATTGGTGCGGTCGCGGAAGCGACACGCACGGTGCCGCAAATCGCGCGTCGGATGGGGATGTCGCGGCAAAGCGTGCAGCGGGTCGCTGACCTGCTGGTGAAGGACGACATCCTGCGTTTTGACCCGAACCCTGACCATGCGCGGTCGCCGCTGCTGCGATTGACACCCCACGGTGAAGAGGTAGAGGCGCAGCTCGCGGCTGTCGGTGACGACTGGGCGGCGTCGATTGCCACCGGCATGGTGGGCAGGGACGTCGCGCACGCGGTCGACGTCGTGCGGGCAGTGACACGGAGATTGGACGATCCCCCATCGGCACCCGCAGTCTGAACAGGAGACACAGCATGGCAGTGAGCGAAGAGCTGACGCGTTTTGTCCGGGACGGTCTCTCGCACGGCGCGACACGCGGCCGTATCGAGGAAGTGTTGCGGGGGGCGGGGTGGGCGTTGGGCGACGTGCAAGGCGCGCTCGCGAGCTACGCCGACGTGGAGTTCCCGGTTCCCGTTCCGCGGCCGCAGCCATACCTGTCGGCTCGCGAAGCGTTCATGTATCTGCTGTTGTTCGCCACCCTGTATATCAGCGCATTCAGTCTTGGCCAGCTGTGCTTCCAGCTCATCAATCAGATGTTCCCGGATCCGGCGGCGTCACCGCTCGCACCCGAGTTGGCCCGGCAGGCGACCAGGTGGTCGGTGGCCTACCTGGTCGTGGCGTTTCCCATCTTCCTGACGCTCTCGCGGCGAGTCGGCGGTGAGGTCGCGACCGATCCGGCCAAGCGCGGCTCAAAGGTGCGACGCTGGCTGACCTACCTCACACTGTTCGTCGCGGCGGCGGTGCTCATCGGCGACGTGGCCAATCTCGTGTATAGCCTGCTGGGCGGCGAACTGACGGTGCGCTTCTGCTTGAAGGTGCTCACGATTGGCGGCATCGCTGGCACGGCCTTCTGGTTCTATCTGTCCGATCTTCGGCGGGACGAACGGGAGGAGCAGCCGTGACCGGCCCATCGGGGTCGACGACGGTTGGTTTCGCTGTCGTCTGTACGGTCGGCGCCGCGGTCGCTTTGGGACTGTGGTACGCCGGGTCACCCGCCGCGGAACGCAGCCGACGCGTCGACGAGCGTCGGGTCGAGGACCTGCGTCGGTTTGCCGACCGAGTCGACCTGTACTGGACGCGTGAGGGTGTGCTTCCGCCGTCGCTGGCCGCGTTGACCGAGGCCGGCAGCGACGTTCCGGGCTTTGAGGACCCGGTGACGGCTGACCGGTATGAGTACCGGACGCTCTCCACATCGACGTTCGAGTTGTGCGCGCGCTTCGACATGGCGACCGGAGCGTCCGAGGGACGCGAATTCTGGCGACACCTCGCGGGTCGGCGGTGCTTCGAGGCGGACGTGGAGGACGTGGAGCGCCATCGGCGCTGGGCCCGTGACCCGAGGCCTCTTCCCGAGGAGGCCTCGAACCTCCGGCCCCGATCCCCACAGCCGCCATTGTTGCGGTAGGCCTTTAGCGTACGGTCACCACCGGCGGTCAGACGGTCGCCGCGACGGCCGCGATACACTGAACGACATGAATCTCACCGACAAGATTGCGCTCGTGACCGGCGGTAGTGTCGGCATTGGCCGGGCGGTCGCCGAATCACTCATCGCCGCCGGCGCCAAGGTCGCGATCACAGGACGGGATCGGGCGAAGCTCGAGCAGACGGCCAAGGCCATTGGCGCGCACGCGATCCAGGGCGACGTGTCGAAAGAGGCGGACGTCGAACGCACCTGCCGCGAGGTGCTCGACGCGTTCGGTGACCTCGACATCCTGATCAACAACGCTGGCATGGGCGTCTTCAAGCCATTGGTCGAGATGGATCTCGACAGCTTCGAACGGGTCATCGCTACCAACGTGACCGGCGCCATGCTGATGGGCCGCGAGGCGGCGAAACTCTTCGTCGCCCGGAACGCCGGTCACATCGTCAACATCGCGTCGACCGCGTCGCTGCGGGGCGCGCCCGGTGGCACCGCCTACATGACGAGCAAGTTCGCCCTACGCGGCATGACTGAGTGCTGGCGCGCCGAACTCCGGAAGCACAACGTGCGCGTGATGCAGGTCAATCCGAGCGAGGTCATTACTGACTTCGCCGCCAGCGCCGGGTTCGAGCAGGCCGACCATCCCTCGAAGCTTCAGGTCGAGGACATCGCCCACATGGTCAAGGCGGTACTCGAGATGGACGATCGAGGCTTCACCACCGAGCTGACCGTCTTCGCGACAAACCCGGTGAATTGAAGGGCCCGCGCCTACCCGGGTGTGCTGCGGCCACGTTGTTTGTAGCTTTCAAGCAGAACATCCAGGCGCTCGACCACTTCGGGGAACTGATCGTAGACGTTTCGGGTCTCGCCGATGTCCGCGCCCACGGTCTTCAGGAACTCACGCCGTTTCATGGGTGACAGATGTGAGATGGGGGACATGAATACTCCCGTTCAGACCGGCGTCGACGGGTCGACATGTTGAGTGCCAGAGGGCGGCAAGTGTCGCAGTGGCTGGATTATATCGGCAGGGTGTCGTGGAGAATGGATTCGCCAAGGACACCAGGACCGTTGACGCAGTAGGAGCGAGGACAGCGTGAGCGACCGCGATATGGGCTTGACCAGAGTGCAGCCGGTGTTCGATGCGCTGCGTGACCAGGCGGCGGACGGACATCCGTGGCTGAGGGGATTGTGGGAGATGGCGGCGCTCACCCGAGAGGCGGTGGCCGTGCCACCACCGGCTGAGATGGGGGCGTTGCCCACGTCAGAGACGCGGTCGGATCGGGATGCCCGTCAGGGCGCGGTCTACCAGCGCGCGGTTGCCCCGCCAGCGGCGTTTCTGCGCTGGTTGCTCGACAATCCTCAGATGATGGAGGTGCGTGATCCCAGCAATTTCGGTGCGAAGAGCGCTGACGCCCAGCGCTGGCGCGGCAAGCTGTTTTCTGACGATGAGCGTCTTGTCAGCGAGGCGCGAGACGAGGGTCTCAGGCAGTTCGGGAAGCGATTGGCCCAGCGCGGTCGAAGGAAGTGGTGGGCGTTCGAGGGGTTCCTACGTGTCGACTGTTGCCTGAGCACCGAGGCGTGCGTGCTGTTCGTCGAGGATCGACCCACCGAACCGGTGCCCCCGTCGACGTTGTGGTTTCCATCGCGTAGCCGGGTGTGGCGCAATGTCGAAGCGGCGAAGGAGTTCGCCGGAGACAGAGCATTCGGAGTGATACTGGCGGTAGACGAGGAAGCCGACGGCGTCGCCGCGCTGGCCCACGCTACGAACACGCTTGCTGGCAGTTACCCACACCTCGACGGTGCACCACGCGCCGACTTGGCCCGCCATTTCCTCGGGTTCGTCACCTGGACGGAGATCGTGGCGACGTTCGGCCTGCCGCCTGAATGCCTGGTCGAGAGACCCTCACCCGCCGCGTGAGTTCACAGCCCCGGCCGGTATCACCGACAAGCGGACGACGGGTTAGGGTGCGCCCGCCTGGAACTCGGCTCTGAGCGTGTCCCGATCGACCTTCAGGCCCTGCAGATAGACATCGGAGATACGTCTGGTGTTGTTGATGTCGGCCAGCGGGTCGGCGTCGAGTACCACGAACGAGGCGCTGCGTCCCGCCGCGACCATCCCGAGGTCGTCGAGTCCGATCAACTCGGCGTTGACCCGAGTCGCCGCGACTAGCGCCTCCATCGGGCTGAGGCCGCAGGAGACCATGTCACGCAGCTCGGTGTGGGTAGTCCACGCGACGCTCGTGCCTGAATCCGTCCCCATGCCGATGACCATGCCGGCTTCGCGATTCCGCGCGAGGTTGCGGCACTGCAGGTCGAAGAGTGCGCCGGGCCCCTCGGTGGCTAGTCTCTCAGCCTGCTGCCGCAACGCGTCGATCTCGAACGGCGGCAGCGTTTCGCGCAACCAGGGGAGGTCCGTCGCCGTGACCGGCGATCCCGGCAGGTTGGGGATGGTCCAGACGGCCGGGCGCGCTCGGACCAGCGCCAGATACTCGTCGTCGACATCGCGGTCGCGGACCGTATGGGCGAAACCGTCGATGCCGGCCCGGAGCAGGTCCTTGGCATCTTCGAGCGCGCTGGTCGTTCCCACGTGGGCCACTACGCGCAGGCCGTGGGTGTGCGCCTCGTCGATGATCGCACGGTACACATCCGGCCCCAGTTTCGGCACCGCCCCACCCCGGTCATCGACCCAGATCTTGACGAGGTCCACGCCGTGTGACCGTAGCTCCTGGACCGCTGCCCGCCCGTCGGCTGGACCAGCGGCTCCTCGGGGGATCCCCAGGCGATACGGTTGCTGCGGCCCTGCCATCGGCGTGGCGGCGATACCGCGACCAGAGGTGAGAAACCTCGCTGTCCGCGGCCTCGGCTCGTCTCGCAGTGCGAACGCCAGCCCCTCGTCGGCCTCGAGTCCCAGGCTCATCGTGGCGGCGACGCCGTGATAGGCGAACCGATCGAGGTGTTCGTTCAGATTCGCTCGGGTGTACTGCTCCTGACCGGTCGTGCCGTTCTTGACGTTGGTCAGGCCAATATGCTGATGAGCGTCGATCAGCGCCGGGATGACCGTCTTGCCGCGTAAGTCGACGCGGTCTGCGCCCTCCGGCGCCCTCCGCGCTCCCTCCTGGCCTACCCAGGTAAACCGACCGTCTTCCACCAAGAAGGCGGCGGCTGCGATCGGCTCGCCGCCCGTGCCATCGATCAGGGTAGCGCCCTCGAACCAGGTGGCGGTCGTGGTGACTTGGGGCGGCGTCGGCGCGGGGGCGCACGCCAGCGTTACGATGAGGAGACCGGGTGGCAAGAGCCGAAACGATGACCGGTGCCATCTGATGCGTGGCGTCATTGGGCGTCAGTCGCGGTGCGTGGGGCGAACTCGGGCGCTTGCTGAGGCCGAGGCACCCGCGAATTCAACCATGAAGCTGTGGCTGTCGCAAACCCGGGCCCGGACGCGGTTGGCGCCGACGACCGACTGTGCAAGACTGCTCGCATTCGGGCACACGCCGTAGGTGGAGGACGAGGCATGAGATACGGACTGGGTTGGGTTGGCGGGTCGCTGGTGGTCGTGCTGGCGCTGTCGGGCGGCTCCCCGGTTGCGTCGGCCCAGTCTGGAGCGGCCGACGGTCAGTGGCAAACCTATGGCGGAGATCTTGGCAGCACGCGATACGCGGCGCTCGACCAGATTGACGGCGACAACTTCAATGATCTCGAGGTGGCGTGGCGATTCAGTGCCGTGAACTTCGGGGCGTTCCCGGACTTCAATTATCAGACCACGCCGCTCATGGTCGATGGCGTCCTCTACGCGACCGCGGGGAGCCGCCGGGATGTGGTGGCCCTGGACGGGACGACCGGCGAGCTGCTGTGGCTCTACCGTATCGATGAGGGAGAGCGGGCCGGCAACGCGATTCGCCGTATGTCTGGCCGCGGCGTCGGCTATTGGACCGACGGCGAGGGTGACTCGCGTATCTACGTCGTGACCATCGGCTATCAGCTCGTCGCGTTGGACGCCGAGACGGGTCGGCCCGTGCCGACGTTCGGGGTCGACGGCATCGTCGACCTCAAGCTGTACAACGACCAGGTCATCGACCCGCTGTCTGGTGAGATTGGGTGGAACGGTGCCCCAACGGTCGCCCGTGATGTCGTCATCGTGGGCGCCGCGCATCGCGCGGGCAGCGCCCCGCCAAGCCGGGAGAACGTGAAGGGCTACATTCGAGGTTTCGACGTCCGCACCGGTGAACGACGCTGGATCTTCCACACGATCCCGACCGCGGGCGAATACGGGCGTGACACCTGGTTGAGCGACTCAGCTGTCTACACCGGCAACACCGGGGTCTGGACCAACATGACGGTGGATGCCGAACTCGGTCTGGCCTACCTCCCGGTCGAGATCCCGACTGGCGACTACTACGGGGGGCATCGACCCGGCGATAATTTGTTCGGTGAGAGCCTGGTAGCTGTCGACATCGAAACTGGCGAGCGTCGCTGGCACTTTCAGTTCGTGCACCATCCCATCTGGGACTACGACGTCCCCTGTCCGCCGATCCTGGTCGATATCACCGTCGATGGTCGGCAGATTCAGGCGGTGGCGCAACCGACCAAGCAAGGCTGGGTGTATGTCTTCGACCGTCTCACCGGCGAGCCGGTGTGGCCCATCGAGGAACGGCCCGTGCCAGCGGGCACCGTGCCGGGTGAGTGGTATGCGCCGACGCAGCCATTCCCGACCAAGCCGCCGCCGTTCGAGCGGCAGGGCTTCCCGGTCGACGAGCTGATCGACTTCACGCCGGAGCTGAAGGCTGAGGCGCTCGAATTCGTGTCGCAGTATCGTACCGGACCGGTCTTCACCCCGCCGATCGCGGCCGGCGACGGCGGGCTGCTGGGGACGCTGTTCGTGCCGAACGGGGCCAACTGGCCGGGCGGGTCGTATGACCCAGAGTCTGGCATCATGTATGTCTACTCGCACACCCTGACCCGTTCGGTCGGTCTCGTCCAACCAGACGCCGAGCGCTCAGATATGGAGTATGTGAACGGTCGGGGCCGCCCCTTGACGGTGCGCGGGCTCCCGTTGCTGCGGCCGCCCTGGGGCCGAATTACGGCCATCGACCTCAATGCGGGGGAAATCGTGTGGCAGGTGGCCCACGGTGAGACACCGGATCGCGTGCGCAACCATCCCTCGCTCCGTGGTCTCGACATTCCGCGCACCGGCCGCACGGGCGGGGCCGGTGGCAGCTCCGGTGGTATCGGCACCCTGACGACGCGAACCTTGGTCATCAGCGGAGAGGGCGGCACCATCACCATGCCGTCGGGCGAACGGGGCGCCATGGTGCGCGCCTATGACAAGGCGACGGGGGAGGAACTGGGCGCGGTGCCGATTCCTGCCGCGCAAACCGGGTCGCCGATGACCTATATGATCGACGGGCGCCAGTATCTCGTGCTGGCCGTTGGTGCCGGCACCCACCCGGGCGAACTCATCGCCTTTGCGTTGCCGTGACGCCGAGTGTCCCTACTCGAGGTCGGCGAACGACACTCCGCGAGCTTCGAACGCCTCGGACGCCAGTCGCCCCGCGTTGACCGCCTTCGGCCAGCCGGCATAGAAGGTGACGTGCAGGATCACCTCTGACAGCTCCTGCGGGGTCACGCCGTTTTCGTCGAGCGCCCGCCCGATGTGGGTGCGTAGTTCGCTCGTGGCATAGAGCGCCTGGGTCACCGCCACCGTGATCAGGCTCCGGTCACGCTTGGACAGCTGGGGCCGCTCCCAGATATCGCCATAGAGCAGGCTGTTCCGCAGTTCCCCCAACCGTGGCACCGCCGCATAGGCACCGCTTGCCGTGGCGGGCGTGTCGGGACGGTCGGCGACGGCCGGTGCCCGGGCCAGCGGGCCGAGCGACAGGCCGCGCTCTGCGAAGACCTCGGCCGCGGTCAGCGAGGCCTGTACCCCGGTTGGCCAGCCGGCGTAGAAGGTGACGTGGAGGATGATTTCGGAGATTTCCTCAGGCGTGAGTCCGTTGTCGAGTCCCCGCGGCACGTGAAGCGCGAGTTCGTCGCGGACCAGGGCCTGAAGCACCGCGACCGTAATGAGACTCCGGTCGCGCTTCGAGAGTTGTGGTCGCTCCCAGATCTCGCCGTAGACCAGACTGTTGCGCAGTTCGCCGAGATACGGCGACCCCGCATACAGATCGCTGATCGCCGGTGACGCAGGGCCTTGGCTGACTTCGGCCGCGTCTGTCGCGTCGTTCCCGGCGCACCCGGCGCCGGCGGTCAGTGTCATGAGTACGCACGCAGCCATTCCACGATTGATCATCATCGTTACTCCTCGTGCTGATGAGGGTTAGCGGTTCCAGCCGACCAGCTTCACAACGCTTCGCCCGAGGCCCTGAACGGACGTTTGCCGCTTGGCATCCAGGAGGTTGCCGTGGTCATCGAACGCGGAGTCGGCCTGGGTGACGGCGACTTGGTCGGGTATGACGAGCACACCCATATTCGACAGAATGGATCGTAAGTGAACCAGGCCGCGTAGTCCGCCCAAGCCCCCAGGTGAGGCGCTCATCACGGCCGCTACCTTGTCCCGGTACACCGCGAGCATCGGCTCGCCGTCAGCGGGCCTCGACACCCAGTCGATGGTGTTCTTGAGCAGTGGTGAGATCGAGCTGTTGTATTCAGGTGAGGCAATCAACAACCCCTCGTGAGCCAGCATGATGCCTTTGAGTCGGGTGGCCTGCTTCGGAGGGCCCTCGGCCGCCTCGAGATCCTGGTTGAAGAGCGGCATGGGAAAGTCTTTCAGGTTCAGGACGGTGACCTCCGCCTCGGCCTCCTTGGCTCCCTCCGCCGCGATGTTCACGAGTTTCACATTGAACGAGTCCGTGCGGGCACTGCCCGCGAAGGCGAGGACGCGTGGTTGATCGCTCATGCCGTTAGATTCCTTTCATCGAGAGGGTGCCGAAGGCCTGCGCCACACGGGCCTCGCCCGGAAACCCCTAGAAGGTGGCAATGGGGTTGATGGGCGATCCGGTGCCACGCGTCGGCAGAGGGGCAGCGGTCAGGAGGAACTCCCACCGGTTTCTGGCGGCGGCCACCTTACCCAACGCCTCGAGGTCGAGATTGTCGAACAGTGGCATGCCCAGATAGATCAAGGCGAACCGGTGCAGCGGTCGCGGACCGAGGTCGTCGGCGACGGTCACGGCTGGGTCGATACCGGCCGGCGCGACGTCTTGAGGCGCTTCGCCGCCGAGGAGCGCGATGTCGCGCTGCTTGAGCCATGGAATCACGGATGCGTGCAGTCCGGCCGCATCGTTTGCGATGTCCCATGGCCCGACCTCCGCCCGCCGCGCCCATCGGCCAGTGCGGATCACGACCGCGTCACCGGAGGACACCCGCAAGCCGGTTTCGGCCTCCCACGCCTCCAGGTCTTCGATATAGATCGGCGTTCCCGGGTCGAGATACGGCACGTTCTTGAACCGGGCCATGTCGATGAGCAGCCCACGCGTCACGATGCCGTGCTTCGCGTTGTGCACGGTGTTCCTGGCGTGCCCACCCTCGGCCGCGACCACGGTCGGGTCTGGCGCGTAGCCGTTGTAGGTCACACCCTCCCCGATGAAGTTGTGATTGAGAAAATCGAGGTGCGTGTGCATGAAGCCGTGGTACGCGATACGAATCTCGTCTGCGGTGATGCCGAGGGGGGTCACCTGATAGGGACGCGGATTGTCGACCGCCGCTTCCGTCTCGGCGTCACGCGCGAGTGAGACCGAAATGCCGTCCCGCACGAGCGCGGTAGCCTGCCTTCGCTTGTCCGGAGTAATCAGGTTGAGGGTGCCGATCTCGTCGTCCGGACCCCACCGGCCCCAGTTCGTCAGTTCCTGCTTCCACCGCTCAACGTCAGCCTTGGTCACCGCCGGCCTCTCGCCGACGGGCCGCTGCGCCGGCTGGACCCCCGAGGCGCCCACGGTGGCGAGCGCAACGCCGATCGCGACGAGACCTAACGGCCGCAGCGGTATTCTTGGCATCGGTCGTTCTCCCTACGGTAGCCGCAGCGCGATCAGTTCTGGCACTTCGCCACCAACGGTCAGCGCAATGTACTGGACACCGTCGTCCAGATAGGTCATCGGCGTGCCGATGGCGCCGCCGGGGAGATCCAGCGACCCGACGATCTCGCCGCTGGCCTTGTCGCGCGCAATCAGCCTGGGGCCCCCGGTCGAGCCGCCGGCCGACAACGCACTGACGAGCAAGGTCTTGGTCAGCAACGGGCCGCCGTGTCCCTCGCCTCCCAGGGGTGGAAGATCGAGGTCGCGCAGTTGCGGGTGCCGACGGAACCGGTCGCCGTCGCCGTTCGGTCGCATCCAGGCATGGTCACCTTCGTTGAGATCAATGGCCGTCATCCGCGAATAGGGCGGCTTGAGCAGCGGCAGACCTTGGGGCAGCGCGGGCTGCTTGCCGCTGCCGAATTCGGCCTGGGTGAACCGCAGGTTCCCACCCGCCCCTGGGTCCGGCGTGTAGTACTTCAGCACCGACAGCCGGTTTTCCGAGGGCACATACAGAAGGCCCGTCTCCGGGTCGAAGGCCGCGCCGCTCCAACTCGCTGAGCCACCGATCTGTGGTCGTTGAATGGTGCCTTGCAGCCCGCCGTCTCTGCTTTGCATCGGCGGCGTAAACAGGGGGCCGAGTCGGAAGTCCCGCACCGCCTCGATCGCCATCGCCCGGATCTCCGGGGTGAAGTCGGCCAGATCATCGATGGTGACGCCCTGATAGTCGAACGGTGGTGGTTTGGTCGGGAATGGTTGGGTCGGCGACAGCACGTCGCCGTCCAGATCGGTGTCGGTCTCCACCGGACGCTCTTCGATCGGCCAGACCGGTTCGCCGGTGACGCGGTCGAAGACGTAGGTGAACGCCTGCTTGCTGACCTGGGCCAGCGCTTTGATACGACGCCCGTCAACGGTGATGTCGACCAGATTCGGCGCTGCGGGGAAGTCGTAGTCCCATACACCATGATGCACCGCCTGGAAGTGCCACATGCGCTGGCCGGTCTCAATGTCGAGCGCGACGATGCTCTCGGCGAACAGGTTGTCGCCCAGGCGGTGCCCCCCGTAGTAGTCGCTGGTGGGCGTGCCGGTGGGGAGGTAGAGATATCCGGTTTCTTCGTCGGCACTCATCGGTGGCCACACGTTGACGTTGCCCGAATAGCGCCACGACTCGTTCTCCCAGGTGTCGGCGCCGAAGTCGTCAGCTTGCGGTACGGTCCGGAACATCCACTTGGTGTCGCCGGTGCGTGCGTCGATCCCTTTCAACCAGCCGGGCGGCGCCTCCTTCTTGACGACAAAGTCCGAAATGATGGTTGGGGCGACGACCACGTCGCGGAGAACGACTGGCGGCGACTTGACCCCGAGCAGGTTGCGTCCCTGGTAATTCATGTCTCCGCGAGTGGCTCGAGGAATGCCCTCGGTGAGATCGACTCGGCCATTGGTGCCGAACGTGGGGGGCGGCTGCCCGGTCTTGGCGTCGACGGCGTGCAGGTAGCCCTCGCTGGTGCCCCAGAAGATGCGCTCGTCCTGTCCGTCGGTCCAATAGGCCACACCCCGCGACCCGTAACCGTGGGTCGGCTCTCCGCCCTCATAGACCCGGGGATCGTAGATCCAGACGGTCTCGCCGGTACCGGCGTCGACGGCGGCTGCCTGATACATCGCGGTCGACAGATACAGGGTGCCGCCGACCATGAGCGGCGTGGCCTGGATGCCGTTGATGGACACCCCGGAACGTTGTTCGCGGAGAGCGTCGAGATCGAGCGCCCCGTCGGCGGACTGCCAGCGCCAGGCGACCTGCAGGTCGCCGAAGTTCGTTGCATCAATCTGGTCGAGCGGCGAGTATTTCGTGCTGCCCTGGTCGCCCGCGTAGGTCCGCCACTCGCCCTCGGTGGCGCCATACTGGCCGACGGCAATCGACGGTGCCAGCGTCAGCGCGCACCACGCTACGCCTGCGAGAAACGGCGTCGAGTTCGTCATGATGTTCTCCTTGCCCGCCGCGGCAGTAGCGGCTCACGGCCTGCCAGCGTGTGTGATTCGATTATACGGTCGTGCGCGCTCCGGGGCTGACATCCGCTGGTAGAATCGCGCAGGTGAACGACAGCGTCGGCACTGCGTGGCGCACGGCTTCAGCCGTGCGATCGCAGGCCTAAAGGCCTGCGCCACAGGGTCTCACCTGTTTTCTGCCGGGACTTCACACGCCGCGTGTGACGGGCTGGCGAAGGAAGAGCGATGATTCGACATGGTCGATGGCGGTGGTCTCTCGGGTTGGCGGGGTGGCTCGTCGTCGCGGCCGCCCCGGCGCTGGCCCAGTCCGACGTGGTGGGTGAGTGGCGTCACTATGGGGCGGACGGGGCGAACACCAAGTACTCACCCCTCGACCAGATCACCGTCACAAACTTCAGCGACCTCCAGATCGCCTGGCGCTGGACCTCGGTCTCTACCGAAGTGGCGGAAGCGCGCGACGAGATAACCCCAGGCCTGTTCAAGGCGACTCCCTTGATGGTGGACGGCCTGCTGTATGTCAGCACCCCATTGGGGCAGGTCGCGGCGCTCGACCCCGGCACCGGCAAGGCGGTCTGGATATACGATCCGCGCAGCTACGACCGACTCGATCGTCCGGCCAACATCGGATGGCAGCATCGCGGCGTTTCGTACTGGGAGGATGATACGAGCGACGACGCCCGTATCGTCATCGCCACGCACGACCTGCGACTCATCGCGCTGAACGCGCGCACCGGTGCGTTGTATCCGACCTTCGGTGAGAACGGCATCGTCGATCTCAGTCAGAGCCTCGGGCGAGAGATTGACCGGTCTCGTATCACGCATTCGACCCCGGTCGCCGTGGTGCGCGACACCCTCGTCGTGGGGAGTACCTTGACCGACCAGACCACGACCCGCGAGGCGCCGCCCGGTCACGTGCGCGGCTTCGACGCGCGTACGGGCGCCATGAAATGGATATTCCACACCATCCCCCAAGGTGACGACTTCGGCGTCGACTCGTGGCAGAACGGGTCGTGGCGATACAGCGGCCACACGAATGTCTGGGGCAACATGCCGGTCGACGAAGAGCTGGGCTACGTCTACTTGCCGGTCAGCACTCCGACGAACGACTGGTATGGCGGGATGCGCCACGGCGACAATCTCTTTGCCGAGAGCATCGTGGCCGTCGACGCCGAGACCGGCCAGCGGGTGTGGCACTTCCAGGCGGTGCACCATGGACTCTGGGACTATGACTTCCCGACCGGTGGGAACCTGATCGACATCACCGTCGATGGACGTGACATCAAGGCGATCGCGCAGACGAGCAAGCAGGCCTTCACCTACGTGTTCGACCGCGTGACCGGCCAGCCGGTCTGGCCGATCGAAGAGCGACCGGTACCCGCAGGTGACGCGCCCGGCGAGTGGTACTCACCGACCCAGCCATTTCCGACCCGGCCGGCGGCGTTCGACCTGCAGGGCATCACGGTCGATGACCTGATCGATTTCACGCCCGAGCTGCGGGCAGAGGCGATTCGAATCGCCGAACGCGGCCAGTTGAGCCCGATGTTTACACCGCCCAACGTGCGCGGCCAGGGACGGCCGATGATTCAGGCCCCCGGCACTGGGGGCGGCGTGAACTGGCCCGGGTCAGCGGTGGACCCGGAGTCGGGGCGTCTGTTCGTGCCGTCGCAAACACGACTCAGGGCGGTCGAACTGATCGAGTATGCTCCGCCCGCTACGGTCGGCTACTTCACCGAGACCTGGGCGGTGCCGGTACCCGGGCCGCAGGGCTTGCCACTGGTCAAGCCGCCGTACAAGCGGGTCACGGCGATCGATCTCAACACCGGAGACCACGCGTGGATGAGTCCGCATGGCGATGGCCCACGGACCCACCCAGCCCTGAAGGATCTGCATCTGCCGGCGCTCGGGGGGCATAGTGGTGGCAATGCGGGTGGCCCGCTCGTGACGAAAACCCTGCTCATTGTCAATTCCGGCGGGCGCTACGTCGCCGACCAGGCCGAAGGCGCGCGTACCCTGGCGGCGTACCACAAGGGCAACGGGGATTACCTTGGATCCGTGGCCCTCCCGGCCGTGCCCACCGGCAATCCGATGACCTACCTGCACGATGGCCGGCAATACATCGTGGTGGCCGTTGGCGGAGGAGGTGGAGCGGCCGCTCCGGAACTGATCGCGTTGGCGTTGCCCTGACCGCGCGGGGCGGAGTGGGCGCGAAATTCTCGAATTTCAGAGTCGTTCAGGTTAGGACCCTGACCAGAATAGGTCCGCCATGTGGGCACGCTTATTTTGGTCACTGTCCTCAAGCCCGTATTACACTTCGCCCGTAGCGGCGGTAGGCCGGTTGACCTGTCGTTGTGCGGATGCCACCGAAAAGGGGATGCCATGAGCATGAAACAGCTATTGACCTTGGTCACGATCACGACCTGTGTCCTGGTGGGCGCCACGGCACGGGATACGGCGGCGCAGGACTTCAGCGCGGATGAGTTTGACTATGGATCACGGTTCGCCCTCCCCGATGGGCAGACGTCCGAGATATGGAATCCGGCCAAGCGAAAGCTGATCGAGGGCGGCCCAATGATTGGGGGCACCGTGCGGGCCACCGACCCACGCACGTACTGCGCGATGGCGGCCGCGGGGTACGACTTCATCTGGGTCGAGATGCAGCACGAAGCGATCTCGTGGGAGCAGGTGGCGCGGTTCTGGCGCACGTGTCCGGGTCCGGCCGCGCCGGGCGTGCGGGTCGCGTATGCCAACGAGCGTGAAATTCAGCATGCGACCGATATGGGGGCCGCGGTGATCGTGGTACCGACCATCGATTCCGTCGAGGAGGCGCAAGCGGCCGTCGACTGGACCTACTTTCCGCCCATCGGGCGACGGAGCTCAGGTGGTGGCCAGGGTCCCAGTGAGCTGTGGAACGATGTCCCCGGTGGGTATCGCCAGACCTGGAACGACAATGTCGTCCTGTTTCTGATGATCGAGACGTTGGAGGGCGTGGAGGCCGCCCGCGAGATTGCCAAGCTGCCGGGCGTGACCGGATTGTTCGCAGCGAGCGGCGACCTCGGGAATTTCTCTGGCTTTGGTGAGGGCGATGCCGAGTACGAGGGGCTGATTACGGAGGTGCTGGAGGCCGCTCAGGACGCTGGTATTCATGCCTGTGCGCCGCTCCGCTGGGCAAACCGCCCGGGTTTCACCTGCTTCCAGGCGGCTACCGAGGGCGCGAACATCCGTCGCGGCGCCGCGGCCGAAATTCAGCAGGCACAGGAGCGTTTCGGGAGCACTGGTGCCGGTGGCTCGCCAGTCACGGGTTCGGGCGCCGCGCCGCTCCTGGCGAACTTGACCGCGGAATGCGGCTCAATCACCTACGAGGCCGATTGCAATGCCGCGGTGCAAGCGGCCGCTGCCGCCGCCAGTTCGATGGGCGCCGCCGAGCAGGCGCAGATTGTCCGTCGTCTGCGGGAGGTCATGGGGACCAACCCCACGCATGCCACACGCATCCGCGAGATTGCGTCGCAAGCCGGGTTAACGATCCGGTAGCGGATGCCCGGCGGGCGGGTCGTCGGATGAAGGCCATTTCGACCATGCCGCAGAAACCGTCGCGTCCAACCGTGCTTAACCTCTCCAAGAGCGAACTGGCAGAGCTGGTGGCTGGGACGGGTGACGCGCCTTCCAAGGCGGGGCAGCTGTGGCGTGCGCTGTATCACGAGCGGAGAGAATCCTTCGACGACATGACGTTTCTTTCGCTTCGGTGCCGGGAGGCATTGAAGCGACGTTACGTCATGAGTCCGCTCGACCCGGTCCAGTGCCTGGCTTCGAAGGACGGGTCCACTGACAAGGCGTTGTTCCGACTCCCCGACGGTGAACTGATTGAAAC
>CAUZAY010000001.1:0-58325 GCA_963577695.1 Vicinamibacteria bacterium | reverse complement strand
CGTTTTCGTCCATCCGGTCAAACACGTCTCGCATCGGTTCCGGCGCTTCGCTCCGGGCCACCAGACCGTCGCCGTTCGTGTCCCAGCCTCTGACTCGATTGACGCGCTCGACCATCCCGCCCGGCCCACCGCGCCCTCCAAACCGACCCCCTCCACGTCCGGCGCCAAACACCCGGCCGGCGTCCGGGTCCACCCCCAGGCTGACCGCGTAGCCCTGGGTCACCGGGATGCAGAAGGTGTTGGCATCGTCACACGCGTAGTAGGTGACGCTCAGGTCGAACGACGCGGTCATGTCGTCGGCGGCGAGGTCGACGAGGAACTCACGCGGATCGGCGTCTGCCGGCTCCTCGATGGTGGCGAACGTGGCCGACGACGGCGTGACGCGCACCCCGTCCGGCGCCGTCACCGCCCAGGTCAACGGGGGCGCCAGATTGTTCCAATGCATGTGATACAGCGGATCGATGTGAAACCCGAGCAACAGTGTGCCGGCGCCAGTGCGTAGAAATTCGGTGTCGACGTCGGCCCGGAGCTTGGTGTAGAACGGCAGCTCCGTACCGTCCAGGTCGGGGCGAACCGTGAGGGTGCTCATGCGCCCGGGTGGTGTCAGACGTGGCACGATGCCCTTGGCCACGGTGGCCACTGGCGGCGTGGACGGCAGGTCGAGGTCGGACACACGGGTCGGCTCCGCCACCGGTCCGATGAGCCGCTCGAGGTCGGTGCGGAGCGCCTCAGGGTCGCTCCAGGCTCGGCGGTTCACTACGCGTCCGTCCGGGTCGATGATGAATTCCGAGTTGGGCATGTCACCCAGGGCATGTTTCAACTCGTTGGTCATCGCATCCGCGATCCACGGAATACGCGACCCGAGCTGTCGCTCAGCCTGTGCCACGTGCATGAGCCGTTCTTCGAGCGTGTAGGGGTCGACGTAGTGGTCGAGCTCTGGATGAGCGAGCTGTTTGTACAGGTAATAGAACTGGACACCCTGTGGCGTGTAGTCGCGTTCGATCGTCTCCACCCGGGAGACGTTGGCGAGGAATGGCGGTCAAGTGAGACAGCCGAGTACGAGCACCGTGTAGCGACCACGCAGCAGCGTCGTGAGACGGTGCTGCTGACCCTCCCGGTCGTAGACCGGCAGATTTGGCAGCCGGTCACCCAGAGACGGGGCGTTCCGCTCGAACCGTCCCACGAGCGCGCCGGGGCCACCTGTAGCGCCTGGCTGTGCCTCGGTCGTCGATGGGCCGAGACAGAGCCCGATGGTGAGCAGAACCATCAGACACGCCGCATGTGTCGTCGCGCCGCGCTCGCTGGTCGTTGAAACTTGACGCACTGGATCCGCCCAATAGTACAGCGGTTCTACTTCCGAATCTCGCCGTTATGCAGTGTGACCCTCTGGTGGACCCATTTATTCCAACACTCCGAGCGGCGGATCCGTGTCGTGTGCGTTGGAAGACTCGGCAAATGCCCCCAATATGCACTCGGACACCTTCGTTACTGGAGTGCACGGCGCTCCCCGTCCTCAGCATTAGGTCGCCCTGTTGCGCAAGGACACCAATGTCGCATGTGTGGTCGGGGGTTCGAACCGACCGGCACGTTCCGCCGTTTCCCGTTACGATAGGCGCGAACGGCTCGCGCTGACCACACGGTGAGTTCCCAGTTCACCGGGCGTGGCGAGGTCGGTATCTGATTCGCGACTGGAGGCACGGATGGCGATTACCCTCACCGTGAATGGTCAGACCCATTCAGTGGACGTCGAACCGGAGACGCCACTGCTCTGGGTGCTTCGCGACACGCTGGGTTTTACCGGCACGAAGTTCGGTTGTGGCATCGGCGCGTGTGGCGCGTGCACCGTGCAGATCGAAGGACGGGCCGTCCGCTCGTGCTCATTTCCGGTGTCTGGCGCGGAGGGCTCGGCCGTCACGACCATCGAAGGCCTGGCGACCAATGGCACGCTTCACAAGGTGCAGGAGGCGTGGATTACCCATCAGGTACCGCAGTGTGGGTATTGTCAGTCGGGGATGATCATGGCTGTCACGGCGATGCTCGACGAGCGACCCCATCCTAGCGACGAGCAGATTGACGCCACCATCACCAACATCTGTCGGTGCGGCACGTTCGCCAGGGTGCGTCGGGCTATCCATGCGGTCAGCGACGGCAAGGAGGGGCGCGATGCCTAAGGCCAAGAGGAGCGCGATGCGTAGGTGGACACGACGCGCGTTCATCGGCGCCGGGAGCCTGGTCGGCGGCGGGTTCGTCCTGGGGATCGGCGGTGTCATCTTCTCGCCCAGTCGACACAGCGTCGTGTCCGCTGACGCCGAAGAGAAGGGCGAACTGACGACCTGGATCACGGTCACGCCGGACAACCTCGTGACGATCCTCGTCCCGCATTGCGAAATGGGACAGGGGGCGTTGACGGGGCTGGCGATGATGGCGGCCGAGGAGATGGAGGCCGACTGGGCCCAGGTCCGGATCGAAGAGGCGCCGGCCCTCGACATGTATGCCAACGCGTTCATCCTCCGTGCGTTCGTGGGCGATGCCATACCGGCCCCCATGGGACGGGCCGTCGACTATGGCTCCTACCGGCTGGCGCGGTGGTTCGGCTCGCAGGCCACGGGCGGTTCGACGGCTGTCCGGGGCACGGGGCATTACGGCATGCGCCTGGCCGGCGCCGCCGCCAAGGAGATGCTGCTCGAGGCCGCGGCGGACCGGTTCGGTGTCGCCGCATCGGACTGCGCGGCGACCCAGTCTCGGGTGACGCATGCCGGCTCCGGCCAGAGTGCGACCTTCGGTGAGTTGGCGAGGGCAGCGGCGGCGAAGCCGGTGCCCTCGAGTCCC
Organism: Vicinamibacteria bacterium; assembly: GCA_963577695.1. Lineage (GTDB taxonomy): Bacteria > Acidobacteriota > Vicinamibacteria > Vicinamibacterales > UBA8438 > UBA8438. Next base: position 55,496 of record CAUZAY010000001.1, on the reverse strand, counting down.
GACCTGAAGGACCCGGAGACCTACACGCTGCGTCGCACGTCCCCGCCGCGGTTCGACATTCCGCCCAAAGTCGACGGGAGCGCCGTCTACGGCATCGACTTCACGCTGCCGGGCATGCTCTACGCCGCCGTCGATATCGCACCGGTACAGGGCGGCATGCTCGTCTCGGTCGACCCCGCCCCGGCCGAGGCGATGCCGGGGGTCACCCGCGTGGTGCAGCTCGACGAGGCGGTGGCCGTCGTCGCCGACAGCTACTGGCGCGCCCGGGTGGCACTGGCCGCGCTGACCCCGACCTACGACGATGCCGGGCACGGCAACGTCTCGAGCGCCTCGATCTTCGCCGCCTTCGACGAGTCGATCGGCGAGGCCCCCGCGATGCCGGACGAGGCCGCACAGGTGGTGACCGCGGACTATCGGGTCCCGTTCCTCGCCCACGCGACGATGGAGCCGATGGTGGCCACGGTGCGCGTCGACGGTGATCGCGCCGAGGTCTGGGCCGGCGTCCAGGATCCGCTCAACGCGCGCTCCGTCGCCGCCGCCGCCCTCGAACTCGACCCTGACCAGGTTCACCTCACGAACCTGCTGTTGGGCGGTGGCTACGGACGACGTCTGCCCTTTACGTTCGACTACGTGGATCTCGCCGCTCGTATCGCGAAGGTGATGTCCCCGACACCGGTGAAGCTGGTGTGGAGCCGCGAGAACGACATCCAGCATGACTACTATCGGCCCGCCGGTATGGCGCGGTTCGCCGCGGCGCTCGACGCGGACGGCAGGCCGCTCAAGGTCGCCTGCCACTACGCTGGCGGCGGCGATGGCGAGTCGGTGTTCATGCCGTATGCCATTGCCGACAAGCAAGCAGACGGGCGGGACGCGGCGCATCCGATCCGACTGGGGGCCTGGCGATCGGTGCTCAACTCGCAGCACGGGTTCTTCAAGGAGTCGTTTGTCGACGAGTTGGCCCATGCTGCCGGCAAGGACCCCTATCACTTCCGACGCGATTTGCTCGACGAGGAGCCGCGCTTTCGGGCCGCCGTGGAAAAGGTCGCGGCCATGGCCGACTGGGACAGTCCGCTGCCCGAGGGTGAAGGCCGCGGAATCGCGGTGTGCGAAAGCTTCGGGACCATCGTGGCGCAAGTGGCGCACGTGGCCGTGTCTCGGGAGGGCACGCTCCGGGTCCGTCACGTGCACGCCGTCGCCGACTGCGGTGACTACGTCAACCTCGACTCGGCGAAGGCCCAGATCGAGGGCGGCATCATCTTCGGGCTGTCGGCGGCCATGGTGGGGGAGATCACGATTGCGGAGGGCCGTGTCGTCCAGACCAACTTCGGCGACCATCAAATGATTCACCTGGCCGATGCGCCACGCATCAGCGTCGAGTTCATTCGGTCTGACACGCGTCCGGGCGGATTGGGTGAACCGGGGGTCCCGCCGATCGCGGCCGCGGTCACCAACGCCATTTTCGCGGCAACCGGTATTCGTGTCCGGGACCTTCCGATCAAGCATCACGACCTCGCGCGCGTGTAATGGCCCGGTTGGCCGGCAGCCTGACCGCCGGCGCGGTGACGAGATGGGTGAGATGAAGATGACGTCGGTGACGCTGATTGCGCGATCGGCTCTGGCCGGTGCCGTCGCAGCCGCCACGGTCATGTTTGCCAGCATCGCGGCCCGCGCGCAGGTGCCCAACGATCCCTTTCCTGACCCGATCGAGGCGTCTGAGGGGGTGATCGTCGTTGGGTACACCGAGTTTGCGACCCTCCCGGACGTGGCGGGGAAGCGGGCACGCCCGATGCGTCTCGTCGACGAGCCCGAGTCGGGGCGTTTGTTCGTCAACGACATGCAGGGGCCCGTCTACACGATCGGCTATGGCGGCGAGGTGGCGCTCTATCTGGATATCAACGACCCCCGGTGGGGCCTTCCGGTGGAGTTTGCCGGGCGCGAGCAAGGGGTCCAGAGCTTCGCGTTGCACCCCCAGTTCGGCGTGGCGGGGACCGCCGGCTACGGCAGGCTGTACGCCTGGATGGACACGCGAGACACGGCCCCGGAGCCGGACTTCGTGTCGGGTGGAGGCCAGGACTCGCACGACACCGTGCTGGTCGAGTTCTCCGCCCGCGACGCCGGGGCGGCCTCGTACGACGGCGGACCGCCACGGATGCTGCTCAGGGTCGAACAGCCGTTCCGCAACCACAACGGCGGGTACATTGCGTTCAACCCGTTCGCGACCCCGGGTGATCCCGACTTCGGCATGCTCTATGTCGGTCTCGCTGACGGGGGCAGCGGCGGCGATCCGATGGATCTCGGTCAGAACCTCGGGGTGGCGTTCGGCAAGATCTTGCGGGTTCAGCCGGTGGGCTCCGACAGCCGGAACGGCCAGTACGGGATCCCGCCCGACAATCCCTACGCCGGAGACGGGCTCGACCAGACGCTTCCTGAGATCTTCGCCTCCGGTCTCAGAAACCCGCAGGGCCTCGCCTGGGATCAGGTGAACGGCAACATGTTCGTCACCGACATCGGTCAGAACATCGTCGAAGAGCTAAGTCTGGTCACCGCTGGTGCTGACCTGGGGTGGAGCAGTTGGGAAGGGAGCTTCCGCTTCATCAGTCGCCAGGCCGTCGATCTCAACGACCAGCGGAGCGAGCCCGGGATCACCTACCCGGTCGTCGAATACGGCCAGCTCGATCCACTGCTGCAGTCCCGATCGGCCGCGGGGGGCGTGCTCGTGTATCGACACGACGCCATCCCGCAACTGCAGGACCGTGTGTTGTTCTCGGATTTCCCGCAAGGCGAAATCTTTCACCTGTCGGCCGACGACCTGCCCGATGGCGGACAAGATGCGATTCGCCGGGTGTTGCTCCGCGACGGCGCCGACGTCAAGACACTGCTCCAACTGGTCGCCGAGAAGACCCGCGCGTTGGGGTTCGAACCCGCCGTGCGTGTGGATCTGCGCTTTGGCACGGGGCCGGACGGCCGGATCTTCCTGATGAACAAACACGACGGGGTCGTCAGAGAAGTCCTGCCGTGACTCGGGCCGGGTAGACCTGACCACTACAAGCGGGCTTGGTAGTTCGTAAGCTGATCGGGCCGCACGTTGTCTGGAACGGAGTTCCTGAAAAGCGTAGACTGAGCCGGTATCCGTGTGTCCCGCGTGCCGTCTGAGTCACCGATGTCCAGTCGCTGCTTGACCATACCGATCCTCGGATTCCTGGGTCTGGCGTGTCTGCCGGCGCCGGTGACCGCCCAGCCGGGGGCGCGGAACGGCGAGTGGCGCACCTATGCGGCCGACACTTACAGTTCGAAATACTCCCCGCTCGACCAGATTACCGCTGACAACTTCGGGGACCTCGAGGTGGTCTGGCGATGGCGTACCGCCGACACGCACTTGATCGTCGAAGGAGAGCGTGGCGCGTCGGTCGTACCGGCCGGGACGCTGTTCGACCTGCTCGAGGAGGAAGAGCCAGACCGCTGGGTGACACGACCGGGGGCCGGTCGGTTGGTGGCGACGCCGCTGATGGTCGACGGCGTGCTGTATCTGAGTACCCCGCTCTATCAGGCCGCGGCCATCGACGCGAGGACGGGAGCGACGCTGTGGGTGCACGATCCGCGCATCTACGAAGCCGGCACGCCGGCCCCGGCGCCGTGGGCGCACCGAGGCGTGGGCTACTGGGAGAACGGCGACGAGGCCAGGGTCGTGTGGGGCACCGGCGACGGGTTCCTGGTGTCGGTCGATGCGAAGACCGGGTTGCCGGCGGCCGAGTTCGGCGACGCCGGGCGCGTCGACCTGACCGAGAACCTGCCACGCGCCACGCGCGGCCAGCGCGACAACTTGAACCTGCTGCCGCTCTCGTCACAGTCGGCGCCGTTGGTGGTCGGTGACACCATCATCGTGGGGTCGTCGATCAACGACTTCAGCATCACCAAGGAGATGCCCCCGGGGTTCGCGCGCGCCTACGACGCTCGCACGGGCCGGCACCGGTGGGATTTCCACAACATTCCGCAGAGCGCCGACGAGTTCGGCAGCGAGACCTGGCTGAACGAGTCGTGGCGCTATTCGGGGAACGCCAACAGCTGGTCGAACATGAGCGTGGACCCGGAACTCGGGTATGTCTATCTGCCGACAAGCACGCCGACATCCGACTACTATGGCGGACACCGACCGGGTGATAACTTGTTTGCCGAAAGCCTGGTGGCGGTCGACCTGCAAACCGGACAGCGCGTGTGGCACTTCCAGATGGTGCATCACGGGGTCTGGGACTACGACAACCCGACGGCGCCGAACCTGCTCGATATCACCGTCGACGGGCGTGACATCAAGGCGGTCGCGCAGGTCACCAAACAAGGGTTCGTCTACGCGTTCGACCGGGTGACCGGCGAGCCAATCTGGCCGATCGACGAACGCGAGGTGAACACCGAGACCGACCTGGAGGGGGAGGTCCTGTCACCGACCCAGCCGTTCCCCACCCGCCCGGCGCCGTTCGACACGCAAGGGGCCACCCTCGACGATCTGGTCGATTTCACGCCTGAGATTCGGCAAATGGCGGTGGAGGCGGTCGAGGGGTTCCGGCTGGGCCCGCTGTTCACACCGCTGTCGCTCCAGGGCACCATCTTTCGACCCAGCGCCGGCGGTGGGGCCAACTGGTCCGGCGCCGCGGTCGATCCCGAGACCGGCATTCTCTACGTGCCGTCGCGCAACGTGCATTCGGTCATGCGGTTCCGGCGTCCGGACGCCGGTGAGCCCTCGACGCTCGATTACATCCTGAGCCGCGGGGGTGCCTCGTTCATCGAGGCGGGCAACCCTGATCGCCGCCCACAGATGCCCCAAGGGCTGCCGCTTTGGAAACCGCCGTATTCGAGGATGACCGCCATCGACATGAACACCGGCGAGCATGTCTGGATGACACCGCTCGGCAACGGCGACCGTATTCGCAATCACCCGATGCTCCGCGGTCTCGACCTCCCGCCGCTAGGGGGCGACGACAGTCGGAGCGGTCCGGTGTTGACCAAGACCCTGCTCATTCACGCGCTGACGGCCGGTGGGACCGATGGTGGTCCCCGGCTGGTCGCCTATGACAAGACGACCGGGCAGCCGGTGGGGTCTGTGGACCTGGGCGGTGGGGCCATCGGCACCCCCATGACCTACATGCTCGATGGCGTGCAATACATTGCGCTGACCGTTGGCGGCCAGGGCGCCCCCGGACTCATCGCGCTCGCGCTACCCCAGTGACAACTGTGCTTCACAAGCGATTCGCCATCATCGGGTTCGTGTCGACGCTGCTCATGACGGGCATGGTCCCGGCGGACCCCGTCGCTGCTGGCCAGCGGTCGGACGCCGCCGCAGACGAGCCGCGTGCGCTGCTCGACCGCTACTGCGTCACCTGCCACAGCGAACAGATCGTGCAGGGCGCGGGGACCGCGCCGTCGCCCCTGGTCAGTCAGTTGCGCGCCATCGGACTGACACTCGACACCCTCGATCTGGACGCGGTCGGCGACAACGCCGAATCCTGGGAACAGGTGGTACGGAAGCTGCGGGGTGGCATGATGCCGCCGGCCGGGCGCCCTCGGCCCGACGCGGCGGAGGAACGCGCGTTGCTGACCTGGCTGGAAACGGAACTCGACAACGCCGCGGCGTCGCGTCCGAACCCCGGTCGGACGGCGTCTCTGCACCGGCTCAATCGTGTCGAGTATCGCAACGCGGTTCGTGACCTGCTGGCACTCGACGTCCCCGTGGCGGATCTGCTCCCGGCCGACGACTCGAGCCGTGGGTTCGACAATATTGGTGACGCGCTGCGGTTGTCCCAGTCGCTGCTCGAGCGGTATCTGGCCGCCGCCAAGACCGTGAGCCGGTTGGCGGTGGGGAGTCCACCGCCCGCCGTGACGTCCGATACCTATCGCATCGCGACCGACATGCAGCAGCACGACCGGGTCGAGATGTTGGGGTTCGGTACGCGCGGCGGCACGGTGGTCAGCCATCTGTTTTCCCAGGATGCCGAGTACGAGATTCAGGTCGAGTTGGCGCGCACTCGCAGCGGCCGCGTGCCACACCGCTTCGAGGTCACCGTGGATGGAGACCAGGTCGAGCTGGTGACGCTCGGTCCGGGAACGGAACCGCATCCCGGTCTCACCGGTGGCGGTCTGACGGTGCGAGTGCCGGTGTCGGCCGGACCGCACGATATCGGTGTCACCTTCTACCGCAACTCGGCGGCGCTGGTCGAGCAGGTGCGTGAGCCGTTCCAGAACCCGCGTCGCGGTGGCGTCGCCGGCGCGATTCCGACGGTGCGCAGCGTGACCATCGCCGGTCCGTATGACGCTCGCGGGTCCGGCGACACGCCCAGCCGGCGTCAGCTGTTCGTATGCGACCCGTCGGCGTCGTCCGACGAGGCCGGGTGCGCCGCAGCGATTCTCGGCGCGCTGGCCCGCCGCGCCTACCGCCGACCGGCCACCGACGACGACGTGCGTGTACTGCTCGGGTTCTACGACGCGGCGCGCGACGACGGCGACGACTTCGAGACTGGCATCGAGATGGCGCTCCGCTATCTGCTGGCCAGCCCTGACTTCCTGTTCCGTCTCGAGACCGATCCGGTGGACGCGCCGCCGTCTGGCGGGTATCGGGTCGGCGATCTCGAGCTGGCCTCGCGGCTGTCGTTCTTCCTCTGGAGCAGCATTCCCGACGACGCGCTCCTGACCGTCGCCGAGGATGGACGCCTGAGCGAGCCGGCTGAGCTCGAACGCCAGGTGCGGCGGATGATCGCCGATCCGAAATCACAGGCGCTGACCGAGAACTTCGCCGGCCAGTGGCTCCAGTTCCGCAACCTGGCCGACCCGTCGGTGCGTCCCGGCGACCCGTACTCGCTGGCGTTCGACGAAAACCTGCGGCAGAGTTTTATCCGCGAGACGGAACTGTTCTTCGACAGCGTCGTGCGCGAGGACCGCAGCGTGCTGGATCTGCTGGACGCCGACTACACCTATCTCAACGAACGATTGGCCACCCACTACGGCATCCCGAACGTGGTGGACAGCCACTTTCGTCGCGTGGCGTTGCCCCCCGACAGCCCGCGCGGGGGCATTCTGGGACACGGGAGTATCCTCACCCTGACCTCGCACGCGATCCGAACGTCGCCGGTGTTGCGAGGCAAGTGGATCCTGAACAACGTGCTGGGCACCCCGCCACCAGACCCGCCCCCGAACGTGCCGGCGCTGGCTGACCGCAAGACGCAGGCGAAGACGGCGACCATGCGCGAGCGGATGCGCGCGCATCGGGACAATCCGGCGTGCGCGGCGTGTCACGCGATGATCGACCCGGCTGGGTTTGCGCTGGAACATTTCGACGCGATCGGCCGGTGGCGAGACGTCGATGAGTCGTACAATCAGATCGACGCCTCAGGGGTGCTACCCGACGGCACGGCGTTCGACGGCGCCGCCGGGCTGCGCGAGGCGCTCACCGCGCATCCGGAGCGGTTCGTCATGACCGTGACGGAAAAGCTCCTGACCTATGCGTTGGGGCGGGGTATCGAGTATTACGACATGCCGGCTATTCGCCGAATTCTGCGCGAGACGGAGGCTGACGGCTATCCGTTCCAGTCGATCATTCTCGGCATCGTGCGGAGCGAGCCGTTCTTGATGAGGGCTGCGGAATCATGATCATTACCAAGACCTCGCTGTCTCGGCGCACCGTGCTTCGCGGGCTCGGCGCGACGCTGGCCGTGCCTTTTCTCGACGCGATGGTCCCGGCGCTGGCGCGCGCGCAAACCGCTGCCCCGCCGGTGCGCCGTCTCGGCTTCTTCTACGGGCCGAACGGCATGTTCCTGCCGAACTTTCATCCGGCCGGCGACGGCGGATCGAACTTCGGGATGACGCCGATCCTCGAGCCGTTGGCCCCATTTCGCGATCAACTCACGGTCGTGAGCGGTCTGAGCAATCGCGGTGTGGTCAGCCCCAACGAAGGCGGCGGGGTGCACAGTCGTGCGCACGCGGGTTGGCTGAACGGCGTGCTCCCGTATAAGACGGAAGGGGCCGATCTGCGGGCCGGCAAGACCGTGGATCAGTACGCCGCCGATCGGCTGGGAGCCGAGACCTCGCTGCGGTCGCTTGAGCTGACGGCGGACTCTAACTTTCTGGTCGGGAACTGCGAGAACGGTTACGCCTGCGCGTATCTGAACTCGACCTCCTGGCGGGACGACACGACCCCGTTGCCGCACGAGCGGGATCCGCGGGTGGTCTTCCAGCGCATGTTCGGGGACGGGGGCAGCGTCTCGGCGCGATTGGCCGACATGCGCACGGACCGCAGCATCCTGGATGCGGTGACCGGTCGACTCGGCGATCTCAGACATCGACTGGGCGCCGGCGACCGCCACATGGTCGACGACTACCTGCAGACCGTGCGGGAGGTCGAGCGCCGCATACAGCGGGCCGAGCAGACAAACGCGGCCACGCCACTGCCGTCACTGGAGCAGCCGTCTGGGGTGCCTGACACTTACGACGAGCACGTGAAGCTGCTCTACGACCTGCTGCTGCTCGCCTACCAGGCTGACGTCACCCGGGTGAGCTGTACCCAGATGGCCCGCGAGCAGAGTGGCCGCACCTATCCCGACATCGGGGTGCCGGAGGGGCATCACACGATTTCCCATCATCAGATGGAGCCGCACAACGTCGAGCAGTACACGAAGGTGAACGTCTATCACCTGTCGTTGTTCGCGCGGTTTGTCGAGAAAATGCGAGCGACGCCGGATGGCGACGGCACCTTGCTCGACCACAGCATGCTTCTCTACGGCTGCGGGATGGGCGACGGGGACCACCACACGCCGTTCGACCTGCCGGTCGCGCTCGTCGGTGGCGGCGCCGGACGTCTGGCCGGCAATCGCCACTTGAAATATCCGTTGCACACACCGTTCATGAACCTCGGGCTGAGCGTGCTCGAGAAAGTCGACGTGCAGGTCGACCAGATCGCCGACAGCACCGGCACGCTTGCCGGCTTGTAGCCCGCCTTCGCCAAGGCTGCGGCGGACTGGCCCGTGCGTTCCAGAAAACCGTGGCCGCCGATGACTGAATTGCGACTCTCGACCCTATCGGTCTTCGTGACCCTCATCTTCGGCCTGGTCCCCACAGCGGACCTGTCCGCCGAAGCCTTGGCGAAGGCGGACGATGTGCCGCTGATCGCCGCCGTGAAGACCGGCGACCTGACGGCGGTGGGCACGCTCCTCTCGGGCGGCGCCGACGTCAACCACACCACGCCTGACGGCGCGACCGCGTTGCACTGGGCCGTACACCAGGATCACGACGAGCTGGTGAGGTTGCTTCTCGCCCGTGGCGCTGACGTGGCGATGGCGAACCGATACGGCATCCGACCGATCAGCCTCGCGGCCTCGAACGGGAATGCCGCGGTCCTCGGTCGTCTCCTGGATGCCGGCGCTGACCCACACACCGCCTTGCCGGGTGGTGAGACGGTGTTGATGACCGCGGCTCGCGCCGGCGTGGCCGACGTGGTCCGACGGTTGTTGACGGCGGGAGCCGATCCCAACGTCACCGACCCTGGGTCAGGCCAGACCGCGCTCATGTGGGCGGCGGCCCGGAACAACGCGGCCGCCATCGAGGTGCTGGTCGAACATGGTGCGGACGTACGTGCCCGGACGCCCCGGCAGGAGCCATCGGCTGGCGGCAGCTATTTCTCGAGCCCACGCGCCACCGGGTTCACCGCGTTGTTGTTCGCGGCCCGGGCTGGTCAGCTCGATGCGACACGCGTGCTGCTCGACGCCGGGGCCGACGTCAACGATCTGTTGTCCGACGGTCAGAGCGCGCTTGTGGTCGCCGCCGCGAACGCCAACTGGGAGCTGGCCGACTACCTGCTCGACCGCGGCGCTGACCCGACGCTGGCCGGGGCCGGGTGGAACGCCCTGCACCAGGTCGTGCGCACCCGGCGGCCCAATCCGAGTGGCGGCCAGGCCGGCCCGATTCCGACCGGACGGGTCGACAGCATCGATGTCATCCACAAGCTGATAGCGCGCGGGGTGGACGTCGATGCCCGCATGAGCCGGAACGGGATGAAGGATGGCCAGCGGAGCCGGCTGAATCGCCTTGGCGCGACCGCGTTTTTCCTCGCCGCGAAGAACACCGATGTGGAAGCGATGCGGGTGCTGGTGGCCGCGGGTGCCGACCCGCTCATGCCAAGCGCTGACGGGACCACGCCGCTGATGGTGGCGGCCGGTATCGCCATCTTCATTCCCGGTGAAGACGGCGGATCACTGCCCGGGCAGGAGCCGGAGGTGTTCGAGGCGGTGCGGATGTGCGTCGAGCTCGGCACCGACGTCAACGCGGTCAACGACCGTGGTGAGACGGCGCTCCACGGCGTCGCGTTCCGGGGCGTCAACGCCCTCGTGGACTATCTGGTAGAGCAAGGCGCCGATCTCGACCCACGTACGGTCGAGGGATGGACCCCCCTCGCCCTGGCCAACGGGCTCAGCTATTCAGATTTCTACAAGGCGCAGACCCACACCGCCGACCGCCTGCGCGAGCTCATGCAGGCCCGCGGACTCGACCCTGAGGACCACCACGTCGACCCCTCCGTGTGCCTCGACTGCTTTCAGACCCGACCCGACCAGGTGCGCGCGGCGATGGAACGTGACGAGCGGATGGCGGCCGAGTTCGTCGCCCAGACACAACCGTAGTCAGTCCCGCCAGGTGGGGTTGACGAACGCGCCGTTGGCGGCCACGTCCCAGACGGCGATCCGCGCCCAGTCCCATCCGGCGGCGTCGACCGTGAACTCGAACGGCGTGGCGCCGAACGAGGGCGTGTGGGTCATCGGGAACATCTCTCGATGCGTCTCGTCGCCGTCGCCCCAGACGACTTCCGCGAAGCGCAAAGGGAACGTCCAGTCGAGCTGTCCCGTCACCGCGATCTCGTCGTCGGTCGACTTGGACCAGTCGACGTTCGCGAGCAGCACCTCGCCGGTGGTGGTGAAGAAGTCGCCGTTCGCAAGCGGTTCGAGTGCTTCGCCCCACCGGTCGAACGAGGGCAACTCATCCAGCTTGATGTAGTTGATGTTCATGTGCGCGTACAGCTCGTGCGTGTCATCAAGCTGGAACACGTCGACCTCGCCGAAGATCTCTTTGCGAATCCCTTGAGCGCTCAGGTCGTCGAGCAGCGTCAGTGACCGCTCGCCCAGGCGCGGTGAGGACGGGTCCGACGGCATCGCCTTCCAGCCGGCGCCAAGATAGGCCGGGTCCTGGAAATGGTCCATCTGCGCGATCTGATCGGGAAAACCGGTCGACCCTTTCGTGCGCGGGTGGGTTTGATACATGAACCCGCCCTCGCGGCGCACCAGTTCGAGCAGTTCCTCGGCATTCGCGGTGCTGTAGACCTTGCCGTACTTGGGGTGCGTCATCTCGAACTGGCCACCCTCCGGCCGGTCCATGAACCAGTAGACCGGTTGTGGGAAGAACAGCGCCCAGTGTCCCCCGAAGTGCACGTTGGCCTCTTCGCTCGGGATCAATAAGAAGTCCGGTTCCGATTGCGCGCGCAGCGCCGTGAAGTACGCGTCCAGTTCGTCGAGCCGTAGATCGGTCAGGTCGCGCGGATGTCCGTCGCCGTGGAAGTCCATGATGATCGACGCATCGACCCCCATCGCCTTCAGCACCGGTTTGAACGGCGGGGTCCAGTCGAAGCCATGCTCGAGCGCCTGCATCGTATAGGCCAAGTGCCAGTGCGTGCTCATCGTCTTGTAGCCCTCGACCGGGCGGAACCGATCGCGGTTCGTGTAGGCCAGGACGTCGTCGAGGGTGTCGGCTGGCGCGCCGGACGACAACAGGAAGAACACCGACATCCGTTGGGTCTGGCCCGGAGGGGCATTCATCCAGGGATAGAACCGCCAGTTGGTGTCGCGGATCTGCCTGATACCGAGCGACACCCGACCGCGCCACGAGCGATGCCAGAGATAGCCGAGGTTCGAGGTGAAGTCGCGCGGAAAGAAATATTGATGCGGCGCCGGAAACACCGCGACGCTGCCCTGCCCGGTCTCGAGCGCCAGCGTGCGATAGCGCACCTGGACCGGGACCCGCTCCGGGTCGAAACCGGTACTCACATCTTCCTGCAGCGCGCCGGTCGTGTCGTAGTAGCTGACATGGGTCGCCATGTTGCCCCCGACGACACGGTCGGCCGTGGCCGCCATCTCCCATCCGGCGTCGTAGTAGTAGGCGACGTCGGCCTGGTATGTCGTCAGGACCGCTTCCTGCTGAATCAGGCGGCTGCCGGGAAAGATCGTGTAAGCGATGCCCCCGTCGTCGAAGACGCCCATCTTCAGACCATCGAACAGAATCTCGACGCGGTCCCCGACGGTGCGGGCGGTGGCGCCGCGAAGGGTGAACACGCCCTGCACCGTCCGGGTGCCATTCGGGTGCGCTGGTGGGTAGTCGAAGAACGCATTCCAGCCGCGTCGGCGCGTGCCGGTCTCGCCCTGATAGTAGGGGCGAGCGTTCGACACGATGACCGTGTCGCCGGCCTCGATCGACCGGATGAGCGGCGTCTCCGGATCGAGTGAGAACGTGGCCCGCCATGTCTGCCCACTCTCATCCGGCCAGGCCACGACGACGGCGTCTCCGGTCTCGGTGACTGTCACTACCCCGGATTGGACACCGCTCATATCCAGCGGCACGACCGCTCCGACGGCGGTGCTGGCCGTGCCGGTTGCGACGACGTAGGCGGCCAGCGCGCACGCGGCGGTCGTGGTCTTCATGGTATGTCCTCCGGTTTGTCCAGGTCCAAATCAGTGCGTAGGACCCGTTGGCGCCTGCGTTTCAAGCGGAAGCCGGCCGATGCGCCCGGAGGAACGACCGTATCTGGCGAACCGCCAGAGGAATCCGCTCCGCGGGCTGCTTCCACGGGAACATGCTCAGCTCGGACTGCGGCGCCAGCATGGCGGCCTCCATCGCGACCTCGTACGGATGTGCCGGGATGTCGTCGGGCAGGATCAGAATCGGGGTCTGGCACTGGCGTACGAAGTCGCGGGTGACGGTGAAGACGAAATCCTGGTTGTCGAGGTACATCTTCGTCAGGAACGCGTCGACCATGGTTGTCGTGATCTCGGGCCGACGCTGGACCAGGTCTGGCCCCCATCCGCTCATGTTGTTGTCGTAGAACAGTGTAGGGGTCTCGCGACTCCACCCGCTGGGCTGCGCCAGCACGGCCGCGACCACCCGATTGGGCGCCCGACGCAGGAGGTTCCAGATGAACGGGCCGGCGATGCAAAAACCCAGCACCATGAATTTGTCGATGCCCAAGTGATCCATCACACCGAGATGGTCGTCGGTATGAGAATCCCACGGCCGGTCCACCTCCAGCGGACCAGACGATTGGCCGCGGTTGCCGTTGCGCAGGTCCGCCGCAATGCACCGGTACTCGCCGCTGAGCTCCTCCATCGGGTTGAAGGGATGCGTAGCCAAGCCGGCGATCGTCGAATTCAAGCCCCCACCCGGGATCACCAGCAGCGGAAATCCGGAGCCAGCTGCCTCATAGCGAATGCGAACGTCCCCCTCCTGGTAGAAGGACAAGGCCGCTTCGCTCTGGCCGGTCTGTTGCGCGAACACCCCCGGCGCTGCCGCCATCACCGTCGCCGCGGCACCCGTCTTGAGTATCTTTCGTCTCAAGCGATCCATCATCGGTAGCCCCCTTCCTCTCGGTTCAAACTCCGTTGACGCGGTCAGGCCAGAATGCCCCGAATCGGGTGGCCGTCGACGTCGGCCAGGCGGTAGTCGCGGCCGCCGAACCGGTAGGTCAGACCGCGGTAGTCGAGCCCGAGCAGTGTCAGGACGGTGGCGTGCAGGTCGCGCACGGTGTGGGCGTTCTCGACCACCCGGTAGCCATACTCGTCGGTCTGGCCGTAGATGAACCCCTTCTTGAGACCGCCGCCGGCCAGCCAGAGGCTGAAGCCGTAGGGGTTGTGGTCACGGCCGTTGGTGCCTTGTACGAACGGGGTCCGGCCGAACTCGCCGGAGAAGATGACGAGGGTCTCGTCGAGCAGACCACGCGACTGCAGGTCCTTGACCAGACCGGCCACCGGCTGATCCACCGTGAGCGCGTTGGCGGCATGTCCCTCGATCAACTTGGTGTGCTGATCCCAAGGATTGGCCGCCTGCCCCATCCCGTCGGTGCCCACCATGGTCAGCTCGACGAATCGGACCCCCCGCTCGACCAGTCGGCGCGCGACCAGACATTGCCGTCCATAGGCGGCCGTCGAGGCGTTGGACGAGTCCATGCCGTAGAGCTGCGTCGTCGCCTGGGTCTCCTCCGACAGGTCGACCAGTTCGGGCACCGCGGTCTGCATCCGGTAGGCGATCTCGTAGTTGTCGATGGCGGCCTCCACCTGTCGGTCGCCACCGACCTGTTCGACGAACCCCGCATCCAGGTCACCGACGAGGCCCAGCCGTTCTCGCTGACTGGCATCGGTCTCCCGTGGCCGGACGTTGTTCAGCGGCTCCGGATTCTCGGGATAGATAAAGGAGCCTTGATGCACCGCCGGCAGAAAGCCGTTGCCGAGCACGTTCACTCCGCCCAGCGGGATGCCGCCGCTGCCAAGCACCACGAACCCTGGCAGGTTCTGGTTCTCGGTCCCCAGCCCGTAGGTCACCCACGCGCCCAGGCTCGGGAACCCATTGAACGGCATGCCGGCATGGAAGTAGAAGTTCGCCTGCGCGTGCTCCATGAACGGCGCGGTCATCGAGCGGATGACGGTGAGTTCGTCGGCGACCGACCCGATGTGCGGAAACAGCGCGCTCACTGGTATGCCGCTCTGCCCATACCGCGTGAACTCCCAGGGGCTCGGCAGGATGTTGCCGTCCTCGTTGAACATCGTCCGCTCGGTCCGGAACGGCATCGGCCGGCCCGCCTCGGCGGCGAGCCGGGGCTTCGGGTCGAACGAGTCGATGTGCGAGAGGCCACCGGACATGTAGCAGAAGATGACGTTCTTCACTTTCGGAGCGAAGTGTGGTGCCTTTGCCGCCAGCGGCCCGTCCGACGTCTCCTGGGCCCGCCCCCCGTAGGCCCGATCGGCCATCAGCGCCGACAGGGCGAGAAAGCCGAAGCCGGTCGACGTGTGGCGCAGCATCTCGCGCCGGGTCTGGAAGGGGCGTGGGGCCGGATGGTCGTGGTGATGGCGCGGGTCGAAGCACATGGCAGGCTTACCTGACGAAGAGGTACTCCTTGAGATTGAAGAGACTGTGGGCGACATCCTGCCAGACCTGCGAGTCGTAGAGCAGCAGATCGGTCGAGGTGCCGCGTCCGGTTGCCACCCCGTGCAGGTACTCGACCACCCGGGCACGTTCGCCGTCGGTCGGACGACGCGCGAACGCCTTGAGATACATGTGGTCGAGCCGTCCGTCAACGGTCCCCGCCTCCCCCTCGGCCAGCCGTCGCCCCCACTCGGCGGCCTGGCCGATCACGAACGGGCTGTTGAGGAGCGTGAGCGACTGGGCTGGCACGTTGGTGGAGTCACGCTGACCACGGGTGGAGGCCGGCTTGGGCTGGTCGAACACCTGGAGGAACGGGTTGTAGGCGTTCCGACGGATCTCCTGATAGATACTCCGGCGGCCGTCGCCGTCCACCGGGCCCCTTTCAGGGTCTGCCTCGGTCAGACCGTGCCGCGCGGCGTAGTGGACCGGAACCGCTGGCCCGTACATCGTCGTATCGAGCCGGCCGCTGACCGACAGCATCGAGTCGCGGATCGCCTCGGCGTCGAGCCGCCGCAGGTTGGCGTGCTGCAGCAATCGGTTGTCGGGGTCCCGCTCGATCGCCGCCGGCGCCGCCACGCTGCCCATTCGGTACGTCTCGGTCCGGACGAGTCGCCGCGCGAGCCGCTTCAGTGAGTAGCCATCCTGAATGAAGTCGGCGGCCACCGTGTCGAGCAGTCCGGGATGGGAGGGCGGGTCGCCGAGGCGACCGAAGTTGTCCACGGTCCGGACCAGCCCATACCCGAACAGGTGCCGCCACACCCGGTTGACGGCGACCCGCGCGGTAAGCGGGTTGGACGGGTCGGTGATGGCCTCTGCCAGTCGGAGCCGGACTTGCCCCGGCTCCGAATACGGTGTGCCGTCCAGCGCGCTCAGGAAGCCGCGGGGCACCGGGTCGCCCAGGCTCTTGTGGTTCCCCCGCACCAGCAACGGCTGGTCCGGCGCCGCCTCGTCCACCACCCCAGGCGCCCGTCGCGCCACCGGCACATCTCGCTCGAGCCGCCGATATTCGGCGACGACGTCCCGCAGCGACTCTAGATCTTCGAGCGAACGTGGCAACAGGTCGGCGCGCAACGCCTCGTCGAGGAACGCCGCCTGGCGCTCCCTCAGCGGACCCTCGCGCCAGGTCGAGACCACTTCACGGAGGGCGTCGGCCACGGCCGCGGCCAGCTCGTCTCTCGTCGTCGGCGGTCGGCTCGCGGTCGCATCCAGCAGATGCCGCAGTGACACCACCGTGTCACGTGGCGTCTCGTCGACATCGTGAAACAACACCTGGCTGATGCCGATCGACGACCGCCCATCCCGGCGCCGAGTCGGCCGGTTGGGCCGGGCGCTGTCCTCCGGGTCGAAAAAGAACTGGGTGACGTCGTCCTGGGTCGCGAACTCGATGTAGGCGGAGAACCCCTTCCAGAAGCTGGTATCCCACTGCGCCCAGTGCATCTCGTCCTGCTTCGGGCTGTAGCGCAGGTTGTAGATGCCGCCACGTGGCACGGCGTAGTTCTCGATGATGAGGTTGGCGAAGCTGAGGTTACCGCCCAGCATCCGCAGGCTGATGAAGTCGTCGTCGATCGTGAACCGCGGCGTCTGGACGACGCCCGGGTGCTTATCGCTCAGCAGGTGCGTGTAGGCGCCGCCGGGGTAGATCCCGTTCAACACCCGGTCGCCACGGCGTTGGACCACGAACTCCCCGGGCGGCGACGGCTCGGCGGTCCGTCCGGTCCCGTGCCCGACCGTCGCGGCGTAGTCGGGTCCGCTGAAATCCCACGCGGTCTCGAACCGCGCTGCGTTGAAGCGCTCGCGCTCGGCGATCTCGCCGACCCAGCGGTCCCGCCACGCGGTAAAGATCGTCGGGAACGCGGCGGACTCGACCACGGACAGCTCGCGCCAGGCGGACAGAAGGGTGCCGTCGGGTTCGGCCGGGCCGGCTTCGTCCACACGGGGCAATCCCGTGGCATCTGTCGGGGACTCGACGCCCGCGGACGGGTCCGCCAGTGCGGCCAGCCGTGCCGGCACCTCGTCCACCGCGTCGAGCCAGACGTCGGCCAGACGGCGGCGAATGTCCGCCTTCGTCTCGACCAGCGCCGCCTTGTTGGTCTCGAGCCGCGCCGGGGCGTCGATGGCGCGCTGGGTCGGCCTGGCTCCATACAGCGTTCCGAACAACGAGTAGTAGTCCGTCTGGCTGATCGCGTCGAACTTGTGGTCGTGACAGCGAGCACAGGACACGGTCAGCCCCATGAACGCCTTCGACACTACGTCCACCTGGTTGTCCGTCCACTTCACCCGGTCTTCCCACGGATCCACCGGCTGGTAGCCGTGCTCGACGAGACGGTAGTGCGCGGTCGCGATGATGGACTCGTTCAGGCCGCCGTCCGGGTCGATCCGGGGCTCGGCCAACAGGTCGCCGGCCAGGTGCTCGCGAACGAGTTGGTCGTAGGGCACGTCGGCGTTCAGCGCCCGGATCAGGTAGTCGCGATAGCGCCACGCCTCCGGAATGTCCGGGTCGCCCTCGCTGCCGTGTGAGTCGCTGTAGCGGACCAGGTCCATCCAATGACGGGCCCAGCGTTCGCCGAAGTGCGGCGAATCGAGATAGCGGTTGACCAGGGCCTCGTAGGCATCTGGCGAGACATCGCCGACGAAGCGCGCGACCTCGGCCGGCGTCGGCGGCAGCCCGCGCAGGTCGAACGACAGCCGGCGGATGAGCGTGTGGCGGTCGGCGGGACCGGCCGGCGCCAGCCCCTCGATGTCGAGCCGCGCTCGGATGAAGCGGTCGACGGGCCGAACGGACCACGCCGGGTCGGAGACCTCCGCCGGCGGCACCGGGCGGACCGGCTGCCAGGCCCAGTGCGTGCGACGGCGCCGGTCGAGGTCGAACGGTTCCGACGGATCGGGCGTGCCGGCATCGGCGGCGGCGCCTTCGGACCACGGCGCGCCCATCTCGATCCAAGCGGCGAGCGCGACGATCTCCTCCTGGGCCAACGCCCCGGTCGGCGGCATCAGCACCGGTCGTCCCTGAACCCGCTGTACCAGCGCGCTCGCACCGGCGTCACCCGGCACCAGCGCGGGTCCGGTGTCGCCGCCCGCCAGCAATCCTTCACGGCTGTCCAACCGCAATCCGCCGAACGGCGCCGCGGTCTGAGCGCTGTGGCACTGATAGCAGTTGTCGGCCAGCAGCGGCCGGATGGTGGTCTCGAAGAACTCAGCCTGCTCGGCCGTGGGGTCTAACCCCGGTTGGGCGGAGACGGGGAAGGCGACCCACAGCGCCACGATAGCGGTCAGCCCGAGGCGGATCTGGGGTCGCAGCATGAGGTCCTGGCCGGGTTTCCGGAGTGCTACGCGGGACTGTATCCGGGCGGCCGCCGTGGGCGCAAGCGGGGACCGCCGTGCAATAGGGTCGAACCCCGACGAGCCAGGGCGCACACATCGCGACCAGACGTGGACCTGGGTTCGGCACGATTCGTTCGATGCAATCGGTTCGCCGTCGCGTTCATTGCTGACTGCGAGACCCGAAGTCCGCCGCCGGCCAGGGCTGCCCGCTATTGCCGAGCACCACGCTGAGCTTAGGCCAGGTCGAACCGATCGAGATTCATTACCTTGTTCCACGCCGCCACAAAGTCACGCACAAACACCTGCTGCGAGTCGTCACAGGCATAGACTTCCGCGACGGCTCGGAGCTGGGAGTTCGAACCGAAGACCAGGTCGACGGCGGTGCCGGTCCACGTGAGCTCGCCCGTCCCGCGATTGCGCCCCTCGAACACCTGCTCCGATGTGGAGGACGCCTGCCACGTCGTGTTCATGTCGAGCAGGTTCACGAAGAAGGCGTTGGTCAACATCTCAGACTGCTTGGTGAAGACGCCGAGTTCGGCGCCCCCGACGTTGGCATTCAGCACGCGCAGGCCGCCGACGAGCACCGTCATCTCAGGCGCGGTCAGCGTCAACAGGTGCGCCCGATCCACCAGCAGCTCCTCCGCCGACCGATGGTGTGCGTTTCCGAGATAGTTGCGAAACCCATCTGCGGTCGGTTCGAGTACGGCAAACGAGTCGACGTCGGTGTGCTCCTGCGACGCGTCCGTTCGGCCGGCCGAGAAGGGCACCTGTACGTCCTGTCCGGCGTTCTTCGCGGCCTGCTCGACGGCGGCGCACCCGCCCAGCACGACCACGTCGGCGAGCGAGACCATCTTTCCGTCTGACTGCGAACTGTTGAATGCCGTTTGGATCCCCTCCAAGGTCTGGAGCGCCCGGCCCAGCTCAGCCGGCTCGTTGACGGCCCAGTCCTTCTGCGGCGCAAGGCGAATACGCGCCCCGTTCGCCCCCCCGCGCTTGTCGGTGCCGCGGAACGTGGCGGCCGCCGCCCAGGCGGTCGAGACCAGTCGGGAAATGGACAGTCCTGAAGCGAGGATTTGGCCCTTGAGGGCCGCGATGTCTGGCTCTCCGATCAGTGCATGCGTGACGTCGGGAACGGGGTCTTGCCACAACTGCGGTTCTGCCGGCACCAACGGGCCGAGACACAGGGTGCGGGGCCCCATGTCGCGGTGCGTCAGCTTGTACCACGCCTTGGCGAAGGCGTCCGCGAACTGCTCCGGGTTCTCGTGGAAACGCTTCGAAATCGGTGCATAGATCGGGTCCGTCCGCAGAGCGAGGTCCGTCGTCAGCATGATGGGAGCGTGCGTCTTCGACGGGTCGTGCGCATCCGGCACGGCGCCCGCCGCGGAGGCGTCCGTGGGCCGCCATTGCGTCGCACCGGCAGGACTCTTGAACTGTTCCCACTCGTAGCCGAACAGGTTGTCGAAGAAGTTGTTGTCCCACGTCGCCGGCGCGGTGGTCCAGGCACCCTCCAACCCGCTTGTGATCGCATCACCGGCCTTGCCGCTGCCAAAGCTGTTCTTCCAGCCAAAGCCCTGCTCCTCGATGCTGGCACCCTCGGGTTCGGGACCGACGTGCGTATCCGGGGCAGCACCGTGGGCTTTGCCGAACGTGTGTCCGCCGGCAATGCGCGCCACCGTCTCTTCGTCGTTCATCGCCATGCGGGCGAACGTCTCGCGAATGTCCCGGCCGGCCGCCAGCGGATCGGGGTTGCCGTTGGGACCCTCCGGATTCACGTAAATCAGGCCCATCTGCACCGCGCCAAGCGGATTGTCGAGTTCCCGGTCCCCGGTATAGCGCTGATCGCCCAGCCACGTGGTCTCGGGCCCCCAGTAGATGTCCTCTTCGGGCTCCCAGACGTCCTCGCGCCCGCCGGCGAAATAGGCCTTTCAGCGCTGTGGATGGCCCGATGGCGTTAAGATGACGCGTATGCGCGTTGCTGAGCCGTTTGTGGCTCAGCGTTTTGGGGAATTGCCTTTCGGCGAACTCTATTCGTCAGCGGTCAGCTTGTAGAGCAAGGCGCCAATCACGGCGCCAACGATTGGGCCAACGACGAAGATCCAAAGCTCGCTGACGGCTGCACCGCCCTGCAGTAGAGCTGGGCCAATGCTACGGGCTGGGTTCAATGACGAGTCGCCCAGCGGTACGCCGATCAAATGGGCCACAAACAGAAATCCGCCGATGGCCAGGCCGGCTGCGCCGGGGGTTGCCCTGGACGATGTGGCGTTGAAGATGACGTAAAGGAAGAGGGCTGTCAGCACGATTTCGAAACCGAGCATCGATCCAGGTGTCATGAGGTCGCCGAGCGCGATGCCGTTGGCGCCGAGCCCATGTTGTCCGACGCTGTAGGTCTGGATGCCTGTTAACAGCGCCCGCAGAACCACGCTGGCCAAAATGCCGCCAATGACTTGTGCAACCATGTAGGGGACAGCATCTTTAACTGAAATCTTCTTGGCGATGAGCATCGCAATCGTCACGGCCGGATTGATGTGACAGCCCGAAATTGGTCCGATCGTGTAAACCAGCACCATCAGGGTAAAGCCGAACGCGAAGGCAATCGCTAGAATGGGCATGCCACTCTCGCCGAGTAGTGTTGAGCCAGCCAGAACGGCCGTGGCTGTTCCAATGAAAACAAGGATGAAGGTGCCTATAAGTTCTGCGATCGTAGCCTTGACGTTCATAACGCGATCTCCTGTGCTGTTATTGCTTGGGTTGTCGAGCGCTGAGTTTCCGCATTAGAGGCTTCTGTGCCAATTCTGTCAACGGTTGAATGACGTGAAAGCAGTCTTTTGAAGCAGCCATCGACGAGTTGCGTTCTCATGGAATCGGGCGCGTTTGCGTATTACGCAACATTTATGTTGCCTTGCTTGCGGCAAAAGTTAACCGTTCTTGTTTCCCGTCCAGGTGGGGCGGATAGTGTGGCCACTCCGACGTTTCGCGACCGCCACCAGCCGACCGCGAACCACCCGATGAGAACAGTGGACCCCGCCGACGCCGCCCAATGTACGCCTCCTTTGGCGCCAGGAACTTGGCCATGATCGCTCCGGCCTGCTCCCAGTCCTGTGTGGCCGACGCGAGTCGAGTACGACCGGTCCGCGTGAGTCGGTAGAACTTAGCTTTCCGGCCGTTCTCTGAGACGCCCCACTCACCCGCGATGTAGCCCTCCTGCTCGAGCTTCATCAGTTGGGGGTAGAGCGTGCCGTAGTTGATCGCCAGCAGGTCGCCACTGGTCTGTTCGATGCGACGGGCGACCCCGTAGCCGTGCAGCGGTCCGAGCGCCTCGAGCGTCTTGAGGATCATCAGCGCCAACGTGCCTTGCCATACATCTGTCTTCGAGGACGTCTTAGTCATGTGGGATATCCACAGATTACTTCAACACTCTATGGGTATGCCATAGGTGTTGTCCGGTCGGGTCCGCACTGCGGACGACTGTCCTTCGCGGTTAGCGCGCCGCCTAGGTGCGGTTCCCGTCCTGCGCATCGCAGACGCGCCCCGTTGGTACCTCGCGCCGGAGAGCGCGCCGGCGGCCGATCTGCCGTAGAATGGCGCCATCGTTGCGACGGTCTTCGGGTGGGCGCTGGTCCAGGGAGAGAGCAATGCGAATAGCGTGCCGGTGGGTGATTGGTGTCTTGTGCCTCGTCGTGGTCGCCGGGTCTGTCGTGTCGGCGCAGTCGGTCGCCGACAGCTACACGCCAGTGACCGACGAGATGCTCGTCGATCCGGCGCCCGGCGACTGGCCCATGTGGCGGCGGACCTACGGCCACTGGGGCCACAGCCCACTCGACCAGATCAACACATCCAATGTCGGCACCCTCCGTCTCGCCTGGGCCTGGACAATGGGCGAAGGTCTTCAGGAAACGACCCCGCTGGTGCACGACGGGATGATGTTCCTGGTGCAGGCGTGCGACTTCGTCGAGGCGCTCGACGTGCGTGACGGGTCCCGCATTTGGCAGTATCGCCGCGAGCGCGTCGACCACGCGGCGAGGTTGTCGTGTGCGAACCGCAACGGTGCTCTCTATCAAGACAAGTTGTTTATCGCGACTCACGACGCCCATCTGGTCGCCCTGGATGCGCGTACGGGCGACGTCGCGTGGGACGTGGAGGTCGGCGACTGGACCATCGGCCAGCACTACTCCGGCGGCCCGATGGTGATCAAAGGGCGCGTCGTCGCTGGCATGTCGGGCTGCTATCACCTCAACACCCGCTGCTGGGTGTCGGCCCACGACGTCGACACGGGTGAGGAGGCGTGGCGCACCTACACCATCCCTGGCCGGGGCGAGTTTGGTTACGACAGCTGGGGTGACGTGCCGGACGAGGACCGTCGCGGCGGCTCCGCGTGGAACTCACCGAGCTACGACCCGGAGTTGAACCTGATCTATACCGGAGTGGGGGTGCCGATTCCATGGGGCTCCGTCCAGCGCGGAACCGGAGACGGCGACGTCCTCTATACGAATTCCACGCTGGCGTTGAATGCCGACACGGGAGACATCGTCTGGTATTTTCAACACATTCCCAATGACGAGTGGGATCTCGACCATCCCTACGCCCGGTTAGTGGTCGAGACAGAGGTCTCGCCGGACGCCGCGGTTCGGTGGAAGAACAGTTCGATCACGCCGGGCGGGCGCCGCAAGATCGTGACCGGCATCCCGGGCAAGACCGGCATCGTCTGGGCCCTGGACGCCGCGACCGGTGCGTTCCTGTGGGCCGAGCCCACCAACTATCAGAACGTCGTGGTGGATATCGACGCCGAGAGCCGCCGGGTCATTCTCAACTCAGCGTTGAAGTTCCCGGAGGTGGGGAAGCCCGTGTTCGTCTGCCCGAGCGCCTTGGGTGGTATCAACTGGCAGGCGACCGCCTACCACCCTGGAACGAACGCGCTGTACGCGCCGACCAACAACGTCTGCATGGACCTGACGCTCAATCAGTTCCGTGACCGGCCTGGCGCCCACCACGGGTCGGCCCGGATCGCGCAGGCACCGGCCCCGGACATCGACGGCGAAATCGGTCAGTTCACGGCCATGGACCTGACCACCGGCCAGCCGCTCTGGGTGTATCGGCAGCGGGCCGGCATGGGTGGTTCGGTGCTGACCACCGGTGGCGGTCTGGTGTTCGTGACCGATGACGCCCGGCGGTTTCGCGCCTTCGACGCCCGCAGTGGCGACATCCTGTGGGAGCAGATTCTCAACTCGAGCGCGGGCGGGTTTCCGGTCTCCTACATGCACGACGGCGTGCAATACCTCGCCATTGCGGCCGGTGGCGGTATCAATTTCCGCGGACTCACGCCGGAGATCCAGCAGCCAGGTCGCGGCAACACGCTGTTCGTCTTCAAGCTGCCCTGACGCGACCCGGTTGCCGGTCGCTCGCGTTAGTCCCCGAACGCCACCGCGATTTCCGGAAAGAGCATTTGCGGAAGTGACAGGCGTGACCGATCCCGCTCGTCAAACCCGGTCGCACGCTCATACCGGTGCACGACGTCGAGCGCGTCGGTCAGCGAGGGTTTGTGGGTCGCTTCGAATTCCACACATCGGACGGCCCGGGTCTCGGTCGTGGCGCAGTAGTGGACCACTTCTATGTCCGCGAATTGCCACACGCGCAGGTCCTTCTGGAGCGTGCCGCGCCACTCAACCCCAAGCCGGTCGAGAAACGCGTCGACCGCGGCCTGCTGGTCGCCGGCATGGTGGCCGAGGTCGAGGTTGATCTCTGAGCGCGCCTCGGTGTCCGGTCCCACGGCCTTCAGCGTCAGATGGTGCAGCTCGGGGTCGAAACGATGCCGGATGAGAAATCCTCCGGCTTGCCCGCCCGCGGTCAGGTAGTAGCGGTCGCGGACCTGTATCGACGTGGTCTTCTCTGGGCCCAGGTCGCCCAAGGTCGTGTCGAAGACGGCCAGGTCGAACCGGTCGTCGACCAGGAACTTGTGCTCGATTTCTGTGAACCGCAGGTCTTGTGGCGTCACGCCGGTGTCCTCTCGACTACATCCATCGCTTGAAACGGCCCATCAACGCCAGTCGGCACCTCAGCGATCGGGAGAGCCGGTCTCGGAACGGGTTCGTGACCGGAATGTTGTTTGGGTCCCCACGCAGCTCGTCGAAGATGGATGACGCGTGGGCCACGGCGCGGGCATCGCGCGTGGCCAGCATCGCCTCCGCGAGCCGGTCGTGCGCGGCGTCCTCGAAGTTGTAGCTGCCGAAGGCGACCGGGCCGGCGTCCACGAGCACGATTTTCGAGTGCTCGCCGCACCGATGCTCATAGATGCGCACGCCCGCGTCCAGCAGCCGGTCGTAACTGGCCGCCGCCGCAATCCACGCCAGGTCGGTGGCGTCGAGTGCCTCCCGATGCGAATGGTACACCTCTATCTGCACCCCCCGGCGAGCGGCTCGGAACACCGCGTCCATCAACGCCGGTATCGGCTTGAAATAGAACGCGGTGATCTGGAGTCGCTCGCGGGCGCCATCCACCAGGGCCACCAGGCGGTCGGTCACCACGTTCCGGCCGCGCCACCAGAGTGGCCCTCGCCGGCCCTGGTGCAGATTCGGGTTGCAGAACCAGTATTCGAGGTCGACGTTGCGCGCGATGTCCGCTGGCGGATTGGCTGCGTTCTCCTCCAGGTGCCGCAGGTGGGTGTCGTCCACCGTGCCGCCAATCTCGCGGTAGCTGGCCAACAGCGTGGGCACGATGGGTCCGCGCACCGCGACGGAGTATTCGTGCCAACGCTCGAAACTCGAGGCGGTGATGTTGCTGCTCCCGAACACCGCTTCACCTGCCTCGGAGACCTGAATCTTGACATGCTGGCCACCGCCCAGTCGCCGCTGCAGGTAGTGTTGCGGCGCGTAGAACTCGACCGTCGCCCCCGCCGTGCGGAGGTCGTCGAGTCGGGCGGCAAGCGTCGCCTGGACGTCCGCTCTCATCAGCACGCCGCCAAGCGTCTGGCCAAAGCGGTCGATCAGCAGGTGCACCGCAACCCCGCGTCGCTGCGCTTCGACCAGGTCTGTGAGCAGTTGGGTGCCGTACGCGTCGTACTCCAGGTAGTAGGTCGAGAGATACAGGAACTGCCGGGCTCCGGCCACCATGCGGAGACGGCACTTCCACTCGGCCGCCCGGTCCCACAGAGGGAGCAGGGACGTGGCGGTGGTGGCCAGGGACCGTCCGCTGAGACGCACGGTTCTAGAGCCGGTAGCCACCTGAGATGTCGATGTTGACGCCGGTGACGTAGCTGGCGTCGAGCAGATATTCGACCGCCTGGGTGACGTCGGCGAGATGCCCGGCCCGGCCCAGCGGCACGGTCCGGCCGATCTTGTCCGGTGGCGGGAGATCGATGGAGTTGTCGAGTTGTCCCGGCGACACCATGTTCACGCGGATCCGACGGTCGGCGTGCGCCGCCGCCAGCGCACGCGTCAACACGAGCAGACCGGTCTTGCTGACGTAGTAGTCGGTGCCGTGGACGTTGGCGCGGATCCCCTCCAACCCGGCCATGCCGACATTGATGATGTTCCCATTGTCAGACATGAACGGAAGCGCGTGATAGCAGCAATAGAAGGCCCCCGATAGATTGGCGGCGAGGGTCGCATCCCACACGGTCGGGTCGAGCTTGGTCACATGCTGCGGGTTGTAGTTGCCGACATTGTTGACCAGGAGATCGACCCGGTCTTCGGCGGCTCGGATGTTCTGGAACACCGACGCCACTTCCGCCTCGACGGCGACATTCACCTGGAGCGCTCGGGCGCGCCGACCGCGGGCCTTGACCTCCGACGTGAGCGACCGAGCGTCTGCCTCCGCCGTGCGATAGAGCACCACGAGGTCGAAGCCGCGTGCAGCCAGCATCATGCACAGGTGGCGGCCGAGTCGCCGGGCTCCGCCGGTCACCACCGCCACCGGTGCGTCACCGGACACACTCATCCGCGGGTGCGCTCCACCCGCACGAACGAACCAGCGGCGGCCGGCACGGCCTGCGGCTTTCTGATCTCCAGACGCACGGTCTGTACCGGTGGCATCTCGTCCAGCAAGTGCGCCGCGACCGCTTCCGCCATGCTTTCCAGCAGCGCGAACTGGCGCTCCTGGACCAGCGCCGTTACCGCGGTGGCGGCGCGGTCATAGTCCATGGCGTCGCCGATGGCGTCGGAGCCGGCTGCGGCCGCGAAGTCGTAGTCCAACTCGATGTCGAACAGCACCGGCTGGGGTGTCGCGCGCTCGTGGTCGTAGACGCCCACCACACAATCGATCCGCAGATTCTTGAGCCCCGTTGTCCCGATCGTCACGTCGTGGTCCTCACGTTAGCGTTGTCTGGTGTGGGCTTGCGCGCGATCCAGACCTGCTCCACCGCGGTGGCGTCAGCGAATGGGGTGCGCTGAAAGTCGCCGAAACAGGCCTCAACCTCGAACCCGGCGTCGTCGAGCAGTTGTCGCGCCTGGGTCGGGAGCAGCCAGCTCAGACTCAGCCGGCGATAGCGTCGCGTGTCGAGACGCCCGTCGGGGTGCAGGAGATCCTCCCACGTAACGACCGTGAGCGATTGGGACGATTCGTCCACGAGCGAGGTGACCCACAGGAGGGTGTCCTGTTCCGGTGAGCGTGCGGTCGATGCGCGAGGCGGCGGGGTCGGGGATGATGACGACGACGGATACATGGCTCGCAGCTGCATCTGCCGCATGTGCGTGATGAGCGCGGGAGTCATGAGGAAGTCGTCGAAGATGAACCGTCCACCCGGTCGAAGTTGTGTGAACACCTGGTGGAGCGCGCGACGCTTGTCGTCGAGTGTGGTCAAGTGCCCGATGCTGTGGTACGGGAGCGCAATGAGGTCGGCCGGTTCGGTCAGCGTGAAGTCTCGAAAATCGGCCTGCCGCAGGTCGACGCGGTCGGTGACCCCGGCCCGTGTCGCGCGCGCCCGGCACAGGTCCAGCATGGCGCTGGATGCGTCCACCCCGATCACGGAGCAGCCCCGCGTCGCCGCGTGCACGGCGATGCGTCCGTCACCGACGCCCAACTCCACCACGGGTCCCTGCGCCGCCAGGTAGGCATCGACGTAGAACCGCAGGTTGGCCTGCGTCGACGCGGCGGTCTCGGTCCAGACATCGTAAATGTCAGCGAAGCGGTCGTACTCGTGAGGCCCGCTGGCGGGGAACGATGGGGCGTCGGCCACGGACACTAGTCTTCGGTCTTGTCGCGGCTGCCTCGCGCCAGCGAAACAATGTCGTCCGCGTCGCCCTGGAGCAGCAGACGGTCGCGTACCAACGCGTCAGCGGCGTCAGACACCGCACGCACATAGGCGGCGTGGTTTGGATACCGTTCCTCGAACGACGGCCGAGGGTCATTCGCGGATTCGCGGTCGGCGCGGGTGGCCGGGAACGGGATGTATGACCCGGCGCCTCCACATTGCTGGCCAGCGGCAAAGCCCTCACGCCGCAGGTTCCATCCCGTATGCGTGCCGATTGGCGCCGCGAGATTGGGGTGTCGCACACCGCCGGTCATGTTGCCGTCGGTATCGGTTCGTGCCACGAGCACGGTGTAGGGGTTGCCCTGCATCGGCGGCATCGACCGATGATCGGCCAGCGACAGCGGATTGTACGATCCTGAGTATGTCACCCCCGGGATATCCGGAAAGCCGATGCTGGTGGCGGTGACAAGTCCGCCGTTTGCCACGGTCGGGAACCGACTCGGCGGCGGCTCGATATCGTGCGCCACCCACTCCTGCAGCGCGAGGCTCAACGCCGCGCGGGTCTGACTCAGCGCCAGGGGATTGTTCAGGTTTTGACAGATGCCCTGTGTCGGCGTCGCCGCGTGCACGCCGGGGCCACCACCGTGTCGGACACCGGCAATCAGGTACACCCGCACGTTATCCGGCTGTTCGATGTGCTGGCCACGGGAGTCGGTCACGACCAGGGACGCCCTCGCCTGCCAGAGTTCCGCCTCGCCGTCGCTGTGGATGATCTTCGGACAGGTGCCCGACACGCGGCATCGCTCGAGCAGCCCATCCGTGCGGCCGCTGATCGGGTCCGTCAACGTGGCATAGGTAAAAGGGAACTGGTCGCCGGGGTAGTTGTGGTCCTCGTGTTGCTTCTGCCAGCGACCCGGCTGAGAGAACTGATAGTTCGTGAAGCTCTTGCGTGACCCCGCGATGTTCGGGTGCATGCCGTCGAAGACGATCCGGCCGGCCACGTCTTCGTTGAAGCCCTGATACAGAAAGTCCCGCAACATTCGACCGCTCTGCGACACGCCGAGGGAGATCGCCGTGCGTGGCAGGCCTCCGGTGGCGAGTGGATTGGTGTGGCCGGTGCCATCCGTGTCTTCGTACCGCAGGAATGAGATGGCGTCGCGCATCGCGGCGAAGCCGAGGCCCATCACGATCGGGTCCTTGGCCTCATAGATGAACTCGTAGATCGCACCGCCATCGAATCCGGCCGGTCGCGTAATCTCGACCTCCGTCGGGCTCACAAAGGTCCAGTCGAGATCGGTCGGGGTCTCGCGGCGCGCGCGTTGACTCGCCCTGACCGAGATCATCCCGCCGCGCGAATCGAGCGAGGCAGCCGGATAGGTCAAGGTTCGACGCGACACCTGCTCGGCGTCGTCGAAAATGAACTCCTCGAGCGCCGGACCGACGATCGGCGCACCGTCTGCCTGTGTCGCGACCGGCAGGTAGGCGACGATGTTCGAGTCGGTGGGGGTCAGGTCACCTTGCCATCCAACCTGTACGAACGCGAAGCCCCGTTCGAGGAGCGCGACCTCGGCCGGGCCGGATCGGCCGCGGTTCGACACCGTGTGGTAAATCCCGCGGTTCCACCGCGTCATGTCGACCGGTCGGTAGATTTCGACGGTCGTGCGGTACGCCACCCGCCCGGCGTCATTCCGAGTTGCGCGATCAAGATTCACGATGTCTTGGTTGCGCGGGTCGTTCGGGTCGACTGCCCCGGTGACGATGCCTCGCAATAGCTCGTATTGACCGGCCTCGCCGAAGCGCTGTCCGTCGAGTGCGGGCGACTCGATGACGTCCAGATCGAACTCCGCGATCTGCGCGACCGCGTCTCCAGGCAGCAACAGCGCGAGGGTGGTGGTGGCGGCGAGCATTGGCGCGAATCTGTTCATGATGCCTCCGATATGCGGCCAATCATATCGCGCGGACGGGGCGGCGCGCGCGCGGTATCCTACGGTTCAATCGTGGAGGTCGCTGACGACTCGGCGAACGTGGCCCGGGTGGACGCCGACTGACCAGCCTCACGCATGAGCCCAGCCGCGCAGCCGCATGAGACCTCGCCCGCACATCCCACCGGACATCGAAGATTACCGCGACGAACGCTGGCAGCGGGAAGGGAGCCTCCAGGTCGAGACCCCCCTCGACGCGGAGCGGTTCGTCGAGCGCAACGGGTTCGCCGCTTGCCTCACTGACGCACGCCGTCCGGGTCCATCGCTCTATGTCGCGGTATGTGGACGCCGCGACGCCGTGATGCCGCGCAACGTCCAGAAAGACCCGGAGGCGTCGCTCACCTGGCAGTTGAAGGACCAGCTCGTGCGGCGCGGCAAGACGTATTACGCCAAGCTGTCGCGCGGCAAAGCGATGTTCCTCGCGCCGCGCATGATCCCCTACTTTCATGCGGTGTGGGGTATCCGAAAGTCCGACGAGACGCGGCACTTGAGCCAGGACGCCCGTCGGGTCCTGCGCGTCTTGCGTCAGGAGTGGGAGCTCGCCACGGCGGATCTGCGGGCCGAATCGGGGGTGACCGATCGACGGACGTTTACACGAGCCTTGGATGAGCTCCAGGCGGTGATGCTCGTCGTCCCCAGCGAGGTCGTCTACCAACCGAGGTTTACCTACATCTGGACGCTGGGCATCGGACGGTTTCCGACACCGCTCACCCGGCGAGTGCGCCGCGACAACGCGGTCCGGGAAATCGCCCGATGCTTTCTGACGGGAGCCGGGCTGACGATTCCCGGCGAACTGGCTCGCGTGACCGGGCTGTCCCGCCCCGAGGCCGGTCTCGGCAATCGGGCGCTGGTAGCCGACGGCTACGCGACCACACCGGCGCGCGGGGTGTATCAGTTGGCCACACGCGTTGAGACTCCGTCCCCCGAGTAGCCCGCGTAGAAATCGACCGCCAGGTGGAACGGTGGTCCCGGGGCGGCTCCCGACATCGCTCCTCTTGACATCCCACATGGAATTTGTCGCTCTCGTCTTTACATCCCACATGTAAGGGTTCATGACAGACACCAAATCTCCGATTCTTCAAGGCACGCTCGACCTGATGGTGCTCAAGACGCTGGAACAGCTCGGCCCGCTCCACGGCTACGGCATCGCCCGCCGAATCGAGCAGGTCGGCCAGGACGCGCTCGTCGTCAACCAGGGCACGATCTACCTGTGTCCGGTGCGTTTGGTCCAGAAAGCGTGGATCAGTGCCGAGTGGGGAACCTCGGACAACAACCGCCGGGCCAAGTAATACACGTTGACCAAGGCTGGCCGGACCCAATTGCAAGCCGAAACCGAGAACTGGGAGCGAATCGCCGGGGTGATCGGGCGTGTCCTGCAGCCGGCGGAGCGGAGCTGACCGGTGCCGGCGCGATTGCGGACCATGTGGGCGCAGCTTCGGGCTTGGCTCCGCCCCGACCGACTCGACCGCGAGTTCAACGAGGAGTTGGCGACGCATCTGGCGCTCTCGGAGGCCGACAAAGTGGCTCGGGGCATGAGCACTGACCAGGCCCGCCGGGCGGCGCGAGTAGAGCTGGGCGGAGTCTCGCAGCTTCGCGAGGCGACCCGTGCCGCGCGCGGACTCCCGTGGCTGGACGTCGGCTGGCTGGACGTCCGGCTCGGCGCTCGGATGCTGATGAAGCACCGAGGGCTTTCTCTCACGGGGGGGCTCGCGATGACCGTGGTCATCTCGATCGCGGCCACCGTCGCTCGCGCGGAGGTCAAGACATGAATCCGATTGACCAGGGGGGCCGTAGCAAAACGTGCGCGCCGAGTGAGCCGGTGTCTCCGGAAGTGACAGGCTGATGAGGATCGACCGCGACAGAAGCAATCCCACGCTGGTCCACGCCGACCTCCTACAGAGCCCTCGCCACCTCCAGTGCCCGGACGGTCAACGCGTGGTCTGGTGGTCGGGCCAGAGGAGCAGGGCCAGATCTGGATCTATCCGGTCAACGGGTAGCCACCGACGCCCTCCCGGCAGAAGGGTCGGAACAGCTATCCTGGTGGCGATTGTGGGGTTGGCGAGGCACTGAGGCGGATAGCCCCGCAGGACTAGGTCGGCCGACGGACCGCGTGGGGTTCGGGGCGCAGCCCCGTCTGAGTACTAAAACCGCACGCGCAGACCAAACGTTGGAATGCGCGGGAAACCTTCAGACGGCACTTCCGAGAGTCGGGGCATTGTCGAGTCCGGGTCGTGCCTAAGCCGCGGGTCCAGGCTTACCGCGTTGTCCCGATCGAGCAGATTGAGCACCTCGACGTAGAGGGACCACCGGCCTCGTCGGTATGTGGCTCTGACATCGAGACGGGCATAGTAGGGTAGCCTCGCCTCGTTCAGGTTGTCGATGCTGCCGTAGTCGACCGTGTAGATGAAGGCTCCGGTTGAGTCTGTCTCCGGTACGAGCCGGCCCCGCTCATCTTCGACGGCGGAGATCCGCAGCCCGACCGGGGCGGTGTGCGGGAAGCCGCTGGCGAGTCGGGCGGTCGCTGCCACCTCCCACCGACTGGTGAGCCGATAGCGACCCACCGCGTTGAACGCGTGGCGTCGGTCGTATTCGAACGCGTACCGCCGGCCGTAGCTCTCGCGATTCGCCCGACCCCACGCGTAGGAGAGCCACCCGGTGAGCCGCGCCGACGCGTCGGTGTGGCTGAGGAACACGTCGAGTCCGTAGGCGGTGCCCCCGGCGTCGTTCGAGGGGGCGCTCAGAATCAGTGGCGCGGTGGGTACACTCGCACTCAGGGGCTCGGGAAAGTCGTACTGCGCGAGTCGCTCGAGTCGCTCGGGCTCGCTCTCGAGGCGACCCAGGAGCAGATCGTCGAAACGCTTGTAGTAGCCCTCGACCCGCGCCGTCAGCGCCCTAGCCAATGCCTGCTCGAGGCCGATTACGACGTGTGTCGCCCGCTCGTGCCGTAGACCTTGCTCACGCGGACTCGACAGATCGAGGAAGTAGTCCGACTGGGTGAGCTTTTCGTAGCCCGGGCTCTGTGTGTACAGCCCGCCCGCCACGCGCACGCGCGCGCCACGACCCACCGCGTAGCTCGCCGCGATGCGGGGTGACAGTGTGGTGCCGCCGTTGATGGTGCTCCAATCCACCCGCAGACCTGGTTCGAACGACACGCGGGGGGACGGGGTGTAGGTGTCCTGTAGCCAGAGTCCGCTCCGGGTGCCGCGCAGCGCGGACTGCAGGTTGTCGGGCAGTCCCGCGCCGCCCTGAATGCTCGACCCGTTCGCCTGGGTCTGGTTCCGGTTCCCCACGATGGTGAAGCCGACACCCGTCTCGAGGTGATGCAGCTCGATGCCGGCGCCGAGGAGGTGTCGGGGTGATACCTGAACCCCGAGTTCCTGTCGCATCGAGACGTCACGGACGTCGATCGACCGGTCGAAGAGGATGGTGTTGAGTCCGAATGCGAGGTCGCTGTCCGGCGTGTTCGAGCGCCTCGCGTCGGCGCGCACCTGGCCGTCGAAGTTGAGCTGCTCCCGGTTGCGATACCACGACACGATGGTCGTCGACGTGGCGCGCTCGCCGAGGATGGCATCGAGACGGGCCGACGCCAGTCCATTGGTCACGTCCGACCCCAGCGCGGCCCGCTCGCCCTCCCGGTTGACGTCGAAATTCAGGTCGGCGTCTTCGATACTGCGCAGTCCCGTGAGTGTCAGCCGATGTCCCGCGCCGAACTTCCATCCCGCTTGCAGCTGGAGGTCCGCGAACGACGGGAACGTCTGATCTTGCAGACGCCCTGCGACCAGGTCGTAGTACGTGCGCCGGGCGCTGAAGAGCCAGGTGCCGTTGTCTCCAACGGGCGTCGCCCCTTCCAGCACGACGTTGGCATCCGTCACGCTCAACGCGCCGGACCCCCCGAACTCGTCGTCGCCCGGGCGGTTCTCGACGATCAGCAGGGACGACAACCGATCGCCATACGCCGCGCCGAATCCGCCGGCGCTCAGCTGGAAGTTTTCGACCGTTTCGGGGTTGAACGCGCTGGCTATGCCAAAGAGACGATACGGGTTGTGCACCTCGACGCCGTCCATCACCGTCAGGTTTTGGTCAGGCGTGCCGCCGCGCACCGCGAGCCGGCTGCCGAAGTCGTCGGTGGATGCAATCCCAGGCAGGGTGTCGAGTGTCCGGAAGACGTTGTCGATGCTGCCGGGGGCTCGAAAGACGTCGGCCGGGGCGACGGGGGTCGACGAGGGTCGCTCCTGCGGGTCGGTTCCCGAGAGCACCTCCACGGTTTCGGCGAACGCGTTCGGGAAGAGTCGAACCTCCAGCTCCGGCCCGTCGATGAGTGCGACCGTGTCCAGGTATCCGTCGGCCTGAAATCGCAGTGTGGTGTCGGCCACGCCGACGTCGATAGAGAAACGGCCACCCAGCTCGGTGGTCACGGCGTCGCGGCCGCTTTCGACCCGCACCCCGGCCAGCGGCTCCTGGGTGACACCGTCGATCACGTGCCCGGTCACCGTCACTGGGGGCTGCGCGATGGCTGCCGCTGGCGCGGCCATGAGTGCGAACAGCAGGAGATGGCGAGCCCGGACGGCCGGGCGCGGAGTGGGGCACTGCGGCGACCCCGCACAGCGCCCGCGCGGGGTTCGGGGCCCAGCTCCGGGTTGGTTCAGGCTCAAAAGGGCAACCCCAGCCGCACATACGCCGTTGGCCCGCCCTCGTCCCGTAGCGGGACCGCAATGCCGGTCCGCAGGACCGTGAGCGCCGTCCACAGGGGCACCCCGTTCATCAGCAGTTCTCCACCGACCGAGGCCAGGGGGCTGTCGCGCGGGTTGTCGAATCCGGTCAGCGGCACGCGCGGGCCCCAGGCGTTGCCGGCATCGACGAACACGCTGCCACTGATCCAGTCGAGGTACAGCGGGACGCCCCCCAGTCCCCGGTTCACGCGCGCGAGCGGCATCCGATACTCGACCGATGCCGACCAGGCTCTGGACCCGGAGCGAATGCCGAACGGGTAGCCGCGGATGGGGAACGGGCGGGCGGACGCACTGAGCAGCGTCAACCCGGTGATCGCCTCTGCCTGTCCCGTCGTTCCCCCGACACTGTAGAAGAACGCGTCGGCGCCGCTTCCCGATGCCCGTCCACCGCTGGCGCGGAACGCCAGCACGTGGTTCGCGAACCCGGGCAACCCGACCGACTTGTACAGCCGGATGTCGCCGGAAAGGTCGGTCCAGGAGGCGTCCGCGCCTGGTGTTCCCGCGAGCGAGGCCGGCACGGCGGGGTCCCATCGCCGTCTGGTCCTGACGAATCCACGGATGCCGTCCTCCGGGCTGATCGAGAACGCGTGCAGACGCGTGTTGACGTAGCTCGCCGTCGCATCGAGCTGGGGTAGGCCGCTGGTGGGTCGTCTTGGCGAAAAGACGCGCTCCGTGGCCAGGCTGTCATTCAGCAGTTGCTGACGCTCCCAGACATAGGACGCACCCACCGAGAGAGTGGCGATACTGCGAACCCGCCGTCGAATCATGGTGAGGTCGGTTCGGAGTTCTTGCTCCCGTGTCACCAGGAAAAGGTCCCGCCGTCCCGGTGGTACGCCGTCTGTCGAGGGGTCCTCGGCCGCGAACCCCGCTGATGTGTGGCGTTGCGCCACCGAGAAGCCGAGAATCGGCGTGCCCAGGCCCGCGAACGAATACCTGAGGCCACCGCTGAACCGATCGCCCTGGGGTTCGTAACTGAGCGCGGCCTCGGCCGCATGGCGCTGGACGGTGTCGATCGCCCAGGTCGAGATCCCCACGCGCGGGCCCAGCACCCGCGTGCCGCGGCGCGTTTCGCCGCCCGCGAAGATGGGAGTCCAGAACCGAGGGAACAGTGATGGGAACGGTCGGTGCGGACGTTCCTCGCCCTCAACGCTGACGCCAGCGCGAGGCGAATCGGGTTCGAAGGTGGTTCCACCGCCAGCCGTGAATCGATTGTTGGTGGGAGCCGGGCTGACCCACGTCGTAGGGTCGTAGGGAATACGTTCCACACGCCAACCGTCCGCGTGATAGGCGCTGAAGTAGATCCACGTGGCGGTCAGGTCCACGTCCGGGTACGACCCGCCCGTGCGCAGGTTGGTGACCTGGCGGATCGCGCCCGCCCGGCCATCGTCTCCGATGTCCGCCGCGAAGAGATTCGGGATACCGGTTCGGTCCGAGGCCCACAGGACGCGGTGCGAGTCTGGGGTCCAGGTGGGCGCCAGGTCGATGGCCCGGTCCCTGGTCACCCGGTCCACTGTTCGACCGGTCGCGTCCAGGACCAGCAGGTCGTAGAAGGCGCCGGGCTCCCAACGTGATGCCGCGATCCATCGGCCGTCGGGCGACCAGGCCGGGTAGGCCCAGTGCACGTCGTCGGCCGGTTCTACCAGCGGCGAGACCGCGCCGGTCGTCAGGTCCACTACCACGATCCAGGTACGACCCTCGCCCTGTTGCACTGCCAGGGCTCGTCCGCCATCCGGGGAGACCGACGGAAAATCGAGCCGCGCCCCGCGGGTGACCCTGCGGATGCGGCCGTTCGCCGGGTTCGCGATGTAGAGGTCCTTGTAGCTCCGATAGGGGTCGATGAACTCGATCTGCGAGAACACGACCCGGCCGTCCGGGGACCAATCCAACTGGGTGAGGCCGTTGGTCCGGGTCAACGTGCGGGGGGCGGTGCCGGTGGCGCTGGTTAGATGAATCTGGGCGTCGGACGACCCGTCGGAGCGAGCGAACGCCAGGGTGGCGCCGTCAGGGGCCAGTGTGGGGTACAGCGCCCAGCGCCCGTCCCCAGCAATCGGCTCGCCTCGGGTCAGTGGCGCATGTCGCTCCAACTCAGCCGCCAAACCGGCGTATCGGGTGTCGAGCGTGCCGGCCCACTGGGCGAACGCGTCGGTGAAGCTGACGCCGAACGAGTGCCGGGCTGCGGCGTTCATGCGGAACGGCACGACTTGTCCATCGACCGCGCGGGCGAAGTCGGCCATCCTTTCCCGGCCATACTCTCGGGTCAAATGATCGAAGAACAGCGAGCCATAGATATAGGGTCGGTTCCCCGCTGGCCAGACCTGGGTCTCGCCAGACACCTGCGGCAACGTCTCGAAGGCGCCTTCCAGGACCGCCGTGCGGAGGGCCATCTCGTGAAACGTGCCTTGGACCCGTCCCGCCTCGGTGAGCGACGACTCGAAGTAGGTGGCGAGGCCTTCCACCGCCCACCGGGGCAACGCGCTATTCGGAAAGATCGGCCAGCGCACCGGCGCCCGCCCGAACGCGGCCTTGGCCAGTGCACCTAGCTGTCCCCGTCGGTCCAGGTGAAAGATGTGGGCCAGTTCGTGGGTGACGACGAGCTCGAGCCAGTCGTCGAAGTACGCTAGCTCGAACCCCTCGATGGGAGGCGGCGCGAAGATCGTGATGCGATTCCAGGGGGCGACGGTCGCGAATCCGTTACTCGCGTCGGTGTGGTCTGTGACCACGATGTCGATGGCGGCCGCTGGCGGCTCGTCGAACTGCGCCTGGAGGCCCGTGCGGGCCCGTTTCGGCTCGGTCGGCCACGCGCACGGCCAGACCGCGCAGCCGCAGCGGATACGTGATTCGAAAATGCTCGGTGTCGAAGACACGCCAGTCCTCGTCAGGCGCTTGGGCCGCGGCCGAGGCCGCGGCCAAGACCAGAAGCGCGGTCCACAGGACACTAGCCTTCGAGCACGCCAATGGCCGCCACCGCTTCATCAACGACCGACGATTCGAGCGTGCTGTTCTGGCGCAGCTGGGCCTCGAACCCGTCGACCTCGGTCATGCAGTCCTCCGATTCGAGTTCCGCGTGGACACATTCGGGGTGGACGTTGATGGGGGTCGCTCGGACCTGGTTGCCGAAGGAGACCTCCCGCGCCAGCACCACGCGCAGCGCGTCCTGGTCGATGGCCTTGCCGCAGTTCTTGCATTTCGAGCGCCCGCTCGGGGCGCGTTCCACGTATGGCAGCTCCTTACGCTCCGCCCGTGCTTGCTCCGCCTTCTCCTTGAGCGCCTGGAGTTCGGCCAATGGGGGCACCTGCAGTCCATCGGCGAACGCCTGTTGCTCGTACGCGGCTTCGACGTCCTCGAGTCGACGCCGCGCGGCGCAGGTGAGGTGATGCCACAGGTAGCCCGTGCCAAATGGGCCTTCGAGGAGAATCCCGAGCCGTAGCGTGTCCTTTTCGATCTTTCGTCTGCAGGTACGGCACTTCGAACGGCTCGAACGAGCGGATTCGAGCAGGTACGGCGCGAGCTCCGGTTCCGGCGTGGCTGCCGGGGCGTCTTCTTCCGCCATGGTTGTTCCTTCCGTTGGACGCGATTCTGGATGTGGGAACTAAGGACCCTGATCGAAATAAAGTTACCATTTTGGCCGCCGGGGCATCCCGCCCGTCGGCGTTGCTCGTCGCTTACATACTCCCGGTATGCGCGCTCCTCGCGCCTGGCCGGCCAGGCGCCGCGGCGCCAAAGATGGCAACTTTATTTCGACCAGGGTCCTAATTGACCCACGAGTCAGGTGCGGGATTTTACCCCGGCCCGGGAGGGGAGACGACGGATTGGTCCGAATGTGAGCGACTCGGGCGTGCGGCCCGTGGTGCAACCACGCATTGCATTGAGTCGGGCGGTCCAATACCGTTGACCGGGCTCGGCCGTACCCGATGGTCCGCGCGGGACACTAGCAGCCCGTGGTGAAAGTCGCGCGTCGCACCGAGACGGGCGCTGGGCCCGTCGAACAAGGCGAGAAGAGGGAGAATACCGGCAGTATGCGACCGATGAACAACGCAGATCGACGGGATTCAGCGTCCGTCGAATGCAGCGGGACTTTCACCATGGGCTGCTAGGAGGAGCACCCATGTCTAGACCCAAGACACGACCGCTACCGTGATTCCCAGTTTTCGCTACAAGGATGCGCCGAAAGCGATCGAGTGGCTGTGCCGCGCGTTCGGTTTCGAGAAGCAGCTCGTCGTGCCGGGTGAGGGTGAAACCATCGCGCACGCTCAGCTGGTCTTCGGCCACGGCATGATCATGCTCGGAAGCGCGTCCACGCACGGCGGCGGCTACGACGACCTCGTTTCCACCCCGGCTGAGGCCGGCACCAACACGCAGAGCGCCTACGTGGTCGTAGAAGACGCCGACGCCCACTATGCGAGTGCCAAGGCGGCCGGGGCCGAGATGGTGCTGGACATCCAGGACCAGGACTACGGCGGCCGCGGTTACACCTGCAAGGATCTCGAGGGGTATCTCTGGAGCTTCGGAGACTACGATCCGTGGGCACACTGAATCGTCAAAGGAGCGGGTCATGACGACGTCACTCCGGTTCGTTCTCGCGGCGGCGGTCGCGCTCCCAGCCCTGCAGACCGAGGAGCTTGGTTTCGTCAAGTGGACCGAGGCCGATCTGCGGGGGCGGCACGCGGCGCTGTCCGCGCGTGTGGGTCCCGATCATTCGGCTCGCGAGACGCTCGCCGCATACGGTCACCCCAGTGGATCCCATCGCTTCCGACTCATCCACCGGAACGCGGACGGCGTGCCTGAGCAGCATGCGAACATCGACGACGTCGTCTACGTTTACAGCGGGGCGGCCACGTTGCTCGTGGGCGGCGATCTGATCGACATTACCGGCGGCGAGAATGGTGAGTACACCGGCACGGACATCGTCGGTGGTGTGCGGCACTTTGTGGGCCCGGGTGACATTCTACGTATTCCGGCCGATACCCCGCACCGCTACCTGGTGCCTGAGCAAGGCTACATCACCTACGTGCTCGTGCGCATTCCCGCGCTGCTCGCCGGGGGTGTGATCCCTGACGACGCGCCTGTTCTCGACCTACAACCACCCGGCTTCGTGCGCTGGGGCGCCGACGAGTTGGCGCGCCGCGACGCGTCGCTGGCCACGAGAATCCGACCCGATCGCTCCGCCCGCGAGACGCTCGCCGATTTTGGGAGTCCGACACGGTCCCATCGCTTCCGGTTCATCCATCGCGACGCCGACGGGCGTCCCGAGATTCACGACGACATCATTGACCTGGTGTTCGTGAAGAGCGGGGCGGGGCAGTTGCTGGTCGGCGGCGAGATGCTCGATCGAGATGGGACGTTCGGGTCAGGGATCGCCGGTGGGACGCGGTACCCCGTGGCCGCCGGGGACATGCTCCACATCCCGGCCGCGACGCCCCACGGGTACCTGGTGCCCGAGGGGGGACACATCACCTATGTGCTGGTCCGGGTCCCCGCCGTGATTTGACGGGCGGCTGAAACGTGCCTCGCGCGGAAACCTAGCGGGCCTCCGCCACCCGGGCTCCGGTCAGGATATTCAGCAGGCCGTAGTTCCCCTCGTGACATGCGTATTCGAACATCGGCTCGTCGGACCGGCGCATCGGGACGGCGACGGTGAACGGACTGGTGAAAATGGTCGGGTCGTCGACGGTGTATTCGTAGAGCAGCGTGTCCTCGTTCAGTCGGCTGAACCGTTCCGTCAACGTCATCGTGACGCCGGTGCCGATCGCGGTCGTGGCCGATGGTTCGAAGCTCGCCGTCTTGTCGGTCATGTTCGTCGTTTCGACCACGAGCGTGTCGCCCTCCCAGCGACCCACCGAGCTCCCGGCCCATTGGCCGACGGAGCCCGGAAGATGCGGTCGTGCGTCGAGCGGGATGATGCGCACGTCGTGCACCATCTCGTTGAGAATGACCACGGCGCCCGGCGTCTGGAACAGCTGCATGTTGTTGTTGTAACCGCTCGGCATCATCGGCGGCCCGCTGTTGAACCCGACCAGACAGCGCTCAGCGAGTCCGCGGTCTTCCGGGTAGTCGGAACCGGTCCCCGCACTGCGGACGCGTACGAGCCCGTCGATCGGCAGGTCTTCCCAGAGGGAGCCGACCTGTCGCAACGCCTCGCCTTCCGGTGTCAGCGCCGGGAGACGCCCGTTGGCTGGGTCGACGATGAGAGAGGTCCGGCGATCGCCAACGATCGTGGTGCCGTAGTCGAGCCAGAAGTCGTTGTAGCCGCCAACCTCACGACCACCGCCGCCGGCCGGAAGCGGTTCGGTCCGCACCTCGCTCGGCTCGAGCAGTCGGGCGCGCCGCGCGGCCACACCGGCTTCCTGCGCTGCGGCCTCTTCGGCCGTCAGGAACGCCTTTTCGCCCAAGTCACTCGGGCGCTGGAGCGGCGTCATGGTGCGAAAGTCCCACACTCCCTGCAGGTCGGGCCGGCCATCGGCCGTGCGCAGCGTCTGGGCCGCGGCCGGGCTGGCGGCCAGAGACACCAGCAACGTGGCGGCAAAGAGGAACGTGGTGTGTGACACGAAGACACGATGGGCTGTCATCTGAAACTCCCTTGGGGCGCGATGCGGGGCAGTGTGCCGACGGCCGCGACTAGGACCACGCCTCAGGGTACGCGTCGGTTCGATGGGGCACAAGCGTGTCCGCGCACTACCGGAGACTGACCTCGGTCGCGGTCGGAAAGGCGGCCGGAACCGTTTGGGTGACCTTGCCCGTAGCCGCCCACTCGGCGCCGCGTTGAATCAACGTGATGAACCCCACGCAGTCGATGGCCGGCCACGGCCCCGAACCGACCGGCGCGCCGCCGTCAACGTGGCCCATGGCGGTGCCAAGTACCCGACCCTCCCCGTACTCGACGGTATAGATCATCGGCTCGTGTTCTCCGGTGCCGTGGGTTTCGACCCCCCAGTGCGCTTCGCGAGCGGGGTCCGAGTAGGCGGTGGCCAGGATGGTCATGTTCTTGGCCGGACCCCGTTGGTTGCTGTAGAGCTCGTCGGTTCCGTGGAGCCACGCAGAGGGAAGCCCACGCATGATCGGATGTGCCGTGTCGCGGGTGACGACCGAGAACGCATGCGCGTCCACGCACTCGCCGGCGTGGCCGGGTCGGTGGTCGAGCACCATCTTGCCGTCGCGGTACTTGACGTAGGGACCCGCCGTCTCGTCGCGCCCACCCCAGCCGCCAATGCCCATCATCTCGTTGAAGCCCGGCCAGTCCGTAAACGTGTGGTTCACCGCATGCGCGTACACCATGCCGCCGCCCTGCTCCATGTAGCGTTCGAATGACCGCTTGACCGTGTCCGGCCACTCGTCGCCGTTGTACTCGATCACCACGACGTCGTACCGGCTGAAGTCAGGGGCGAAATCGGTCATGTCACCGCCCGGCGGCGGACTGGTCACCACGTCCACCTCAAACAGGCCCGTGTCCTCCAGGATGTTCTGGTAGTGGGCGCTGAGGACCTGCCAGCCGTGGTTGTTCTGACCGGTCAGCACCATCGCCTGCAGCGGATCCGATTGCGCGGCGTGTATCGGCTGGACTGCCGCGGCCAGCACGCACCCGATCAGAAGAAGGTGCAGCGTCAAGGCTCTCATGTCGGGATCCTCCACTCTGTTGCTTAGTTCGTACCTGGCACATCGTACCGTTCCCCGCGGCGACGCGCTCGACCGATGCCGCTATACTCGCACCCACGGTCCACTTTTTGAGGAGATTGATCATGGCGAGGTTCCTAGTGTTGTATCGCGGCGGAGACGGCAGCAAGCTGTCGCCAAAAGAAAACGAACGCCTCATGAAGAAGTGGGGCGCGTACATGGAAAAGCTGGTCAAGTCCGGCGCCTTTGTTGACGGCGCGGCTGTACAGAGTTCCTCGGCCACGCAGATCGTCGGGAAAGCGAAGGCCGTCAAGGCGAAGCGAGCGGGCAACCACGCCAGTTTCGTGGGGGGCTACTGCATCCTCGAAGGCAAGAGCGTGAAGGGGATCCAGCGTCTGTCGCTGACCTGTCCGCATCTGACCGTCGCAGATGGCACCATCGAAATCATTCCGATCATGGCGATGCCGGAGACGGCCTAAGGGCGACGCGTTCGGCGGCGTTGGGGCACGGACGACACGGGTGCTCGCCAGAGTGTCGGTTTCGTGACCCAGCGCCGGTCGCCGTGGGACGACGACTCCCTGCCGGTGGGCGACCTCACTGACGACCTCACCCACCCGCAGTCGAACCCGACTCTGCCGGCGGACGGACGGGGAATCGTCCCTCCAGGGCCGCCTCGATGATCGCCTTGACCTCGGGCGAGAAGTCCTTGCGCAGCACCCACTCGAGAAAGCTGCGGTCGTTGTCCGCCAGTTCCGTGAGAGCGGTTCCGGCCTGGGCTCCGAACGCGACGGTCGCGACGCCGTCACGCCACACGAGCTTCCCGTCGGCATCGATGCGGTTCGGGTCGCTCGGGTAGAGCCAGGCGTGTAGCGCGTCGACCGTCTTCGGCAGGTTGCGATACGTGTGGAGTTGCGCGGCCAGGACGCCGACGGTGGCCTCGACATCGCTTCTGGCGTCGTGCGGCCTCTCCCGTCTCGACCCCGTAGAAACGTAACGCCGCGTCGAGACTGCGAGGCTCCTGGCGCGCGAAGATGGTGTAGGCGTCGATGACCCGGGCATCGGCCATCGGATCCTCGTGTCCCACCCGTCGAAATTCGGCGGCCAACAGTCGGCGGTCGTACCGTTCGACGTTGTAGCCCGTCAGGTCGCGCTCGGCGAGGAGTGTCGCGATCTCCGGAGCCAACTGCGCGAACGTCGGCGAAGACGCCGCCATCGTGTCGCTGATGCCGTGGATCGTCTGGGCCGCGGCTGGTATCGCCTGCTCGGGATTCACCAGCGATGACCAGGTCGACACGCGGCCGTCCGGGAAGATAGTCGCGGTCGCAATCTGCACGATCCGGTCTTGCCCGGGCCAGACGCCCGTGGCCTCAAGATCGACGCATACGAGCGGGCGGGTCAGCCGAAGGTGGGCGGCCAGTTGTTGCGCGAACAGTTCGACATTCATGATTCCGGCGGGAAGTTTATCGCACTCCTGCAGAGGACTTCTCCCACGGGCTGCTAGACATAGTAGGATTTGAAGTCATTACAGGACGTCAATGATGCGAGTGCGATGTGTACCGGCGGTGGCGGTAATCGTGGCCGGTCTAGGCCTGGCGGGAAGCAGCCTCGGGGCCGCCGGGGCAGACGTGCCGCTGGTCGACGCGGTGCGGCGGGGCGATACGGCTGCCGTGCGGTCGCTGATCGAGGCACGCGTCGATGTCAACGCGGCACTGGGCGATGGCGCGACCGCCTTGCATTGGGCCGTGTATGTGAACGACGCGGACACGACGGCGCTGTTGATCGGCGCCGGGGCCGACGTGAACCAGTCGAACAACTATGGAGTGACGCCGCTCGGTCTGGCGTCGCAAAACGGCAGCGCGGCGATCATCGAGCAGCTGGTATCCGCTGGTGCTGATCCGAACGATCCGCGGCACGCGGTGAATGCGGGCGAGACGCCGCTCATGCTGGCGGCGCGTTCCGGACACGTGGATGCGGTGCACGCACTGGTGGGCGCTGGCGCCGACATCAACGCGGCAGAAACCTGGAACGGACAATCCGCGCTCATGTGGGCGGCGATCGAAGGGCACGTCTCCGTCGTCGAAGCCCTGATCGATCAGGGTGCGGACACCCGCGCGCACTCCAACAGCGGCGCGACGCCGTTCATGTTTGCCGTGCGGAAGGGGAGCCTCCCCGCCGTTCGGGCCCTGCTTGCGGCCGGGGCCGACGTCAACGAGCAGCGTCCTGATGGCGCGAGTTCGTTGCTCATGGCGGTGATCAACGGACACGAAGACCTCGTGGATCTCCTGCTCGATGAAGGCGCGGATCCCAACGTCGAGGGGGGATCGACTCGGCTGACGGTGCAGGGGGTCCGGGCCCGGCCGATGCCGCTGGAGTTTAGGAGAATCGGCTACAGCGAGCGCGATTCCGAGACGGTGCCGAGGGGCAATATCTTCGGGAAACCGTTGCA
The DNA here is from genome assembly GCA_963577695.1 of Vicinamibacteria bacterium. Classification (GTDB taxonomy): domain Bacteria; phylum Acidobacteriota; class Vicinamibacteria; order Vicinamibacterales; family UBA8438; genus UBA8438. The sequence continues at coordinate 11,021 of CAUZAY010000001.1, read as the reverse complement.
GGCCGCGGTGCATGTGGCCAACTGGCACATCAGCGATCAGTTCATCGTCGTGAACCTCGACCGGCTGCGCGTGATCGAGTCGTTGCTGGCGCACGGCGCCGACGTCAACGGGCGGAACACGCAGGAGGAGCCAAGATGGTCTGGCGCCCGGTATCGCCGGCACATGACGGGCGCGACCGCGTTGATGCTCGCGGCGAAGGCCGCGGATGTCGAGGTGATGCGTGTGTTGCTCGAGCATGGAGCCGACCCGACGATCAACACCGTGGACAACACGACCACGTTGATGGCGGCGGCCGGTATTTCCTGGGCGTCGAACCAGGACCGTGCCAACGAAGCCCAGGTGCTCGAGGCGGTCAGGATGCTCGTGGAAGAGCACGGAGCGGACGTCAACTTTGTGAGCGATGTTGGAGAGACCGCCATGCATGCGGCGGCCTATCGGGGCGCCAATAGCGTGGTGCAGTATCTGTTCGATCAGGGTGCGCGGCTGGACGTTGTCGCCAAAGACGGACGCACACCGTTGCGGGTTGCCGACGGGGTCGAGTACGGCAATTCGTTCGCCGCGCACCCGCAGACCGCGGTGCTGCTGCGGGCGTTGGGTGCCAAGGAAATCGCGTGCCCGGCTCCGTGCGCGGCCGCGATTCCCGAGGAGGTCCTGGCGAAATGACGCCCCGTCGACCGGCGCGGGTCATCGGCCTCGTCTGTATCCTTGCCGGCGTCTTCGCTCACGCGCAGATGGGCGCGGCAGGTCCGACCCCGTCGCCGGCTCCCGGTCGCCTGGCCCAGGAGCCCGCCGACGTGGCCGAGCCGGAGGTTCGGGCCGTGTTGCGGCAGTACTGCTTCGCGTGTCACAACGAACGGGCTCAGATCGGCGGGCTCGCGCTCGACACCCTGGATATGGCCCAGGTGCCCGCGCGTGCGGACGTGTGGGAACAGGTCGTCCGCAAGCTGCGGACGGGCGCGATGCCCCCGGCCGGACGGCCGCGGCCGGACGCAGCCTCCTCGAATGACGTGGCCACGTGGCTCGAGACCCAGCTCGACCGCGGTGCGCTGGAGCATCCCAACCCGGGCCGGCCCACGCTGCATCGACTGAACCGCGCCGAGTATCGCAACGCTGTGCGCGACCTGTTTGCGGTGGACGTTGATACGTCTCTGCTGCCGGCGGACAACGCGGCGTACGGGTTCGACAACAATGCGGACGCGCTGACGTTGTCGTCGGCCCTGACGGAGCGGTATCTGAGCGCGGCCGCGAAGATCAGTCAGATGGCACTGGGACGGCTACGGGGGTCGCCACCGCCGGAGACGATCTTGGTGCCCACCGATCGCGATCAGGGCGACCGTATCAGCGATGACCTGCCGTTCGGGTCGCGGGGTGGCACCGTGTTTCGCTATTACTTCCCGGTCGACGGGGACTACCGCTTCGACATGCGGCCGAGAGAAGGGGGCGTCGACGGGGGATTCGTGGGGGTCACGGCCGAGCCGCATCAGCTCGACGTGAGTCTCGACGGGGTCCGGGTCTGGACCGGCATTGTCGGGGGACCCGCCCTGGAGGGGCTGCGCGGAGACGATCGCATTGAGGCGATCCTGGAGAGCTTGCGATTCCAGGTTCCGGTCAAGGCTGGCGCGTATCAGGTGCAGGTGTACTTCGCGGCCAAGACCTCGGCCTACGTCGAGGATCTGTTCGACCCGGATCTGCGTCGGGATCCCTACCGCGCGGGTAACGGTGAGCCCGCGATCTCCAGCGTGACGATCACTGCTCCACCGGCCGGAGCCGCGTCTGTCGGCGACTCGCCCAGCCGTCGCCGACTGCTCGTCTGCACGCCGCCGGCCGGCTCAGATGCCGACGACGCGGCCTGCGCGAACACCATCATTGCGACGCTGGCACGTCGAGCCTACCGGCGCCCGTTGACCGATGCGGATCTCGAGATTCCGATGTCCTTGTATCGTGACGGGGCGCGCGCCGGCGGGTTCGAGTCCGGCATCGAACTGGCGGTGCGAGGGATACTGGTCAGCCCCAACTTCCTGTTCCGGTTCGAGGCACAGCCGGCGTCGGTCGCGCCCGATACGCCCTATCGCATCTCCGATCTCGAACTGGCCTCGCGTCTCGCGTTCTTCCTCTGGAGCAGCATCCCGGATGATGAACTGGTGGACATGGCGGTGAAGGAGACGCTCCACGAACCTGACGTGCTGCAACAGCAAGTGCAACGCATGCTGGCGGACCCGCGTTCCCAGGCGCTGGTCGACAACTTCGCCGGCCAGTGGCTGCACATCCGCAATGTGGCCGCGTTGCAGCCGAGCCCGGAGCTGCTGTTCCATTTCGACGACGGACTACGGACGGCCTTCGAGCGCGAGACACAGTTGTTCTTCGACAGCATCATCCGCGAAAACCGCAGTGTCCTCGACCTGCTGGATGCGGACTACACGTTCCTGAACGAGCGGCTGGCGACTCACTACGGGATTCCCGGCGTGCGCGGAGCGCGGTTCAGACGCGTATCGCTGCCGGCCGACAGCGTTCGCCGCGGGCTGCTCGGGCAGGGTTCCATTCTCACCGGCACCTCGCGAGCGAATCGAACCTCGCCGGTCATCCGCGGCAAGTGGATTCTGGACAACATTCTCGGCGCCCCGCCACCGCCGCCGCCGCCTGACGTACCGGACCTCGAAGAGGACAGAGACCCGCGAAAGGTGCTCCCGATCCGCGAGCAGATGGCGGCGCACCGGGCCAACCCCGTCTGCGCGAGTTGTCACGCGCAGATGGACCAGCTCGGTTTCGCGCTCGAAAACTTCGACGCGATCGGCGAATGGCGGGAGATCTATCCGTCCGGTGTGCCGATCGACCCATCAGCCAAGTTCCCCGACGGCACGACGTTCGCCGGCCCGGCCGAGCTTCGCGCGGTGTTGCTGAGTCACTCGGATGACTTCTTGACCACGGTGACCGACCGACTGCTGACCTACGCGTTGGGAAGAGGGTTGGAGGCGACGGATGCGCCCGTGGTTCGGCAGATCAAGCGCGCGGCCGCGGCCGAGAACTACGCCTTTGCCTCGCTCATACAAGGCATTGTCGCCAGCACGCCGTTTCAGATGCGGATGGCGCAAGAGCACGCGAACTGACGTGCGAAACATGAGAGGCTGTTGTCCATGGTGATCACCAAGATGGCGTTACCCCGACGGACGTTCCTGCGCGGCATGGGCGCCACGCTGGCCTTGCCGTTCCTCGATGCGATGGTGCCGGCCCTGTCGGCTCGGGCTCCGGGGACGCCGCGGTTCGCGGCGATCTACGTCGGGAATGGCGCCAACATGTTCGATTGGACGCCGCCCACCGAGGGGGTCCGGTTCCAGCTCTCGCCGACCCTGACGCCGCTGGAGCCCTACCGGGATCGGATGCTCGTCTTCACCGGCCTGGACAACTTCCCGGCGACGGACCAGGGCGACTCCGGCGGCCAGCACCCACGCGCCGCTCCGGCGTTCATGAGCTCGGTGCATCCGAAGCAGACCGAGGGTGCGGATGTGCAGGCCGGCACCACCATCGATCAACTGATCGCCGAGCGCATCTGCCGTGACTCGAAGCTGTCGTCGTTGGAAGTGTCGGTGGATCGCAACGACGTCGTCGGCGCCTGCGACCACGGCTACGCCTGCGCCTACATGAACTCCATGGCGTGGAAAAGCCCCACGATGCCGCTGCCGGCGGAAACGAACCCGCGCTTCGTCTTCGAGCGGTTGTTTGGCAGTGGGGACACCGCCGAAGAGCGCGCGGTGCGTGTGCAGGAAGACCGCAGTATTCTTGACGGCCTGTCGCAGGAGATCGCGACACTGTCGAACAAGCTGGGCGGGCCGGACCGGGCCAAGCTCGGCGAGTATCTCGGCGCGATTCGCGACGTGGAACAGCGCATCGCCCGGGCCGAGTCGACCAATCGCGACTTCGATCTCCCGGAACGTCCGGTCGGGGTGCCGGACACGTTCAGGGAGTACGCCGAGCTGATGTTCGACCTGCAGGTCCTCACGTTCCAGGCGGACGTCACCCGGGTCACGACCTTCATGATGGCGCGCGAAAACATCAATCGTGCCTACAACGAGATTGGTTTGCCGGAGGCGCACCATTCCATGTCGCACCACGGCAACAACCCGGAGAAGATGAAAGACTTCTCCAAACTGAACACGTATCACGTCGAAACCCTTGCGTACTACTTGAACAAACTGCAGTCGATTCCAGAGGCCGATGGGACGCTGCTGGACAGCACGGTCGTCCTCTACGGCAAGGGCATGAGCGACGGCAACACCCACAACAACTACAGTGTGCCGGTCGTCGTCATCGGTGGACCGGAGAATGGGCTGGCGGGGAATCGCCACCTCGTGTACCCGAAAGGTACCCCACTGGCCAATCTGTCGTTGAGCCTCCTCGACAAGTTCGGCGTCAACGTGGAGACGTTCGGCGACAGCACCGGGGAGTTGCCCCTCTTGTCGGGTGTCTAGCAGCCAGGGCCGTCGGACACGCCCACGGCTTGGCTTCGCCTTGACGTCCGCCGCCCGATACGGGCATCCTCGTCACGAAGCGCTCGTTCGGGGCTCCTGGGACCCCCCAAGGCCTCGTGTTCGTTCCTACACTCTGAAGGGAAGTGCCATGCGGCGTCTGCTTATCCTGTCTATTCTTGCTCTCCTGGTGTCCGTCCCCGCGCTCGCGCAGGGGCCGTCGGCCAAGGTCACCGATCTCGCCTGGATGACCGGGCGCTACAGTAGCGACGGTCTCGAAGAGAATTGGGCCCCGCCCAGAGGCGGTTCTATCGCCTCGCTGGTGAGAGGGATGGATGGTGACGGCGCCATGAATATGATGGAGTTCATTGTCGTCGAGGAAGTGGGAGATTCCCTGGTGCTGCGCCTCAAACAATGGAACCCGGGGATGGAGCCGCGGTACGACGGATTTCAGGTGATGAATCTGACCGCGATTGGCGACAACTCCGTGAGTTTCAAGAACAACGGCGAGGTCGCCGGTCTGGAAGAGCTCAGTTACAGTCTGGCCGGCGATACCTTCACCATTTCCGTCAAGACGCCTGGCGGTGAGTTCGACATTCCGCTGACCCGACAGGGCCATTAACGCTGGTTGCGCCTGGTGAGAGTCGGCCCGACGGGTCGGCTCTCCTGCCGACTCCTAGTGATGTGTCCCAAGAATAACTTTACACTTCCCGACCTTCTTTAGAATCGCATCGACCGTCGCAGTCCAGACGAAGGGCTTGGGGTTGTCGTTGTAGTGCTGGAGGTAGTCCTCGATGGCGGCGACGAGTTCGCCGACACTGCGAAACACCCCGCGGCGGAGACGTTTCTGCGTGAGCTGACTGAACCAGCTCTCGACGAGATTGAGCCAGGATGCGCCGGTCGGGGTGAAGTGAAGATTGAAACGCGGATGGGCCGCCAGCCAGGCCCGCACGGTCGGATGTTTATGGGTGCCGTAGTTGTCCAGAATGAGGTGGAGGTCCAAGCGACGGGGGAAGGCGCGGTGGAGCTGGCGAAGAAACTTCAGAAACTCTTGATGCCGATGCCGCCCGTGGCATTCGCCGATGACCTGACCGGTCAGCATGTTCAGCGCAGCGAACAAGGTCGTCGTGCCGTGGCGCTTGTAGTCATGTGTGAGCGTCCCACAGCGGCCCTTCTTCATCGGGAGCCCGGGTTGGGTCCGGTCCAGCGCCTGAATCTGACTCTTCTCGTCCACGTCGCTCAGGGCGGCCTCACCGCCCGCACACGGGTCGTTCTCCTCGGCCGAGCCTGGGACGCGCGAGCCTGTCGGCCGCGGACGTTCCCGCGGGAACGCCGGAGCGAGTCGCGGTGCACGTCGGGCGGTCCGCGCCCGTTGGCACCGGATCTGACCGATCAGCCGCGCCAAGCTGAACACCGGCCGATCGGTCCATTGAGGTCTCAGGAAGAAAGGTTGTCTCTTTGGCCGTTCCCGGCGCCGCCGCGTCGTAGGGCCTCGAAAGCGATCGTGACTGACGCGCGGCCGCCGGCTCGCAGTTCGCGGGCAAGGACACCCGTGGTGTTCGCGACGGCGAAACTGATGCCTTTCAGGTTGCGCTCGAGCGGCACTCCCGGCATCGGTCTCGCGTAGCCCGACGCGCGGCACACCGCGGCGGCACTCTTCCCCGTCACAGTCACCCCAAGCCGCGGACACGCCCAGTCGAGCTCGACCCTGACGACCCCCGGCAGACTGCCGGGCAGGTAGTCCACACCGTCACTCGTGCCGGCCGCGACCAGCAACGCACCGGCGTCGATGGCCCGTGCTACCGCGTCCGCCAACACCGCGGCGTGGTCCGGATTCGCCGTACCCAGGCTGAGGTTGATCAGATCCGCCTGCTGCCCCGCGGACCAGTCTATGGCGGCGACGAGCGCCTCGATCGGGGCCGTGAGGTCGCGGTGAAACACCTTCACGGTGAGCAGGTCGGCGCCGGGCGCGCGTTCTTTGATGGCGGCCGCCACGGCCGTCCCGTGCCCGAGTCGGTCGAGATAGTCAGGATGGGTCGAGCCGTCGGCCGCGATGGCGACGCCGCCCGCCACGGTGCCGATGTGAGGGTGGGAGGCATTGACGCCGCTGTCGATCACGGCCACCCGAACCGGTCGGTCGCTCATCACCCGCCGGCCGTTTCGGACGATGTTGTGGTCTCTGCCGTCGGCGGGGCGCTGCCCGGTTCCCCCGAGACTGGGCCCGCGGCCACCGGAGGCTCGGCTGCCGTCGATGACCGAGGCGGACCGTTGGCCTCGTCCCCATCCACCGCGAACAGTTCAGCGAACCGGCCCGACCGCGCCAACAGGTCGGCCGGCGTTCCCTCCTCGACAATCCGCGCGTCGTCCAGCACCACGACCCGGTCGGCCCGGCTGGCCACCGAGGCCCGGTGGGTGATGAGGATGGTCGTGCGCCCCCGCATGACGGTCTCGTAGCCGTCGATGACCTTCCGCTCTGACCGGGGGTCGAGCGCCGCGGTCGCTTCGTCGAGCACGAGCACGGTCGGGTCCGCGAGCAACGCTCTGGCCACCGCCACGCGTTGCCGCTCTCCGGCCGAAAAGGCGGCGCCTCGCTCCCCCAGCGTGGTATCGAAGCCGTCCGGCAACGTCGCGATGAACGCGTCGAGGCCGGCGGCGTGCGCGGCCGCCTCCAGCGCCGAGTCGCTGGCGTCGGGCCGCCCATAGCGAATGTTGTCAGCGACGGAGGCGTGGAATACCGACGGCTCCTGGTCTACCAGCGCGACATGGGTCCGCAGTTCCGCCAGTCGCAAGGTCCGAAGGTCGTGTCCATCCAACCGGACGCACCCCGCATCGGGGTCGACCAGACGCAGCAACAGGTCCGCGACGGTACTCTTGCCGCCGCCGCTCGGTCCGACGATCGCGAGGCACTCGCCCGGCGCGACCCGTACGCTGACATGCTCCAGCACCGGCGCGCCGCGATCGAACGAAAAGGTGACATCGTCCAACTGGATCTCGCCTCGCACGGCGGAGAGAGAGACGGGCGTAGGGCTTTCGACCACTTCCGGCGCGACATCCAGAATTTCATGGACCCGCCGCAGGGAGACCCGCACCGTCGCCAGGCTTGTATAGAGCCCCATCAGGGCTTGCACCGGCCCGAACAACCGCATCTGGTAGGCCATGAACGCCACGAGCGTCCCCAGCGTGAGCGTGCCGTCGATGACGCGGAGCCCTCCGTACAGAAACACGAGCGCGGAGCCGCCAGAGAGCACCGCTCCAGGCAACCCGCCGGACAGATAGCTGGTCCACTGCATCGCCATCAGTGCGTCGATGAAGCGGGTGTTCCGTTCCCGGAACCGCGCCACTTCACGCGGCTGGGCGTTGGACGTCACGACCAGTTTCACGCCCTGCAGGGTCTCGATGAGGAAGCTGCCGATGTCGGCGCTACGGTCACGCAGGGTCTCGACCCGTCCTTCGAGCCGACGACGGTAGTGCACTAACGCCCATACGCTGACCGGTAGCAGGGCGATGCCGACCAGGAAGAGCTGCGTGTCCAGGTACGCGAGCATGCCGACGGCGCCCAGCAGGAACAGGACGTTGCCCACCCAGGCCAGCACCACTTCGGCCGCCACGCGCTGAATTTCGCCGATGTCGGTGTTCAGCCGCGACATGATGTCGCCGAAGCGGGTCCGGGCGTAGAAGCGCGGCGACAGCGCTTGCAGGTGCCGGTAAAGCGCCAGCCGCATGTCGAAGAGGATGTCGGCCGAGACGCGTGTGTATCGCAGCCCGCTCCAGACGTTGAGGCCAAACCCGAGCACGGTGGTGCCGACAAACGACAGCACGACGAGTCGCAGCGCGGCGGGGTCAGCCCCAAGGATCGCGTCATCGATGAGCCACTGAGAGAGTAGGGGGATCAGCAACGACGTCACTGTCGAGACAAGGCTCAGCACCAGCACTAGGGTCAGTCGTCCCCAGTACGGCGTCAGGTAGGTCAAAGCGCGGCGGAAGTGCGGATCGATCACACGGCAGATCCGATCTCGTCAGGAGTGTGCCTGCAGGTCGGATGGGATTGTATGTGGAAAGCCGTGCCGCTGGCTCCGCCGTCGCGACACGGGACACAATGCGCGGGTGGTTATCGAACCGTTCGACGCGGTCATCATCGGGGGTGGACCGGCCGGGGCCGCCGCGGCCCGGTTGCTGGCCTCGTGGGGGCACTCCGTCCGGTTGTTGACACGAACGGTCGACCACACGCGGTCGCTAGGCGAATCGCTGCCACCAAGTTGCGAGAAGCTGTTCGACCTGCTCGGCGCCACCGACGCCATCAACAACGGCGGGTTCCTGGCCAGCACCGGCAACACGGTGTGGTGGGGCGAGGGCACCACGCGGACGGCTGCGTTCGTCGACGGGGCCACCGGCTGGCAGGTGGTGCGGCACGATTTCGACGTACTGTTGCTGCGGCTTGCGGCCTCGGCCGGGGCCCAGGTGGTGAGGAGCGCGCTCGTGCGCGACGTACGGCTCGCGTCAGCGAGCGGCCGCGCCGGTCCCGCGGTGTCCACCGTCGAGTACGACACCGAAGACCAGCCTCGCCACGCAGTGCAGGCCTCCTTCGTGCTCGATTGTTCCGGTCGCGCCGGTGTGGTGGCTCGACGTGGCTACCGGGTCGCGGACCCCACCCAGACGACGCTCGCCTTGGCGGCGACCTGGACGCGGCCCGATGGCTGGGGCCTCGCCGATGCCAGTCACACCCTGGTCGAGACCTATGCGGATGGCTGGGCGTGGTCGGTGCCGGTCACCCCACAGCGACGCTACGTCACCGTCATGGTCGACCCTCGCACGACCGACCTGGGGGCCGACCGCGGCGTGATTTCCCGATACGAACGCGAGATCGGTAAGACGGCGGCGCTACGTGGTCTGCTCGAGGGCGCGACCCGGGACACGGTCCCGTGGGGCTGCGACGCATCCCTGTACCACGCAGACGTTTGCGGTGGCCCGGGCGTCCTGCTAGTGGGGGACGCGGCCTCGTTCATCGACCCCCTGTCGTCTTACGGCGTCAAGAAGGCGCTCGCGTCGGCGTGGTTGGCGGCGGTCGTCGTCCACACCTCGTTGACCAACGTCTCGCTCGCCGGTGTGGCGCTCGAGCTGTTCACGGCGCGGGAGCGGGAGATTCACGACGCCTCCGTCCGGCAGTCAACGACCTTCTTCGCCGAAGCGGCAGCGCGTCACCTGCACCCGTTCTGGACAGGACGCGCGAGCGCCGGGGACCCAGCGGCGGGGCCAGAGCCGGCGGCGGATGTCGACATCGCCCGGCTACGCGAGGATGCAGCCGTGCTCGCCGCTTTCGAGGCGCTGCGTGGGGCACGCCAGATCAGATTACGACGCGGCGACAGGCTTCGGATCGAAGCCAGACCCGCGCTCACCACCCGGGAGGTGGTGCTCGAAGAGCGGCTCGTCCTCCCGACCTGGCCAGCCGACGGGCATGGCGTCCGATTCCTGCGGGATATCGACCTGGTGCGGCTGGTGGAATTGGCCCCCGAGCATGAGCAGGTGCCGGACCTCTTCGAGGCGTATATCCGGCGGTGCCCCCCGGTCAGCCTGCCCGACTTTCTGGGGGCGTTGTCGGTGCTCCTGGCCAAGGGGGCACTCGTGGATATCTCCTGACCGCTCTCGTCACCGCTCGATATCTGGCAGGTTTCTGCAAGATACTGGCGGGTGGTTTCCGGGCGAGGCGTTCGTCTGGCCAGGCGCAAGGAGGGAGCAGCCAGGTGGGCTGTGACCGACGCAGCAACGCCGCTAGGCGGACGCCTCGCTCGGAAACCCTAGACGGGCTGCGCCCCGAACCCCACGCGGCCGCTCCGCGGGGACCCCGAATGCCCCACTCCGCGACCGCGGGGCGCGCATTATCGCGCGCCCGGGTCGGACTGAGTCAATGCGACCACGAATCGTAGTGTGCGAATTTCGCGCCGCTCGTGCGGGACGTATGCTAAAAAGGGTCGGACTGAGCCGCCGAGTATGCGCCTGCCACACATCATTCCGCCCACGCACCGATTAGCGACAGCTGTCTGTCTGGCGCTCGCGGCCGTTGCCCCGTCGACCGTGGCGGCTCAGGCGACAGATGCCGCGGCGGAGCCGGGCATTCCGATCGCGGACGCCACGGTGCGACAGGCGTGTGGTTCGTGTCATCGGCCGGACGATGACGGCCAGCTGTCTCGCATCTCGTTTCGGCGTACCACGCCGGAGGGCTGGCAGCAGACCATCCGCAGGATGGTGATGCTGAATGATCTGACGATCGCCCCGGAGACGGCGCGTGAGGTCGTCCGGTACCTGGCCAACAACCTTGGCTTGGCTCCCGAAGAAGCCGGTCCAGCCGCGTTCGAGGCCGAGCGCCGGTCGGATGACCAGGCGTACGAGGACGCCGACGTCAAGCAGACCTGCACCACCTGCCACTCGATGGGGCGGATCGTGAGCCAGCGCCGGACCGCCGAGGAATGGCGGCTCGTGACCGCGATGCATCGGGGCTACTATCCATTCGCAGATTTTCAGGCGTTCCGACGGTCCGAAGAGAGCGATGAACCCCAGCCGGTGGA